>JBARRQ010000021.1:0-2148 GCA_049644305.1 Gaiellaceae bacterium
ACTTCCACCCAACCGATCCGACCGGAACGAAGGCGCGCTCGGTCGGCTCCCGTGCGGCGAACGCCTACGCGAGCGTCGAGGCGCTCGTGCCGAGGCTCGCGAAACAGTTCGAGCGCTACCCCACCACGTTCGCCTTTTACGTCGGCGCGTCCGACCCGACCTTCGTTGCCGCGAACACCTCTTTGCAGCGGGCGCTCACGGTGGCCGGTGTCGGGCACCTCTTCCGGGTCTACCCCGGCGGCCACTCGATGGCACTCTGGGAACAGCACGCGCCCGCGTGGCTTGCGCTCGCTGTCGACTCTCTCTCCGGTGCGGGTTCGCTGTGATGACCGCGATCCCGCGAGTACTCGGCAGCGGTACTCCTTGTGCGGGGAGCCGGGCGCTGCACTGCGCGGGGCGCGCGATTCGCTCTGCCCCGCTCACGTTTGCCTACCTGCTCGTGCTCATCGCGACGACGGGTCTCCTCAGCAGTGAGAGCGCACAGAACGACGATCGGCTACTCCTTGAGCTGAGCACGAACCTGCACCAGCTCGCTCATGACCCAGTGCGCGTCCTCGTCGGGAGCGTGTTCTGGACGAGCGGATGGCCGGAGCTCGCGCTCTGGGCCACGCTCTTCGCAGCCGTTCTCGTGCCCGTGGAGCGACGCCTCGGCGGGCGGCGCGTGGCACTCGCGTTCGGGGCCGGACATGTGGGGGCGACCCTGGTCGTCGCGGGCGGTCTCTGGATCGCGCTTCGGCTCGGGGTAGTGCCGTCGAGCATTTCCTTGGAACGCGATGTCGGTGCCAGCTATGGCTTCGTAGCCGTCGCCGCGCTGGCCAGCTACCTGCTCGGCCCGCGACAGCGAGTCCTCTACCTCACTGTGCTGCTCGGCTACGTGCTTGCGGCGGCGGCGCTCTCCCACACGTTTACCGACTTCGGCCATCTCGTTGCCGTCGCGATCGGCCTCGCCTGTCGCCCACTCGCGCGACCGCGCGCGGCGCCGCGTCACGTCCCAGGCCTGCGCAGCAGATTCGAGGCGATCGCGGTGCGCTTCACGCGGCTTGCAGGCGAAACGTCGAGTTCGTGAGGATTTGCTCGCACCCGCCGCGGCGTGGCCGGGCCCGCTAGCCGGCAAACGCGGTTCGAAAGCGGGAGCGACGGGACTCGAACCCGTGACCTCCGGCGTGACAGGCCACTTCGACCATCGCAACGTCGACGACGATCAACGCGCGATCGCTCTGTCGATGCGGCGTTCGAGCCGTCTCGGCGGCTCGTCGGGATACTCCTTCACGCCGTTTGGGCGTTTGCTGCCCCGTTTGCTGCCCCGAGCCGGAGAGCCGTGTCGTGCGTCACCGATGCCGGCTTCAACGGATTGCGATCTTCAACGGCTGCGGGCCGTAGCGGGGTAGTCGGTCGCGCGGAAGCACCCATGGACGTGGTCGTTGACCACGCCGACGTTCTGCATGAACGCGTACACGCTCGTAGCCCCCACGAAGCGGTACCCCTGCGACTTCAACTGCTTCGCGAACGCCTCCGCCTGGGGGGTCGACTTGGGTAGGTCGGCCACGGACCGCGGTGCCCGCTTGCGGGTGATCTCGTAGGACTTCACGAGCGCCACGAGGCTCGGCGACGCGGACATCATCGCGCGGGCGTTGTCGACAGTCGCCTGGATCTTGCCACGGTTACGGATGATCGAAGCGTCCTGAACCAGCCGGTCGACGTCCCGTGCGGTCATCGCCGCGACCTTGGCGACGTCGAAGCCCCGGAATGCCTTCCGGAACGCATCCCGCTTCCCGAACACGATCGACCAGCTCAGCCCGACCTCGAACACGCCCAGGGTGAGCGCCTCGAACATCGCGGACTCCTCGTAGGTGCGGGAACCCCAGACTTCGTCGTGGTACCGGCCGAAGGCGGTATCGCCGGCGCCCGCCCAGGCGCAACGTGGCTTCCCGTCGTGCCCGATGATCACGTCGCTGCTCATCCGCCAGGCGGGACGATAGGCCCAAGCCCGGGGCCTCGCTTGAGTCATTCGACTGAACCCACTGCCACTACCGTCGATACCGTTGCCGGCGGAGGAGGAGGCGGAGATCGACCTGACTAGCGCCCGCGCTGACTCGGGAGTCGCCGAGCTTCTCGGCCGAGACGACGAGCTGAGTCAGCTTTACGACT
>JBARRQ010000022.1:0-11392 GCA_049644305.1 Gaiellaceae bacterium
CCCACCTCCACCTCCACCTCCGCCTCCGCCTCCGCCGCCTCCAACGACGCTGCCTGGGCCGAGCGACGTGCAGGCCATCGACAACGGCGGCACCGCCGGCCTGGCCGAGACCGGCGACGTCGTGACGTTCACATACGGCGGCGCGGTCAACCCCGACCTGATCCTCTCCGGGTGGGACGGTTCAGCTGTCGCGGTGACGGTGCGGATTCAGGGCAACGGGCAAAACGACGCACTCACGGTCCACAACGCCTCCGACGACTCGATCCTCGTAGGCCTCGGAGTGATCGACCTGAACGGCAAGTACGCGAACGGCACCTCGATGGACTTCACGGGCTCGCAGATGACCCTGAGCGGGAACACCGTCACGATCGTCCTCGGCACGCCCTCGGGCAAGGCACACCACCAAAACACCCCGAACACGATGACGTGGTGGACGTCCCAGGGGATGGCGACGGAGTCAGGCCCGCTGGACGTCGAGTTCTGAGTTCTGAGTTCCCTCGTTCGCGCCACCAGCCCGCTTAAGCGGCCCGCTCTCGCCGCCGATACAGGCTCACATGAGCTCTGCGGCCTCAGCCGCTACCCCTGCCGAGCAGCAGGCCTCTTCGGCCCGGCGGCAGGCGAAGCCCTCGGTAACACGCCGGTCCGGGCTCCAGCTTCTCGCCGGCCTCCTCATCGTGGCCGGCATTCCCGTCATCGCGACCGTCCGCATCCTGGACGCGAACGCGCTGCGCAACGAGCGAACCCATGCGGACGTCTCACTTCGCACCGAGCTTCAGGCCGCGAGTGACGACCTCCGCGGTCGCGCGGACGACGCCTCGACGCGTGCGACCGATCTCTCGAACTCGCTGACTCTCCAGCGGGCATTCCTCACGGGTGACCGTGCCGTGCTCGCGCGGCTGGCCAGGCAGAACCCCGGCATGGTCTTCTACCTGCACGGGCGCCGAGTGGCCGGCAGGCAGGCGAAAGCGGCGCTGACCAGGCCGGTCTCCCTGATGCTCAACGGGGTGCAGTTCGGCCGAGTCGTGGCCACCGTCCCGCTCGACCCGGGGCTGGCGACCCACCTTCTGCGTGCATCTCCGCGTGCCCAGGGCGATCGCCTGCTCCTGGTGCGATCAGGGTACGTGCTCGGCTCGGGTCAACGGGCACAGCTCGTAGGCAAGACCGTGCACCTCTCCGGCAAGAGTTATCGCGGCATCCTCGGACCGGTGCCAAACGCGCCCGGAACGAACCTCCTTGCGGTCAGGTCGAACGACTCGATCACCGCCGCGGTGAGCCCGTATCAACAGCATGTCCTCTACGCGGCAATGGGCTCCTTCGCCCTGCTCTTGCTCGTCGGCCTTCTCTTCGGCGGACCGATTCTCCGCACCCTCGGCGACTTCCGGCGCCTCGCATCCCAGGCCTCGACGGACTCGCTTACGGGACTGGGAAACCGCTGGACCTTCGACGAGGAGCTGGCGCTGGAGTGGCGCCGGGCCGAGCGGGTCGGCGATCCACTCGCGCTGATCCTGGCGGACATCGACGACTTCAAGGCGGTCAACGACCGCCACGGGCACCAGTTGGGCGACGAGGTTCTGCGCCGAGTCGGGCAAATCCTCGCCGACAACGTACGCCAGGTCGACCTGGCCGCCCGCTATGGAGGCGAGGAGTTCGCAGTGATCGTTCCCGAGACCGATCTCGAGGGAGCGATTCAGCTCGCAGAACGTCTCCGCAAGGCGTTCATGAACGAGCAGGTCGAGCTTTCAGACGGGACGCACATAACCCTCACCGCGAGCTTCGGCGCCGCCGTCAAGAACGAGCTTCCGCGCGCCGAAGAGCTCATCGCCGCAGCCGACGAGGCGCTCTACGAAGCGAAGCGGGGCGGCAAGAACCGGGTCTGGCCGGAGTTGGGAGAAGTCGCGGAGGAGCCGCAGCCGGAGCGTCGTCGCCGGCGAACACCGGCTCGCGCCGCCGCGAAGGCGCCCGCGAAGCCCCCGGCGAAGGCGCCCGCGAAGTCCAGGGCAAAGAAGACTTCCGCCACGGTGAAAGCGCCGGCGAAGAAGCCCAGGGCTGTGCCAAAGCCGCGCACGGCGCAGGGCGAGCTCTAGCCGGCCGGCAGCTAGCCGACGAGGTCGTGACGATCGCGGCCGACCCGGATGCCGGGGAGCCTCAGTAGCCCCTCCCGTTCTGCGTCCGCCGGCATCCACGCCGGGAGGTCAAGGGCAAGGAAGGCCGACAGCCCCTGAGCCTTCGGCTCGTAAGCGCGCCGCAACTCGGTGAGCCGCTGGAGCGCCGCGCCCCGTCCGACGGGGCGCTCGAGAGCGTCCTCGAGGAGCCCGTAGAGCTCGTCGAACTTGCTATCCGAAAGACGGTCTGCCGGCCCGGGCTTCACGCGGTACTGGAGCGCCAAGTCGGCCAGTGCATGCTGCCCGATCGCGTAGGTCAGCTCGGCTGCCTCGACCTCGTCATCCGCCTCGACGGCCGTGACGAACGCCGCCACGTCGACCATCGTCGTGAGCGCGGCGAGCCAGTTCTGGCGGAGGTGCTGCGACCGATAGAACCCGAGCACCGGGTAGGCCAGGTGGGTCTCCATCAGCTCTGCCGACCAGGCCTCCCAGGCGCGGAAATCCTGTTCGAGCTCACGCCAGCGCTGGCGGCCGGCAGCGCGGAGCAGGATCGCTCCCGCCGAGGGAGGCGAGCCGGCACGCGTGGCGAGCTGTGAGACCGCGATCTCGCGGCTCGAGAAGGAGCCGTAAACGGCCGGCAGATAGCCGATGACGATGAAGAGGACGCCGATCGCGGTCGCCGCCTCGAAGAGTGCGATCACGTGCACGAGCGTCGAGCCCGAAACGCCCGTAGCGCTCAGGAAAAGCCCCGAGCTGAAGAGCAGGCCCCGGCCGAACCGGCCTCCGACAGAGGCCCAGTCGAGTAGCGCGAAACCGACGATCAGGCCGACGGTCCAGGTCAGGAGCTCGAACAGGAGCGCGAGCGGCCCGTAGAACCCGAGCACGGTATCGGCCGATCCGGGCGAAAGCCGCCGCGCGAACGCTCGCCAGGGTCGCCAGAGCGCATTGATCAGCCCGCGGGCGATGCGCGGGTCGCGCCGGACGCGCCGCGGCAGCATGAAGGTGACGAAGAACTCCGCAAGCATCAGCGTGATCAGGATCACGCCGGCGATTGCCGCTACTACGCGCACGGCCAGAGACTACGCCCTGAGGGTCGGCGCCCACCGGTCTAGAGTGGCGCCGTGGAGCCACTCGACCGCTCGACGATCTGGCCGTACGAGCACGGCGAGCCCGGTGCCTACTACTACCAGCGCTATTCCCACCCGACGGGGGTCGCCGCGGAGCGGGCGCTGGGGGAGCTGGAAGGCGGCGAGGCGCTCCTCTTTCCCTCAGGATCCGGTGCCATCACCGCCCTCGTGCTGGCGCTGCTCGAGCCCGGGCAGACGATCGCGCTGGCGGAGGGCGGCTACTACGGAACCGCGCTGCTCTTCGGCGCTCTCGAAAAGTGGGGCGTGCGCTTCGTGGAGTTCGACCAGGAGGGCGTCCCGCCGGACGGAGTCGACCTTGTCTGGCTCGAGGCGCCGTCGAACCCGTTCCTGACGATGCCGGATCTGGACTCCGCCGCCGCCTCGCCGGCCCCGGTCGTCGTCGACTCGACTGCTTCGACGCCCGTCTACCTGCGACCGCTCGAGCACGGAGCGGATTTCGCCGTGCACAGCGCGACCAAGTACCTCGGCGGCCACTCGGACCTCCTGCTCGGCGCGGTCGTGTGCCGGGCCCCGGACGACGCCGAGCAGCTGCGCTCCTTCCGCGGCCGCACCGGAATCGTGGCCGCGCCGGATCCTTGCTGGCTGCTGCTCCGCAGCCTGAAGACGCTGCACGTTCGGATGGAGCGCATCACCGCGACCGCGAAGGAGCTCGCCGAGCGGTTGCGAAGCCATCCCGCGGTCGAGCTCGTCCGCTACCCCGGGTTCGGCGGACTGCTCTCGTTCGATGTCGCGGATGCCGAGGCGGCGCGAAAGATCGAGACTTCTCTCCGGTCGATCACCAACGCAACGAGCCTGGGCGGCGTCGAGTCGGTGCTGGAGAGCCGCGCGCGCTGGGAGGGCGACCGCGTCCCCGCAGGCTTGCTCCGCCTCAGCGTCGGCCTCGAAGACGCCGGCCGGCTCTGGGCCGATCTCGAGCGCGCGCTCGCGTGAGAAAACCGACGGTCGTCTTCTTCCCCGAAGGCGCCTTCGGGCCCACAAACAATTGCGTCGGCATCGGGCGCGTGCTGCTCGAGCGCGGTGCCAGGGTCGTCTTCGTGGTCGAGGAGTCGTTCGCCGGGACTCTCGAGGCGCAGGGTTTCGAGGAGGCGCTGATGCGGCTGAAGCCCCCGCCGGAGGTCCAGGAGGCGCCCGGACAGTTCTGGAAGGACTTCGTCCGCGACACCGCGCCCGAGTTCCGCAAGCCGACGATCGAGCAACTCGAGACATTCATCCTGCCCGTCTGGCAGGAGCTGGTCGACGGGGCCCGTTACGTCGACGAACGGCTCCGGGAGATCTTCGGCGAGCTCGAGCCCGACGTGATCGTCGAGGACAACGTGGTTGGCTTCCCGGCTGTCGTCGCCTCGGGCAGGCCCTGGGTGCGAATCGTCTCCTGCAATCCGCTCGAGCTGAAGGATCCCCGGCTGCCGCCGCCGTTCTCCGGCTATCCGACCGGCGATCGCTCCGGCTGGGACGAGTTCAGGCGCCGCTACCGCGAGCTGCACGAGCCGCTCCGGGCCGGGTTCTCGACCTTCTGCCAGGAGCGGGGGGCGCCACCGCTGCCCGACGGTGAGTTCATCCACCAGTCGCCGGTTCTCAATATCTACCTCTACCCGGCAGAAGCTGACTACGACCGCTCACGTCCCCTCGGGCCGACAGTGCACCGCCTCGATTCGTGCGTCCGGCGGCTGGACGAGGAGTTCGAGCCGCCGCCCGGCGAAGGCGCCCTCGTCTACGTCAGCCTCGGCAGCCTCGGCTCGGCGGATGTGGACCTGATGAACCGGCTCGTCGCGTCGCTCGCAGAGACCCCGCACCGCTACGTCGTCAGCAAGGGCCCGCAGCACGAGCTGATCGAGCTCGCGCCGAACATGACCGGCGCCGAGTTCCTGCCACAGCCGGCGATCCTCCCCCACGTAGACCTGGTCATCACGCACGGCGGCAACAACACCGTCACCGAGTCGATTCACTTCGGCAAGCCGATGATCGTCCTGCCGCTCTTCTGGGACCAGTACGACAACGCCCAGCGCGTCGAGGAGGTGGGCTTCGGCGTGCGCCTGCCGGCCTACGAGTTCGAGGACGCGGAGCTGCACAGGGCGATCGACCGGCTCCTCGCCGAGGACGAACACCGCCTCCAAGAAGCTTCGACGCGCCTCCAGGCCCACCCTGGAACGGTCAAAGCCGCAGATCTGATCCAGGCACTCGTCTGATCAGAGCCGGAGGTGGGACTCGAACCCACGACCTACGGATTACAAATCCGTTGCTCTGTCCAGCTGAGCTACTCCGGCGCAGACTCAGCGTAGCGTCGAAGCGGCTTGAGGACGCTACTGAAGCACCTGGCGCGTCTGCTGGTGCGCCAGGACTTTGCGCTTCACGCGCTGGAGGGCGTTGTCGATCGTCTTCGTGTCGCAACCGAGGCGCTCGGCCATCTCCTCGTACGACTCCCCTTCCAGGTAGAGCTTGAGCGCGTCGGCCTCGAGCTTCGACAGACCGGTGCCTAGCGTGAAGACGAGACTCTGGAGCTCTTCGGTCGAGATCACGCAGATGGAGGGGTCGTCGACATTCGGTCCCGGCAGCGCGTCGCCGAGCGTGCAGTCACCCTCGGACTCCTGGCCGGCCGGGGTGTGGCTGAACGAGATGTAGGTGTTGAGCGGCGCGTGCTTGAAGCGGGTCGCGGTCTTGATCGCGGTGATGATCTGGCGTGTCACGCACAGCTCCGCGAAGCTACGGAACGACGTCTCCTTGTCGGCGCGGAAGTCGCGCACGGCCTTGTAGAGACCGATCAGGCCTTCCTGGATCAGATCCTCGGAATCGCCGCCTGCGAGGAAGTACGAGCTCGCCTTGAGGCGGACGAAGCCGGCGTACCTGCGCATGAGCGCGTCGAGCGCGTGCTGGTCTCCGTTGCGGGCGCGCATCACGAGCTGCAGGTCCGCCAGCTCGCGCTGGAGCTTTTGCGGCGTGTGGAGCGTCTGGGCAGGTCGAGCGGGCACGGCTTCCCCCTCGCTGACGGCGGGCGAGCTGCACGAGCCTCACCCTGAAGTTGAGGATCAAGATAGCAAGGTCCCAACAATGTTTCAAGACCTTGCGGTTAGTCTTTTTTAATCGGTCCCTTGGCCTCGGCGCAGCTTCTCAAGGCGCTTTCGCGTTTCTTCGTCCACGCGATCAGCAAGTCGCGAAGGTTTGTCCTCGCCATGCTTGGCCTCTTCGAGGTCCGCGAGGAACGTCCTCGAGCTGCGCTTCTGCACTTCCTGGCCCGATGTGCCTCTGACGGCCGAGTCGGACGAGACGAGGCAGACGGCCTCGGTCGAGCGGTGCTCGGCAGCAAGGCGTTCGAGCAGCGCGTCCGCGTGTGGTGCGTAGCGCACCTCGAGCGGACCGTGCTTCCGCTCCTCGCCGACCCCGTCGAAGACGACGACGCCCCGCGCGCCGTGGAGCGCGACGAAGCTGGCGAGCCGGTCGACGAGCTCGCGCGGATCCTCGAACGGCCCCGCGTGGAGCAGGTTGTAGCCGTCGAAGAGGTAGAGGGTCGGCTCAGCCACGCCGACGCCTTGCCTCGTAGAGGAGGAGCGCCGCGGCGACGCTCACGTTCAACGATTCGACTCGCCCGGCCAGGGGAATAGCGACCGCGTCGTCACAGGTGCGGCGGACGAGCGGGCGCAGGCCCTTGCCCTCGGCCCCGAAGACGAAGGCAATGCCGCCGGTGAGGTCCGCATCCCACATCGTCTTCTTCGCGCCACCGTCGGCTGCCCATACCCAGAGCTGCTGGCCCTTGACCTCTTTCAGGTAGCGCGCGAGATTCTTGACCACGGCGACCGGCAGGTGCTCGACCGCGCCCGCCGAGGCGCGGCAGACGGCGGGCGTCACCCGCGCCGAGTTGTGCGCGGGCAGGATGACTCCGTTCGCCCCCGCCCCCTCCGCGCTGCGGCAGACGGCACCGAGATTACGCGGGTCGGTGACCGAGTCGAGCACGGCGAGCAGGGGCGCGGGCCCGGCGGCGAGCTCGTAGGCGTCGGCATAGCGATACGGCTCGCAGCGGGCGAGCACCCCCTGGTGGTCGGCGGTGCCGGCCTTGGCCGTCAGCTCCCGCTCGGGCTTTCGCTGAACACGGACGCCGCTCTCCCCGAGCCACGGCTCCGACTTCAGCGCACGCTCGGTCGCCCAGAGCTCCAGCACTTCGCGCGGCCCACGCAGAAGCTCCCGCACTGCCCGGCGCCCGTAGACGAGCTCCGACGTCACCGCTTCGGTACGAGTTGGAACCCCGGCTCGGCCTCGACGTCGCGCACCTCCCACCCGGCCACTTCGATCTGACTGCGGAGCCGGTCGGCCTCGTCGAAGTCGCTTCGTTGGCGCGCCTCGGCACGCCGCCGCGCGAGTTCCTCCAGCTCGGCCGGCGCGGCGGCGGAATCTGCGAGCGAGTCGAGCCCGAAGACCTCCAGTCCCCGTCGCAGAAGCTCGTGGTCGCGCCAGCCGTGCATCACGGCAAGCGCCTCCGGCGTGTTGAAATCGTCCTCGAGGGCGGTAGCGAACGGCTCCCAGGTCCCCACGGGCTCGGACTCGGACCGGAAGACGTTGCGGAAGCTCTCCGCCTGCGCGGCCGCCTGCTCGAGCGCGTCGTCGGAGAAGTCGAGCGGCTTGCGCCAGTGCCCCCCGAGGAAGTAGACGAGCAGCGTCTCGCGGCCCCAGGCGTCGAGCGCTTCGCGCAGCGAGACGATGTTGCCGAGCGACTTCGACATCTTCTCCCCGGCCAGCCGCAGCATCCCGTTGTGCATCCAGATCCGCGCGAACTCGCGCCCGGCCGCCCGCGACTGTGCGACCTCGTTCTCGTGGTGCGGAAAGACGAGGTCGATTCCTCCTCCATGGATCTCGAACACCGGTCCCAGGAACGCCTCGGCCATCGCCGAGCACTCGATGTGCCAGCCCGGCCGTCCGGGGCCCCAGGGTGACTCCCACCACGTGTCCTCGCCTTCCTTGTGCGCCTTCCAGAGCGCGAAGTCGCGCGGGTCTTCCTTGAGCTCGGCCCCCTCTTCCTCCTCGGACGGGTTGCGGACCGCCTCCTCGTCGCCGTAGCGGCCCGAGAGCCGGCCGTACTCCGGGTAGCGGGAGACGCGGAAGTAGACATCGCCGCCGGCGGGATACGCGACGTCTCGCCCGACCAGCTCCTCGATCAGGGCGATGATCTGCGGGATTGTCTCGCTGGCCTTCGGCTCGTGGTCCGGCCGGCCCAGACCCAGGTCCTCGGTGTCCTCGAGATACCAGCGGCTCGAACGGTCTGCGAGCTCCGCGCTCGCGCCCGGCGCCGCGGCATAGATCTTGTCGTTGATGTCGGTGATGTTCTCGGTCAGGTTGACCTCGTAACCGGTGCGCTCGAGCCAGCGCTTGAGCCACATCGAGAGCACGAACGGCCGCGCGTTGCCCACGTGGACCCGCTGGTAGACGGTGGGCCCGCAGAAGTACATCCGCACCGGCCCCGGCGGAGCCGGCAGCTCCTCCAGCCGCCGGCTCGCAGTGTTATGGAGCCTCACGAAGGTCTCCGGCCAAGCCGTTTTCTAGCCGGCCGTCGCCCCGCCGATCTCCGACGTGCAGAAGGCGCACCTGCGCGCGGCGGTCGGTACTTCGCTCAGGCACTCCGGACACGGCCTCGTCAGCTCGTCCACCGGAGGCTCGGTCTTCCTCCGGGCCAGCAAGGCGTTCACGGGCTTGACGACGAGGAAGAACACCGCTGCCGCGATCACGACGAACGAGATCAGCGCGTTGACGAACGCCCCGTAGAGGAAGTGGCTGCTGTTGACCGTGAAGCTGAGGCTCGAGAAGTCCCGCTTGCCGCCGATGGCCGCGACCAACGGCGTGATCAGGTCGGCCACCAGCGCTGCGACGACGGCGCCGAACGCGAGCCCGATCACGATCCCGACCGCCATGTCCACCAGGTTGCCCCGGAGCAAGAACTCCTTGAAGTCCTTCATGGATCCCACCCTTTCGATCGCGAATGGCTGGGCCCAATCGTCTCACCCTTTGGCCGCGTCGACCCGGCGCACCAGCTCTTCCGTGGGCAGCGCGGCAATCACCGTCCAGAGCTCCGGACCATGCTCGCGCCCGGTCAGGGCGAGCCGAAGCGAGCGCAGGTCGCCGCCGACGGCTTTCAGCTCCCGCAGCAGCTCTTTCGGGTCGGCGGCACCGTTCGCGCGCTGGAGCAGCTCGAGGAAGCGCTCGAGCGTCTCTGGCGCGTTGATGCGTGTCGCCGCCGGCTCCAAGATCGACGACGCGTAGTCGCGGGCCTCGCTCAGGTCTCTCGCGCCGCGCAGCGCCGGAACGAGCTCGAGCGGCGCTTGCGCGTGCCCCGCCAGCTCCTCGTCCGGCATCGCGGCAATCGCTTCGATCGCGAGACGGCGGATCCGCGTCAGGTCGTAGCGGACGTCGTGCTTCGGGATGCCCAGCTCCTCGAGATAGCGGCGGACGGCCTCGCCGGGGATGCCGCCCTCGCGTAGCAACGCGACCGTGGCTCCCTCGGCTCGCTTGGAGAGCTTCTTCCCGTCTTCGCCGAGGATCAGGCCGTGGTGTACGAACTCCGGCGGCTTCGCGCCGAGCGCCTCGAACAAGCGGCGGTGAAGATCTTCATTCGGACGGTGGTCGTTGCCCCGCACGATGTGGGTGATCGCGTAATCGATGTCGTCGACGACGCTCGCCAGGTGGTAGGTCGGCGTGCCGTCCTCGCGCAGAAGCGTGATCCCGTCGAACCGTGTGCCAAGCGCCTCGCCCGCCTCCACATGCCGCTCCCGGCGCTCGCTCTGGCGCACCGGCCCTTCGTCCCACTCGATCCCGAGCCACTCGAGGTCACGGAGCAGCTGCTCCTCCCCTCCGGAGACGTTCCGTGCCGGATCGGTGTCGTCGATCCGCAGCAGCATCCAATCTCCGAAAGCGCGGTTGGCAACCGCGCTGAGCGCGTTCCCGACGTGTAGCGAGCCCGTCGGGCTTGGGGCGAAGCGAACCCTCTTCATGCGCTTGCCAGTCTAGATTCGAGGTCGATCGTGTAGCCGACGTCGAGCGGGTTCGGCGGGTACGGAACAACGCGGGTGTCGCCGTTCTCGTGCCAGCCCCGCCGCTCGTAGAAATGTCGGGCCCGATGGTTGTCCTCGAGTACCCAGAGGTGGCAGCGTTCGGAGCCGAGGCCGCGAAGCTGATCGAGGACGTGGTCATGAAGCTCGCCCGCGATGCCTCTGCCCCATAGCCCGGGCAAGACGTACAGGCCGTCGAGCCACACCGAGCGGTAGCCGGCGATGCCGGCGGGCTGCCTGTCCGTCTCGGCGACGACAACGGTCACCTCGGGATCCGAGACCGCCTGAGCCCAGCGTCGCCGGATCTCGTCCATCGGGAACGGGTAGCGCTCCGGCGGGTAGATGTGCGCGAGCGCCGCGACCGAGGCGTCGCGCTGGATTCCGGCAAGAAGCTCGGCCTCGTCCGGCCGGGCCTCCCGGATCACGAGACGCTCTCGGCGCCGAGGAACCGCGCGAGATCGTCGAGCGCCTCGCCGAGTCGGGACGTGTCGCCCCAGGCGCCGAGCACCTCGAGCTTCCCGGTCTTCCGGTCGAAGCGCGGCTCGGCGCGCCCGACCAGCCGGTCGCCGACGAGGAGCGGCAGGACGTAGTAGCCGTACTCCCGCTTCGCGGCCGGCACGTACATCTCGAGTCGGTAATGGAAGTCGAAGAGCGCCTCGGCCCGGTCGCGGTCGTGCACGAGGCGGTCGAAGGGCGAGAGGAGCGTCACCCGGTCCGGGGCCGGCCCGTCGTGCACCTCCGGATGAGCGACCCATTCGCCTCTCTCGAGCCGGACGCCGAGCGAGCGGAACCGCTGTTCCTCGAGGTGCCGCTCCGCGTCGCGGAGCCGGACGGTCTCGGTCTTCGGGTACCAGCGCTCACCGAGGTCCCAGAGCCGTTGGCCCCCTCGCCGCCCGGCGACCGCGACGTCGCCGAAGGAGTGGAGGACCTCCAGCATCATCGGCGTCAGCCGGCTTCCCCACCAGCGATGTTGCTCGGCCCGCCGCGGTCCCTCCGCAAGCTCGCGGGACAGAAGAGGCCCGCGCCGCTCGAGCTCGCGGAGCACGTACCTCCGCAGAGGCGCGTGCTCGCTCAGGAACTTGCTCCGCCACCGGTCGCGGGCGTACTTCTTCGAGCGGCG
>JBARRQ010000023.1:0-107013 GCA_049644305.1 Gaiellaceae bacterium
AAGGCTGCAGGGCGGTCCGAGTCGATGTCGATCTCGCCCACGACGCGGCCCTGGTAGGTGATGGGGACCACGATCTCGGACCGCGTCGAGGGAAAGCATGCGAGGTAGCGGGAGTCGGCGTTCACATCGTCCACGACCTCAGTCTGCCCCGAGGCGGCGGCGGCCCCGCAGATGCCCTGCCCTACCGGTATGCGCACGTGCGGCGTCGCCTCGGGTCCCTTCCACGGCCCGAGCACGAGCTCTTCGCCCTCGACCAGGTAGATCCCGACCCAGGAGTACCGGTCGAACCCGTCGTGCAAGAGCTCGACGACTCCGCGGAGCACGTCATCCGCGTCCCCGCCGCGATCGAGTAGCCGCTCGACCGCCTCGACGGCGCCGGCGTCGCTCACTGCTCCAGATCCCCTCCCTCGAACGCTGCGATCTTCTCGCGGTACGAGCCCGGGACCGGGCAGGCCTTGCGTTCGGACAGGTCGACGAGAACCAGGGTCTGTTTCGCTGTCACCATCAGGACGTCGTCGTCTACCCGGTAGGCCGCGAACTCGTACGTGACGCTCGTGCGGCCGATCCGAGAGACGCGGATGAAGACTTCGATCAGGTCGTCGAAGCGCGCGGGGGCGAGGTACTCGATGGTCGAGGCCCGCATCACGAACTCGTTTTCGCCTCGCGTGGCCTCGAGCATCTCCAGGTGGCGGTGGTACTCGACACGGGCGCTGTCGAAGTAGGGGAGGTAGCGGCCGTAGTAGACGATTCCCTGCGCATCCGTGTCGGAGAAGCCGACGCGCGTGAGGCTCGCGTACTTGAACGGAGGCTTACGGTCGGTGACGCGGCCGAGCTCGAGCTGCATCGGCTCGGATGCTAAGCATCTCGGATGGGAGACGGCGGCAGGCTGCCTCTGCGCGGTCGGTTGCGGACCGCTCTGACGAGACCCCAGACGGCCAGTGCGAGCACGGTGAGGCCGAGAAAGGCAAACGGGAACGCGATGTAGAGGCTGCTGATTCGCCCGCGCCCTGTCGGATTCGATCTGTCGCCCTGCGGCTGGGGGCTGAAATCCGGAAGGGCCCTCACCCTGGGCTTGGCGCCGAGAGGCGCGAACGTGGCGACGGGCATGAACGAGTCGACGAGCCAGCGGCCGTGCGACGGCCGCAGGTAGACCCTGAAGGCGATTGGCCCGAGCGTCTTGCTCCCTCGAGGCGGAAGCAACAGGAGGTCGACCCCGACCTCGTCGTTCGTCACGTAATCGAGCGTCCAGGGGTGGTGCAGGCCACGGGCCGGATATGGGTAGACGGGAATCGACCCGCGCGACCACGCCTTGCGGCTCATCCCTGATCGGAGCTCGGGTGCGATGACTCCGTACGACGCGCCGACGTCCTGCCTCTTGACGGCGTGATTGACTAAGACGTCCAGGGTTGCGCTGATCGCGCTCCGGTCGGACGCGGTCAGCCTGCGGCTCGCACCGGCCGGGACGACAAAGATGCATGCCGCCAGCGCCGCGATGCCAAAAGAAACCCCGAAGACGCGCACGGCTCTGAGGGTAGCCGGACCCTTCAGCGGGTGCCGCGGCCGTGGGCGCGCATGACCTCACGCAGCTGCTCCGGGTCGAGACGGTGCACGGTGGCGCCACGGCCGGACATCGTCTCGGCGGCCAGCAGCGCGTTCACGATCGCCTCCTCGGTCGCTTCGATTGACGCATAGAAGAGCTGGTTGATCGAGCTCTCGGCCAGCATCGTCACGTCGACCGCACCGTCGCTCTCGAGGGAGCGGTTGCCGGTCGCGAAGGCGAGGACCAGGTCGCCGCTCGACGTCTCGCCGGCGCCGCCTGTGCGGCCGATGGCGAGCGCCGCCCGGCGTGCGAGCCGGTCACACTGGTGCGGAAGCAGTGGCGCATCCGTCGCGACGACGACGATGATCGAGCCGGTCGACGAGCTCTCCTCGCCTGTCGGGAGCGGAATCCTCTCGGGGCCGAGCTCGGCGCCCACCGGGACGCCGTCGATGATGAGCCGGCGGCGCGCACCGTGGTTTGCCTGCACGAGCACGCCGACGGTGTGCCCCTCCTCGACGATTCGCGACGAGGTGCCGATTCCGCCCTTGAATCCGTGGCTGACCATTCCCGTGCCGCCGCCCACGTTGCCCTCGGGCACAGCTCCGCCTGCGGCGTTCGAAAGCGCCTCGCGCAGGTGCTCCGCGCTCACGTGGAAGCCGTTGATGTCGTTCAGCCGCCCGTCCCACGTCTCGGCCACGACCGGAAGCGACCAGGGGCTTTCGTGGCTCGGGTCGTCGAGGGCCGCGGCCACGAGCGCGTCGCGAACGACTCCCACCGAGTTCGTGTTCGTGATCGCGACGGGCGTGGTCAGGAATCCGGACTCACGAACCCATTCGAGGCCGGTCATCTCGCCGTTTCCGTTCAGCCGAAACGGCGCGGCGAAGGCGGGAAGCTCAGCCGGGACGACCACGGTCACGCCCGTGCGGACGTCGTCGCCGCGAACGATGGTGGAGTGCCCGACGCGGATGCCCTCGACGTCGGTGATCGCGTTCAGGGGACCGGGCTCGAGCTCCCCGAGAGTGATGCCGAGCTCACGCGCCCTCATCCGCGGATCACCGCGAGCACTTCGTCCCGCTTGCGCTCCGTCAGCTCGGGGGAGCGCGCCTCGAGGTTCAGGCGCAGGAGCGGCTCGGTGTTCGAAGGCCGGACGTTCATGTGCCAGTCGTCGGCGTCGATCGAGATGCCGTCGAGGTGGCTGACCTTGCCCTCGCGGCCGAAACGCTCTTTCAGCTCCTGGAGCTTGAGCGCGACGTCGCCGACCGGTGTGTTCAGCTCTCCGGTGAGGAAGTAGCGCTCGCGAAACGGGCGCAGGATCTCCGAGAGCTTCTTGCCCCTCTTCGAGACGAGCTCGAGCATGAGCAAGAAGGGGATCACGCCCGAGTCCGCCTGCGAGAAGTCGCGAAAGTAGTAGTGGCCCGAGACTTCCCCCGCGAAGACCGCATGCTCCTCGCGCATGCGCTGCTTGATGAAGGCATGACCCACGCGGTTGACGAGCGGAATACCGCCTTCGCGAGTGATCGTCTCCGGAACGGCCCAGCTCGCGCGGACGTCGTAGATGATCTTGGCGCCCGGCTCCTTCTCGAGGAAGATCTCGGCGAAGAGCGCCGTCGCGAAGTCGCCTGGGACGAACTCGCCGGTGTCGTCGACGAAGAAGCAGCGGTCGGCGTCGCCGTCGAACGCGGCGCCGAAGTCGGCGTGCTCCTCGAGCGTCTTTGCGACGATGAACTCGCGGTTCTCAGGCTCGAGCGGATTCGGTGGGTGGTTGGGGAAGGTGCCGTCCGGCTCGAAGAAGTAGCGAACCGTCTCGACCTGAGGCAGCCGCTCGAGGACCGGCGGAAGCATCGCGCCGGCCATTCCGTTCGCGGCGTCGATCACGATCCGGAGCGGCTGGATGGCTTCCGTGTCCACGAACGAGAGGACACGGTCGACGTACTGCGGCCAGATGTCGTAGCTCTCGACCTTTCCCGCGGGCGATCCCCCCTCCGGCGTGTCAGGCAGGGACAGGGCGCGGTCGCGGATCTCGAGCAAGCCCGACTCGCCGCCGACCGGGAGCGCGCCGCGGCGGACGATCTTCAGGCCGGTGTACTCCTTCGGGTTGTGCGAGGCGGTGACGGCCACGCCGCCGTCCAGCTCCAGCTCGCCGACGGCGAAATAGAGCATCTCCGTCCCGACCAGACCGATATCGAGCACGTCAGCGCCGGCCTCGCTGGCTCCGCGAGCGACGGCGGTCGCCATCGCCGGAGACGAGACCCGCATGTCGTGCCCCAGGGCAATCCGGTGCGGCTCGAACTGCTCCACGAAGGCGCGGCCGATCCGGTAGGCGCCGTCCTCGTCGAGCTCCGTCGGATAGATCCCGCGCACGTCGTAGGCCTTGAAGACCTTCGGATCGAGCACACGGAGGATGCTAGTCGGCTCTAGGAGAAAGGGCCGGGCATGCCCGGCCCTTTCATTGAGCGAAGACTCATCCTCTTACGACTTGTGGATCTGAATGTTTCCTCCGATCAGCGTGGTCGGCCCGGCCGAGTATGTCGTGGTCTTGATACTGAACGTGTCCGAGGTTCCGGGCTCGCCACAGTCGTCGACATCCACGGTGAACGGCTCCGTGGTCGTGCCGGTCGGCCGGATGACCGAGGCTGTGCCCCTGAACGTCGCGTGCATGCTTCCGGGTGTCGACGCGCAGGAACCGGGGCTGCTGATGTTCAGCCCGCTGATGGATTGGGCCTTGATCCGGACATTCATTCCGTGGTCGTTGTACTCGAGGTTCCCTGAGGGCGCACAGCATTTCGCCACGAAGCCGAAGGTGGAGTTTGAGTTGGAGCCGGACAGACTTGGCATGAGAGCCGGCAGCGAGATCAGATCCCCGAGGGGCGAGAAAAGCGGATCCCCGTCGATCTGTCCACCACCGGTTACCTTCCCGGGCGTATTCGGCGGCGGTGGCGCGGCTGGGCAGGGAGCCGGCGGCGGAACCGTCAACCACGGCATGAAGTCGACGTTCTGGTCCAAGTCGATGATCTTGTCGCCCGCACCGCTCGGATTCCTGGGGACTTCCATCGGGCCCGATGGGTGTCCCCACCAATTGTTCTCCGCATTCAGCTGGGGCGTCATCGGATAGCCGCCGGGCTCGACCTCCATTCCGGCGATCGAGTTGCCCTTGATGCAGTTCTGATGAGCGACGATCGACGTATTGATGCCGATTCCGAAGGGATCGCCCACTCGGATCCCTCGCAACCCATTTAGCAGCGTGTTGCTGGTGATCGTGATGTTCGAATCCCCACCGAACAGGCGGATTGTTGACGTGCCTGTCGATCCGGTGCTGAGGTTGCCGCTGATCGTCGCGGTGTCGACACTCGCGAGTACGAAGCGCTCCGCTGTTCCGGCGACCAGCTCGTTGTTGGTGACGCTCAGGTTCGAGCTCGGGGCGACGACCAGGAACGAGCTGCTGTCATGGCCGAAGAACTTGTTGCGATCGATCATCGCATTGCAGAGGCCGAAGTTCGTCTGGATGCCGTTGCCGGAGCCGGGTCCAGGAAGGCTGTTGTTCTGGATTAAGTTGAACTGGACGAGCGTGGAGGTTGCCGCGCACGTGGAGTCGAGCTCGATACCCGAGATGTTGTCCTGGACGATGTTGTAGAGGATCCTGAAGCCGCCGTTCGTCCCTGTTCCACCGGGGTTCGACCAGATCCCGGCGAGGAAGCAGGGATCAGGGAGCGTGGAGCCCTGAATCGTGAAGCCGTTCAGCTCCAGGTTGTCGGCCGTGAGTTGCACCGGCCCGCAAGGGTGCTGGATGATCGATTGGGTAGACGGGTCCGGGACAAACGGCCTCGTCCGTGCGTCAACGCCAGCCTGCGCGCCGAGCAAGGTCAGGTTGTTCTTGTCGACGTTTACCTGTTCGTTGTAGGTGCCCGGACAGACGATGATCGTGTCCCCGGGACTGGCCGCCGCTATGGCCGCGTTGATTGTCGCGAAGGTCGAAGTCGTCGCGTTGCAGTCGCCGACAGTTCCCATTCCGTCGTCATCCACTACCAGCGTTCCGGGCGAAGCCGCGACCGGCTGCACTCCGATTGACATCAGTCCGAGCATCAAGGATCCGGCCAGCAACAAGCCGGCGATGCGCGGTTTGCGGGGCCATCTCCTTGCCAGGTCGAATCCCGCGGCGCGAAGCACACTCCTCTTCATCTTCGTCCCCCCGTGGTCGCAAGACCGTTTTGTCCTTCCTGTGAGCCGCTCCTGTTTGACGGACACCATGAGGCGTTCGCCGATCGGCGCGAGAGCTTCGTCTCGCTCACCTCCCCAACCCCCTGGGACTTGCCTGCCATAGGCGTCGCTTTCTGCCGGTTTGGGTGCTTTGGTGCGGCCTCACCAAGTCTCTTCTACAAGTACTTACGCATATGCGTTTGAATTGAAACCTGGCTGATTTGCCAATCACCCACCGCCGCGGAAGCTGAGGGGCTCGCGATACGTTCTTAGACTTGTGAGGGTGGAACGCAAGCTGGCTACGGTCCTGTTCGTCGATCTCGTCGACTCGACTGCCTTGCTCACGGGCGCGGACCCCGAGGTCGTGCGCCGCCGCGTGCAGACGTTCTTCGACCGCGTTTCCCACTGCGTGACGACGCACGGCGGAATCGTCGAGAAGTTCGCGGGCGACGCCGTCATGGCCGCATTCGGAATCCCGCAGGCTCATGAGGACGACGCCGAGCGCGCGGTCCGCGCGGGGCTCGCCATCCTCGATGCGGTGGAGGAGCTCGAGCTCGAGGCCCGCATCGGGGTCGAGTCCGGCGAGATCGTCGCGGAAGACGGCGAGGCGTCTTTCGCAACCGGCGAGGCGGTGACGGTCGCAGCGCGGCTCGAGCAGGCGGCGGAGCCCGGGCAGCTGCTTCTCGGCCCCGGCGCCCACCGGCTCACTCTCGGCCGGATCGAGGTTGACGAGATCGGCCCGGTGGAGGCGAAGGGCCTTCCGCAACCGATCTGGGTCTGGCGCGCGACCGGTGCAGGCGGTAGCGGCGGCCAACGGCCGCGATCGCTGCAAGCGCCTCTCGTCGGCCGCGAGGCGGAGCTCGATCTGCTGACCAACACCTATGAGCGCGCCCTCCGGGACGGCCGCGCGCACCTGTTCACCATCTACGGGGAGCCCGGTGTCGGCAAGAGCCGCCTTGCGCGTGAGTTCACGGAGGCGCTCGAGGGCGCAACCGTGCTTCCGGGCCGCAGCCTCCCGTACGGCGAAGGCGTGACCTACTGGCCTCTCGCCGAGATGGTCAAGTGCGCGGCGGGGATCGCTGATGACGATCCGCTCGACGTCGCGATCGAGAAGCTCCGCGCCTTCTGCGAAGACGAGGCGGTGGCCGACCTGCTCGGCCTGGCCTCGGGCGTTCTCGAGGCGGTCCAGTCGGAGGCGAGCGCACAGGAGATCGCCTGGGCGGCGCGTGAGTGGGCACAGCGGGTCGCGCAGGAACAGCCGCTCGTGCTCGTTTTCGAGGACATCCACTGGGCGGAAGAGCCGCTGCTCGAGCTGATCGAGCATCTCGCGACCTGGGTACGCGAGGCACCGTTGCTACTGCTCTGCCTGGCGCGTCCCGAGCTTCTCGACCTGCGCCCGGGCTGGGGCGGGGGCCGAGTCCGCGCGACCGCGATCGAGCTCGAAGCGCTCCCCCGCGACGAAAGCGAGCAGCTCGTGGAGGCGCTGCTCGACGGCGGCGAGCTCTCCGAGAGCGCGCGTCAGGAGCTGCTCGACAAGACCGAGGGCAACCCGCTCTTCGTCGAGGAGACGATCCGGATGCTCTCGGAGGAAGGCATGGACTCTGTCGACCGGATCCCCGACACCGTGCAGGCTTTGATCGCAGCCCGAATCGACCGGCTACCGCCGCACGCGAAGTCCGTCCTGCAGCGCGCCGCCGTGATCGGACGCGTGTTCTGGCCGGCGGCGGTCGAGCGTCTGTCGCCCGAGCTCGAGTCGGTGGAGGAGCCTCTCGATGACCTGCTCCTGCGCGATTTCGTGCTTGACGAGCCACGCTCCTCGATCCGCGGCGAGCAGGCCTACCGCTTCAAGCACGTGCTCATCCGGGACGTGGCATACACCGGTCTGTCCAAGTCCGCCCGCGCCGACTACCACGCCGCCTTCGCCGGCTGGCTGAAGGAGCGCGCCGGCGACGAGTTGCTCGAAATCCGCGCGTTCCATCTCGATCGGGCCGCCGCGCTGTCCGCCGAGTTGAACGGCTCCGCTCCGGTCGAGCTGCGGCGCGAGGCCGCTGAGGCGCTCGCCGAGGCCGGGTTGCGGGCCTTTGCGCGCGAGGCCAACCGCACAGCGCGGCAGCTGTTCGTCCGCTCCGTCGAGCTCGAGCCGACGCTTCGGAGCCGCTATCTGGCTGCCCGCGCCGCCGATCGGCTGAGCGATCTCCCGGCCGTCTCGCGAGAGATGGAGGAGGTTCTCGCCGCTGCGATCGAGGAGGGCGATCGCTGGACGCAGGGCCGGGCGCTCGTGACGCTGGCGGAGGCGATTGCGCTTCGGGAGGCGGACGCGCAAGCCGCCGAGGAGATGATCGACCAGGCGCTGGCCGTCTTCGAGCACGAGGACCTCACCGGCCGCTTCCGCGCCCTCAGGGCCCGCGCCACGATCGCGTGGATGCGCGGCGACCTCGCCAAGGAGGAACAGGTGATGCGCGAGGCCCTCGATCTCGCCCGGGAGGCCGGCCGGAAGGACTTCGAGAGCGAAGCGGCAGACGAGCTCGCGAGCGTCTATCTAGCACGGCTCGAGTTCGCGCGCGCCAAGCCGCTCGTGGAGCAGGCGATCCTCCTGGCTGAGGAGAGCGGCAGCGCCGAGGCCAGGGGCCGGGCGCTTCGCTTCGCGGGCCAGCTCCACCTCTACCGCGGCGAGCTCGACGACGCCGAGGCTGCGCTCGAGACCGCGCGGCAATATCTGGCCGAGGCCGGAGCCGCCTGGTCGCTGGGCCGCACGCTGAACTTCGCGGCCTGGGCGGCGCGGCGGAAAGGTGATCTCTCCCGGGCCGAGCGGCTCTGGCGGGAGTCGATCCGCATCCTGACGCCTCTGGAGGACCGGGCGACGCTCTGCGAGAGCCAACGAGCGCTTGCCGAGCTCCTGCTCGACCAGGGTCGGACAGAGGAGGCCGAACGGCTTGCGCTGGCGGCTCGTGAGACCGTGGGGCCGCAGGACGTCACCTCGATCTCGACAACGACGATGGCGCTTGGGCTCGTGAGAGCAGCGCAGGGTCGTGACGACGAGGCCGAGGCGATGCTACGGGAGGCCTACGAGACGATCGCTGCCACAGAGCACCGCTCCGGGCAGCGGGAAGCGCTCAGGGCTCTCGCTCACTTCCTCCGCGAGCGCGGCCGAGACGACGAGGCAGCCGAGTTCGAGGCGCGCCGCGAAGAGGTCCTCGCCGAGGCGACAAGTGCCGCCCGGATAGCCTGATCCGACTCGAGGTCCGGCGACTCCGAAATCACCGTTGCGGGGCGCCTGAATCGCCTGAGAGCCTTGCGCAGCGGGTCCGCCCGCAGCGTGCCCTCGCCGTACGGCAGGTGCTTCGTCTCATTGCGGTTGGCGTAGGCGATGTCCGAGAAATGGATGTGGAACGGAGCCTTCGGCTCGAGCACTGAGTCGGCGGCCTCGAGTGCGGCCGCGAACGGCTCGACGTCAGTGAAGGCGCCGTCGCTGGTCGCGTGCATGTGGGCGAAGTCGAGCACCGGGCGGACCCAGCCGCAGCAACTCGTGATCGCGATCACGTCGTCGAGGCTGCCGAGGTCGCGGACGCGGCCCATGACCTCGACGCCGAACGGCACCGCCCGGTCCTTGGCCTCGAGGCGCTCGCGTAGGTCGGCGAGCTGGTCACAGACGGCCTTGAGCGCCGCAGGCCGCTTCCGGCCGAGCAGGAAGCCGGGATGGAAAACGACGAGCTCGGCGCCGGCCGTCTTCGCGATCCCGGCCGAATGGTCGAGCATCCCGACTGCCATCCGGTACTTCTTGTCGCGCTCGAGGTGGCCCATGAAGCCAGCGATCGGCGCGTGAACGGAAAGCACGATCTTCGCCTTCCGCGCCAGCTCGCCGAAGCGCTGTGCCCAGGGGTAGTCCATCCAAAAACCGCCTTCGAAGTCGATCTCGCAGGTCGTGAAACCGCGCCCTTGAAGCAGCACGACCGCTTCGTCCGGGCTCTTCCGTGAAGGCACGCGTGCAGGGCCGAATCGGATCTTTGCCACGGCCTGCAGCCTATGCCGTCCGACCTCCCAGCTACGGTCAGCGCATGGCCAAGCGCCCATCACGCATCGACCTGCTCGAGCTCGATATCGACCTCCGCCTCACCGACCTCTGGCGGGAAGCGGCTGACATCGGTGACTGGAACCTCGAGGTCGTGGCCGCCTTCATGCGTGCGGCCTACGGGAAGGGCTACTGCGACGCGCTCACCGAGGACAACCCCGGCAGCCTCTGCGAGGAGCACGGCTACCGCGTCCCGGCGCGCCGCACCGAGCCCGCCCGCGAGTTCTAGCCGAAGCCCTCTACAATTCCCGCGTGGCCCGGAATTCCCGGAGCGTTCGGCTCGTTCTGGCGTTGTCGGTGGCGGGCGTGCTCGCCGTCTTTCTCCTCTACGTCTCGATCGCCGGCGGGCGGACTCCTCAGCTGAACCCGAGCCAGCTCGCGGGCCACCGCGGGAATGTCTCGCTCGTGGGCAAGGTTGTCGGCCCGGTTCACGGGAGCGGCTACTCGAGGACAGGGCTTCATTTCGCCGTCGTCGACATCGGCGGCAAAGCGGCTGCCTCCGTGCCCGTCGTCTACCACGGGAGCGTCCCGGATCTCTTCAAGATCGGGCGGCACGTGGTCGTAGACGGTCGCTACCGGAACGGCGTCTTCGTCGCGAAGCAGGACACGCTCGTGACGAAGTGCCCGTCCAAGTACTCGCCGAAGGCGTAGCGTGAGCGTCTGGCTGGGGCTCGGGGTCGTCCTCGCTGTTGCCTGCGTTCTTCTTGTGGCGCGGCCGTTCCTGCGCGAGCCCGCGCCGGACGATGACCGCCTCGACGAGCCCGGACCGGGCGAGCAGGGGCGCGTGGCGCTGGCCGAAGAGCGCGACCGGGCGTTGGCAGCGCTGAAGGAGCTCGAGTTCGACCACCGCACGGGAAAAGTCTCCGACGATGACTACCGAGCGCTCGTTGGGCCGCTGCGACGACGTGCAGCCGAGACACTTCGTGCGCTGGATCAGAAGGCCGACGTGCCCGAACGGGAACGCGTCAGTGCCGGCAGCTAGCTGCTCGAACTGCGGGTCTCGGCTGGCAAAAGGGGCTCGGTTCTGCTCCGAATGCGGCGTTCGGGTCCACGCGAGGACGGCCGAGACTGCCGTCCAGGAGGTGCCCTCGGAGGAGACCGGGCCGGTCCCCGTGCACGTGACGACGGCGCCTCCGCGATTCTTCGGCGTCACTCCTCCGGGCGCGGTGCTCGCGCTTGCCGCAGCCTCGTTCGCGCTTGCGCTCGTCCTGCTCGTCAGCGGCCACGTCGTCGTCGGGGGCGTGCTCATGGGCGTGGCGCTCCTCCTTTTCTTGCTGCTCGCGGACCTCGTGCGCCGACTGCCGGACACGGCCGTCGCCAAGGTCTCGGCGAAGGCGCTGGGCGTGATCAAGACCCGGGCGGGGCTCGTGCTCGAGGCGACGAGCGTTCATTCCGGTGCGCGTGTCGAGCTCTTCAGGCTCCGCCGCGAGCTTCTCGACCTCGCCACGCAGAGGATGGAATGGGCTCGGACGCTCGGAGAAGCTGTGTACGCTGGCGACAACGAGGCGAGCGCAGCGGCCCGTGAGAAGATGGCCGAGCTGGACGGGCTGATCGCGGCAAAGGAGGACGAGATGGAGCAGACCGCAACAGAGGCGATGAAGAGGATCCAGCGGGCGCAGCTCCAGGTGCAGCCGACGATGATCGAGACGCCGGAGCCGCCCCCCATGCCGTCGCCGGAGCCCTACCCGTCGCCGACGGAGCCGCCGGCCCCCGTGCCGATTCCCGAGCCGACCCCAGAGCCCTCGGAGCCCCCGGGTCCGGTCCGTGTGCCGGAACCGGGGCCCGAGCCCAGCCCCCCCGCCACTCCGCAGGGCTGACAGCACTCCCCGGGCCCCCCGCGCTAGGGGCGTTTCGCTTCTACCCCGACATGGAAGCAGGGAGGGACCCGAAAGGAGGCACATGCTTGCATTGCTACTGGTATTGATCTTGGCGATCGTCCTCTTCAGCGTCGGCTTTGCAATCAAGCTGCTCTGGATCATCGCCGCGATTGTGCTGGCACTCTGGCTGATCGGCTTCCTGGCGAGAGGGCCCGAGGCGCGCTGGTACCGCTGGTAGGAGCACGGGGGAACCACCTGGTTTTGACGTGGGGGAACCCCTGGTTCCCCCACGAGCCCCCTCCTTGCCAGCGGGGGCGCGCTCTCGCTTGTTACAGGAGTCGGCCAAGGTTTAGTGCACCCGGCGGGACCGCCGGGGCTCAGACCTTGGCCAGCCGCAAGTCTGGGAGGTTGCGCCAGCGCTCGTCGATGTCGAAGCCGTAGCCCACGAAGAACTCGTCGGGAACGGTGAAGCCGACGTAGTCGACCGGCAGGTTCTCCACCAGCCGCCGGTACGGCCGGTCGAGCAGCGTCGCGACCCGCAGGCTCGCAGGGCGGCGGAGGTCGAACAGCTTGCAGAGGTAGTTCAGGGTCAGGCCTGTGTCGACAACGTCCTCGACCAGCAGCACGTCGAGGTCGGTGACGGGGATCGCCGTGTCCTGGAGGAGCCGCACGCCGGAATGGCCTCCCGTGGCGCTGCCGCCGTAGCCGGCCAGCTCGACGAAATCGATCTGGTGCGAAATCGGGATCGCCCTCGAGAGATCGGCCAGAAAGACGAAGCTAGCCTTCAACAACGCGACCAGCAAGAGGTCGCGATCTGCGTAGTCCGCGGCGATCTGAGCTCCGAGCTCGGTCACGCGCTTGTGAATCTCCTCGGCTTCGAGGAACACCTCGCCGACCCGCGGGTCGTCGGCAGCCGCCGGAAACGACCGGTCGATGTCATTGGTCAGATTTCGAAACCGTTCTATGAGGCTAGATCGAGTCTGTATCGCTGGGCCAGCCGCTCGATGTCGCGCTTGTAGAAGAGCTTGACCTGGACGCCGGGGTACCGCTCGCGCAGCTTGCGAAGCTTGCGGTTCTTGCGCGTGACGAGGCGTTGCTTCATGACCGTGATCTCGAGGAAGAGATCCTGCTCGGGCAGATAGAAGTCGGGAGTGAACGCCTCGACGATTCGGCCCTCTGCGTCTTCCTCGAGCACGAACGTCCGCGGCTCGTACTCCCAGGGCACGCGGTAGAAGTCGAGCACCTTCGCGCACTCGCGCTCAGCGTCGTTGGCGAACCGCGGAGCTTCGCTTCCGCAATACGCCTGGAAATCGGCGATTTCTGACACCCCCGCGCAAGGGTAGCAGCGGGTGCGGACGCGCCCGCGGAGCGCTGCACATCGCCGGTTGGGCCAAAGGCACATTTCCGAGCCAACGGCCATCCCGGTTCTACACTTCGGGCATGCCAGAAGGGCAGAACGATGGCGTCTTCACGATCGCGCACATCTCGGACATCCATTGCGGAGCGGTCGACTTCGTTCCGAACCTCCTCGAGCGAGCGATCATCGAGATCAACGATCTGGCGCCGGACATCGTCATCTGCTCGGGCGACCTGACGACTTTCGGCTTCAAGCACGAGTACGCGCTCGCCAAGTCCTACCTCGACCAGATCCAGTGCGGCTCTGTCGTCGTCATCCCGGGGAACCACGACTCGCGCAACGTCGGATACGTGCACTTCGAGGACATGTTCGGCGACCGGAACTCGGTGCTGCGCCTGAACGGGGTAACGGTGGTCGCAGTCGACTCGACCGAGCCCGACCTCGACAACGGCCAAATCGGGCGCGGGCGCTACCGCTGGATCGAGGAGCAGTTCGCCGAGTCCGGCCCGGATGAGCTGCGGATCTTCGTGCTCCATCACCATCTCCTCCCGGTTCCGGGGACCGGCCGCGAGCGGAATGTCGTCTACGACGCCGGCGACTGCCTCGAGTGCCTCCAGCGCGCCGGTGTCGACCTTGTCCTCTCCGGCCACAAGCATGTTCCCTACGCCTGGCGGCTGGAGAACCTCTTCGTGGTCAATGCCGGCACGGTTTCGTCGCGGCGTCTCCGCGGGAAGACGCGCCCCTGTTACAACGTGATCGAGATTGCCGAGCGCCATGTGGACGTCTGGCGCAAGTACCCCTTCCACGGCGAAGAGCGGATCATCCAGTTCTCGACTGAGACCCTCGCGTTCGAGAAGTACACGACCCGGATCGAGGACGAGGTGACGTCGCGGACATGACTCGCGCCCTCGTCGTCATCGATGGAGAGCACTACGCGCCCGTCGTGCGGGACGCTCTGGCGGCTTTGCCGTACGAGGTCGTCGCGGTGTGGACGGCGGGGGGGACCGAGAAGCTCGTCGGGGGCGAGGATTACGGGGTGCCTCAGGTCGCCGAGCTGGAGGCGGGGATCGGCGAGCACGAGCCGGATCTCGTGGTCGACCTCTCGGACGAGCCGGTGCTCGGCCCGAGGGAGCGTTTTCGCGTGGCCAGCCGCGTGCTGGCGCTTGGGCTGCCCTACGTGGGCGCCGACTTCCGGTTCGACCCGCCCGACTTCGCGCCCTATCCAGTGCCCTCGCTTGCCGTGATCGGCACCGGGAAGCGGGTCGGCAAGACTGCGGTCACAGGGCATGTTGCGCGGCTGCTGGCACGCGATCGCGAGGTCGTCGTCGTTGCAATGGGCCGCGGCGGGCCTCCGGCTCCCGACATCGCAGAGATCCGTCCGACCCTCGAGCAACTCCTCGAGCTGTCGCGTGAGGGTCGCCATGCCGCCTCCGACTACCTGGAGACGGCGGCTCTCTCAGGTGTCGTGACGATCGGCTGCCGTCGCTGCGGCGGTGGGCTCGCCGGCGCACCCGGAGAGTCGAACGTGCTCGCGGGCGCCGCCTTGGCGGCCGAGCGTCGTCCTGACCTCGTGCTCTTCGACGGCAGCGGCGCAACCATTCCGCCGATCGCGGTCGGCGCGCGCGTTCTCGTAACGAGCGCCGCACAGCCGATCGACGTAGTGACCGGGTACCTGAACACGTACCGGATCCTGATCTCGGATCTCGTGATCGTCACCGGCGGGGCCGATCAGCCCTTGCTCGAGGCGATCGCGAACATCAAGGACGTCCCCGTTGTCCCCGTCGAGTTGCGCCCGCGCCCAGTCGAGCCGCTCTCCGGTCGCCGCGTGGCTTTCTTCTCCACCGCTCCGGCGTCCGTGCACGAGACTCTCGCGGGCCATCTCGCCGAGGAGCACGGAGCCGAGGTGATCCACGTCTCGGGCAACCTTGCCCGGCGAGAGGCTCTGCGCCACGAGCTCGAGCGGGTGGATGCCGACGTCTACCTCGTCGAGATCAAGGCGGCCGCGATCGACGTCGTCGCCGAGGCGGCGCTGGAGCGCGGTCGCGAGCTCGTGTTCGCAGACAACGAGCTCGTCCCCGAGAGCGGTCACGACCTCGACACGCAGTTGCTCTCCCTCGTCCCGGAAGCGGTCTTGCGGTGAGCGACCGTCGCTACCGCCAGCCGCTGCCGCTGGGTGGCGAAGACGGGCTGCCCTTCTCGAAGGGAGTGATGGCGCGCGCGTTGATCGCGGCGGGCATCTCCGCCGACCGCGCCTACGAGCTGGCTCTGGCCGTCGAGGCAGATCTGGCCGCCCACGACCGCCCCGCCATGACGATGGAGCGCCTCGACGAGGTCTCGCTGGCGACGCTGGGCCCGGAGGACGGCGCCGCGACGATGCAGCGCCTGCGGCGCTACCGCGATCTCTACGAGCTCGACGTTCCGGTCATCCTGCTCGTCGGCGGCGCAACCGGCACGGGCAAGTCGACAGTCGCGACGGACGTCGCCTACCGGCTCGGAATCACACGCGTAACCTCGACCGACTTCGTCCGCCAGACGATGCGCGCCTTCTTCTCCCGCGAGTTCATGCCGGCGATCCACCACTCGAGCTTCGAGGCCGGGCGTGCGATGGCCGGCGAGGACGACGAGGGGAGCGAAGCCGTGCTGGAGGGTTTCCTCCAGCAGACGCGCGAGGTGCTCGTGGGCGTCGGGGCGGCGATCGACCGTGCGCTCGAAGAGGGCTGGTCGATGGTGCTCGAGGGAGTGCACCTGGTGCCCGGGATGCTTCCCAGGCGAATCGAGGGTGCCCTCGTGGTCGAGTGCGTGCTCTCGATCTCCGACGCCGAAGCTCACGCGAGCCACTTCTGGATCCGCGACACCGACTCTGAAGGCGTGCGGCCGTACGAGAAGTACCTGGACGCCTTCGAGGACATCCGCCTCATCCAGGCGTACATCCTCGGTCGCGCCCGCAAGCACGGCGTGCCGGTGATCGAGAACGGGAACATCGAAGACGTGATCGGCGAGGTGATGGAGCACGTGCTGACTGCGGCGCATCCGGTGGCGGCGGGTTGACGGAGACCGCGCAGGAGCGCCGGATCGAGGGCATCGGCCAGGAGGCCCGCTTCTGCCTGTGCGAGAGCTACGCGCGCGTCACCGAGCGGGCGGCTCTCGCGGGTGCGCGCTGGCTCGGGCGGGCCGACCAGCAGGCCGCTGAGGAGGACGCGGCGACGGCGATGCGTCTCGCGATCGAGCAGCTTCCCGTGAACGGCCGGATCGTGATCGGGGCGGGCGGCGAGAGCGACCAGCTGGCGACCGGCGAGACGATCGGCTCGGGTGGCGACGACGTCGACTTCGCGCTAGACCCGCTCGAAGGGCGGGGCGTGGTCGCCCGCGGCGGCTACGGCGCGATGTCGATGGTCGCGGTCGGCGAGCGCGGCGCGTTCCAGACGCTGCCGGACATGTACATGCGGAAGATGGCGGTCGGCCCGAAGGCGCGCGGCGCGATCGACCTCGCCAAGACCGTCGGCGACAACATCCGCGCCATCGCCGAAGCCTTTGGACGGATGGTCAACGACGTCACCACGATCGTGCTCGACAGGCCGCGCCACCACGACCTGATCGAGGAGATCCGAGCCGCCGGCGCCCGCATCAAGCTCATCCAGGACGGTGACGTGACGGCTTCGATCTCCGCGGCGGTGCGGGGCACGAACGACCACCTCGCGATCGGGATCGGCGGCACCCGCCAGGCCGTGCTCTCGGCGGCGGCCCTGCGCTGCCTGGGCGGCGAGCTCCAGGCGCAGCTGTGGCCGACGACGCGTGGGGAAGTGGACGCGGCCAGCGAGGCGGGCGTCGAGAACCTCGAGCGTGTGTTCACGATCGACGACCTCGCACCCGGCGAGGTGATCGTCGTCGCGACGGGCGTCTCGAACGGCGACCTGCTGCGCGGCGTGCGCTTCCAGGCGGACAGCGCCTGGACGCACTCGCTCGTCATGTGCACGCGCTGCAACTGGGTGCGCTTCGTCGACGGGATCCACTTCTTCGCCCGCGAGCGCCGCGAGGAAGTGCGCCTGCCTCGGTACTGATGGCGACGGTCGCCGGCAGCTGTCTCTGCGGCGGCGTTCGCTTCGAGGTCGAGCTGCCCTTCAGGCGGGCGAACCACTGCCACTGCTCGCTCTGCCGTAAGCATTCCGGCACGTTCGGGCTCACGCAGGGCAGAGTCCCACGGGAGCAGTTCCGGCTGATGCAGGGAGAAGACCTCTTGCGAGTCTTCACGCCCGAAGGGGGAACGGCCAGGAAGGTCTTCTGCTCGATCTGCGGCTCGAGCCTCTTCGGCGGCCACTGGCCTGAGGGCGACGAGGTCTCGATCCGGCTCGGCGCGCTCGACGGCGATCCCGGGATCCGGCCGCAGTACCACGCCTTCGTCGATTCCCGCGCCGCTTGGGACGAGCTCCCGGAGGACGGGCTACCCCGGTACGCTGGGCCCTATGCCGACGCGTGATGACGTAATCGAGGCGCTCCGCGGCGTCGAGGATCCCGAGCTCGGGATGGACATCGTCGAGCTAGGCCTCCTCTACGACGTCGAGGTCGAGGGTCCCCGCGTCAAGGTGCGCTACAGCCTCACGTCGATGGGTTGCCCGGCCGGGCCTCTGATCCAGCAGTCCGTCGAGGAGGTCGTGCAGTCCCTGCCCGGGATCGAGGCGGTCGAGACGGAGTTGACGTGGGACCCGCCGTGGACGCCGGAAAAGATGTCCGAAGATGCGAAGTTCATTCTCGGCTTCGGCTAGTTCGGCTCTACAAAACGTGCTAGACCTGTGCCGTGAGACTCTTCGCACGGCTCTTCGGCTGGCTTCGGCGCAGACCGCCGGAGGCGCCGCTCGGGGAGCGCGACGCGTACGAACGCTGCCACGGTCGGCGCCCGGGGGAGGTCCGCATCGTTCCAGTACCGCCGCCCCTGCCGCCGCAGCCGCGCCTTCTGCCTCGCCTTGCCGGGGACTACCTGCGCCGCTGCTTCGAGGAGCGGCTCGAGAGCAGACGCACGGCCCACCCCTAGCGTGAAGGCCCCCCAGCTCCTCATTCGAGCGGCCGTCAGCGTCGCGGCGGTCGCGCTCGTCACGGGGGCGATCTTCGGAATGAGGGAGGTCGCGCCGGTGCTGAGCCTCGGCGGGCTCTACGTGTTCGCGGTTCTACCGGTCGCCGTCTTCTACGGCCTCGGCTACGCCCTACCGGTCTCGATCGCGAGCATGCTCGCGTTCAACTTCTTCTTCCTCCCGCCGCTGCACACGCTGGCTCTCACGAACTCGGAGAACTGGGTCGCGCTCGCCGTCTACCTCGTGACCGCCGTCGTCGTCAGCGAGCTTGCGGCACTCGCTCGGCGGCGCGCGCAGGTGGCTGCGGAGGCGGCGGCGCTCCGTCGAAGCGATGCCGTCAAGACAGCGGTGCTGCACGCGGTCAGCCACGACCTGCGCTCGCCGCTCACGGCGATCCGCGCGGCGAGCGAGGGGCTCGAGAGCGCGTCGTTGCAGCTGGGCGAGCTCGACCGGGCCGAGCTCCTGGAGACGATCCGCCTCGAGACTGCGCGACTCGAGCGACTCGTCGCGAACCTTCTCGACCTCTCGCGCCTGGAGGCCGGAGCTGCGCGGCCGCAGCCGGAGCTCTGGACCGTGGACGAGCTCGTCAGCCGTGCTCTCGACGCGCTCGGCACCGACGCCGGGCGCATCTCGGTCATCCTGGCCGGTGACATTCCGCCCGTGTTTGTCGATGCCGCGCAGGTCGAGCGTGCGCTCGTGAACGTGCTCGAGAATGCGCTTCGGCTCTCTTCACTGACCGATCCCGTCGAGGTCGAGGCTGCCGGCACGGATGCCGAGGTCACCATCCGCGTCAGCGACCGCGGGCCGGGGCTCGCCGGTGAGGACCTGGAACGGATCTTCGAGCCTTTCGAGCACGGCTCAGGCGGCCGCCGCGGAACCGGGCTCGGGCTTGCGATCGCCCGCGGCTTCGCTCAGGCCAACGGTTGCAGCATCTGGGCGGAAACGGGGGCATCGGGCGCGTCGTTCGTGCTTACGCTCCCGGCCGCTGCCGCGCCGATACGGGTGGAGGCGTGACGTCGACCAAGACCCGCATCCTCGTGGTGGACGACGAGCCGCAGATCCTCCGCGCGCTCCAGACGAACCTGCGCGGCGCCGGCTACGAGGTCGACACGGCTGACACGGCGGAGGCCGCGCTCGCAGCCGCCGCGATGCGCCCGCCGGATGCAGTCGTGCTCGACCTCGTCCTCCCGGATGGCCGCGGCACCGACGTCTGCCGTGAGCTCCGCCGCTGGAGCTCGGCGCCGATTCTCCTGCTTTCCGTCGTCGGGGACGAGCAGGAGAAGGTGGCGGCGCTCGACGCGGGCGCCGACGACTACGTCGAGAAGCCGTTCGGGATCGAGGAGTTGCTCGCGAGGTTGCGCGCCGCGCTGCGAAGAGCTGCGCCGGCCGGCGGCCCGCTCGTCGAGATCGGAGAGCTCGTCGTCGATCTCGACAAGCGAACGGTCACCGTCGCGGGCCGCCCGGTCTCGCTGACGCCGCATGAGTTCGAGCTCCTGCGGGTGCTGGCCCAGAACGAAGGGAAGCTGATGACCCATCCGACGATCCTGCGCGAGGTCTGGGGCCCCTCCTACGGCCGCGAGTCGCACTACTTGCACGTCTACGTGTCGCAGCTCCGGCGCAAGATCGAGCCCGATCCGGCGCGTCCACGCTACCTGCTGACCGAGCCGGGCGCGGGCTACCGGCTCGTCGAGCCCGTGGCAAAGATGTCTTGACGGCGCCTTGAGGCCGGCGCAGGCCGTCTTGAGCCGGAGTTGAGGAACGCGGGGCTAGCGTGACTTCGTGGCTCTGCGTACGGCGACCTCGCTGCTTCGACCGCGCCGGTCGATCGCCTACCACCGGATCCTCGTTCCGTTCGAGGGCGGGGCGGAGGCCGAGCGGGCGCTCGAGCTGGCTTGCCGGCTCGCGTCCGAGCACCGCGCCACTATCACGGCGGTGACAGTGATCGAGATCCCGGCCCATCTGCCGGTCGCGGCACACATGATCGAGGAGGAGGCAGAGGCGAGGCGGCTCCTTGCCCAGGCGCATGCCCTCGCGGACGGCTACGGGGTTCGGGTAATCGGCCGGGTCCTGCGAGGGCGCGAGGCGGGCACCGCGCTCGTGGAGGAGGCGATCCGCACCGACGCAGAGCTCGTCGTGCTGGGCGCTCGGCGCAAGAAGCGGATCGGCAGGCGGGCGGCTCTTTTCGGACGAACCGTCAGGTTCGTGCTCGAGCGCGCTCCCTGTCGCGTGATGCTCGTCGCGGCGCGAAGCGAGCCTTGAGCACCGATCTAGCGGACAGACGCGACCCCGTCGCGGGCGAGCTTCTCAAGCGCGTGCTCGTGGGCCGCCCGAGGGCGAGCCGCGAGATGCACGAGACGCTGCTGTCCAAGAAGCTCGCGCTTCCCGTCTTTGCCTCCGACCCGCTTTCGTCCGTCGCTTACGCGACCGAGTCGGGGCTCGTCGTGCTGGTCATGGCCTCGGCCGCCGCCGCGAACAAGATCCTGCCGATCTCCTTCGTGATCGCGGCGCTCCTCGCGATCGTCGTCATTTCGTACCGCCAGACCGTGCGCGCGTACGAGACGAGCGGCGGGGCGTACGTGGTCGCAAAGGACAACCTCGGCACGATGCCGAGCCTGATCGGCGCAGCCGCGCTGCTCGTGGACTACGTGCTGACAGTCGCCGTCTCGGTCGCCGCCGGCATCCTCGCGATCACATCCTTGGCCCCATCCTTGGCCGCACACAAGGTTTCGCTCTCCATCGCCGCCGTCGTGCTCCTGACGCTTGTCAACCTGCGCGGCGTGCGGGAGTCCGGGATCGCGTTCGCGGTCCCGACCTATTCGTTCGTGATCGCGATGTACGTGCTCGTCCTGACCGGTATCGGGAAGTGCGCCGTCAGCGGCTGTCCGCGCGCTTCGGTTCCCCATCCGATCGCGATGGGGACCGCCGGCGCGGTGGGCGTTTTCGTCCTGGTGCGAGCCTTCGCCTCAGGCGCCGTCGCCCTGACCGGCGTCGAGGCGATCTCGAACGGGGTCAGCGCCTTCCGGCCGCCGAGAGGCAAGAACGCGGCGACGACGCTGGGCGTTCTCGGCGTGATCGCGATCACGCTGTTTCTCGGCGTCTCCTACTTGACCGTCCGCATGCACGCCCACCCCAGCGCGACCGTCTCGCTCATCTCTGAGATCGCGCGGGCCACGTTCCCGGCCGGGTCGGCGGCCTCGGCGATGTACTACGTCGTGCAGGGACTCACCTTTGCGATCCTGGTCCTGGCCGCGAACACCTCCTACCAGGGCTTTCCGCGGCTCGCGGCCGTGCTCGCGCGCGACCGCTACTTCCCGCGCCAGTTCGTCAACCTTGGCGACCGCCTGGTCTACTCGAACGGGGTCATCGTGCTGGCGGCGCTCGCGTGTCTCCTGATCTGGGTCTTCCACGCGAACGTCCTCTCGCTGATCCACCTGTACGTGGTCGGAGTCTTCACCGCGTTCACGCTCTCGCAGGCAGGGATGGTTCGCTACTGGCGCCGGAGGCGGGAAGCCGGCTGGCGTAGGAAGGCGGCCATCAACGGGGTCGGAGCAGCGACGACCGCTGTTGTGACGCTCCTCGTGATCCAGGCGAAGTTTCTCGCTGGGGCGTGGATGGTGACGGTCGCCGTCCCCGTGCTGATCGCGCTCTTCTTCGCCGTCAACCGTCACTACAACAAGGTGGGACGACGCCTCCAGGCGGGTGTTGCGGCCGTCTCCGCGGCTCCTCCGGCGACAAACCAGGTGGTGCTCCACGTGGAGTCGGCCGATGCCGCTCTCCGGGAAGCGCTCTGGTATGCGCGGCAGATCGCAGGCGAGAACTTCCACGCGATCCACGTCCCGGGCCGGCGCAGCGACCCCGGCATCCGGCCGCGATTCCGTCAGCTGACTGACATCCGGCCCGATCTCGAGATCGTCGAGCCCCAGGACGGCCGCGTTGACGCGGTGATCGACTACCTCTGGGCCTTGCCCCGAGGTGAGTCGAGCTTCGTGACCTTGATCATCCCCGAGCTATTCCGGCGGCGCTCGCTCGTGGAGGCGGTCACCCGACGAATGGAGTTCTCGCTCAAGCTGCGCCTGCCGAGGGAGCCGGGAGTCGTGATCACCGATGTGCCGATGCTCGCGCAGAGCGCGCGTGAATGGCACCCGCCGCAGCGTGCCGTCTGCCGGCTACTCGTGTCGGCGGCCACCGCCGCAGCCATGCGGGCCGCGAACTACGCGAGCACCCTCGGCTTCCCGGACACAGGTGCGGTCTTCTTCGCGTTCGACGAGGAGGAGGCCGAACGCGTTCGTGGAGAGTGGAACGAGCGAGTGATGCGACTTCCCCTCGAAATCGAGGAGGCGCCGTTCCGCGACCTCGGCGATCCGCTTCTGCGCTACTTGCGGCGGATCACAGCCGACCCCGATGCCGTCGCGGTCGTGATCATGCCGGAGCTCATCTTCAGCGGCCCGGTTCGCCTGCTGCACAACCAGCGTGCGCTCTACATCAAGCGGCTGCTCCTCTTCGAGCCGCGCGTGATCCTCGCCAGCGTCCCCTACCGGCTGGACTAACCTAGGCGGGAACGGCGAAGACGATCTTGCCGAACTGCTCGCCTGCTTCCATCCGCTCGTGTGCGGCGCGCGCCGCGGCGAGCGGGTAGATCGAGTCGACCACCGGCCGGGCGCGGCCGCTGGCGATGAGCTCGTACGCGCCTTCGAAGTCCTCCTTCGAGCCCATCGTCGAGCCGTAGATCGTGAGCTGCTTCCACCAGATGCGGTGTAGGCCGGCGGGCGGGTTCGGGCCGGTGGTCGCTCCGCAAACGACGATCCGGCCGCCAGGGCGAGCGGCCTGGAGCGAGGTCTGCCAGGTCGCTTCGCCGACGTGCTCGAGGACGACGTCCGCGCCCGCGCCCCCGGTTGCCTCCTTCACGGCTCCGAGCACGTCTCCTTCGGCGTGGTTGACCGTCGCGTCCGAGCTCCCGTGCCCGCGCGAGCTTCTCGTCGCTCGACGACGTGACGAGCGCCCTCGCGCCGAGCGCCTTTGCGATTGCGAGACCTGCCGTCGCGACGCCGCTCCCGATGCCCCAGAGCAGAACCCACTCTCCCTCGGCAAGGCTCGCCTTCGTCACGAGGAGGCGAAACGCTGTCTCGAAGACGAGCGGGAACGCGGCTGCCTCCTCGAACGAGAGCCCCTCGGGGATCGGGTACACGTTCGCCTCTGGGACGGCGATGAGCTCGGCATGTGTTCCGTCCATGTGCTCCCCGACGACTGTGATCTTGTCGCCGTGCTCGAAGGCCGGATTGATCACGACCCGTTCGCCGGTATCCTCGCGCGTGCCGGCCCCGTCGGCGCCCAGGATCCGCGGCTTCGGCACCGAAGGAAGTCCTTTACGAATCCAGAGATCGAGATGGTTGAGCGACGCGGCACGAAGACGGACCAGTACCTCGCCGGGGCCTGGTTCCGGGTCGGGTGCATCCTCGTAGCGCAGGACCTCCGGGCCCCCGTCCTCATGAATCCGAATCGCTTTCACGCGGGCACAATCTCCCACACATGACCGCATCGGAACTCGCCCGGCTCGCGGAGGAGATCGGCCTCGACGCGGTCGGGGCGGCAAGAGTCTCCCCGTACGAGGAAACCGAGCGGCACATCCGCGAGCGGCGGGCTCGGGGGCTCTTTGCCGACATGCGCTTCACGATGGCGCAGCCCGAGGTCTCGTGCCATCCAGAGACGCTACTCGACGGTGCCCGTACGGTCGTCTCGGCGGCGCTGTGCTACTGGTCCGAGGCGGGCGAGCCGCCGCCGGGTCACGGACGGCTTCCGCGCTACACCTGGTTCGACGCCTACGCGGAGCTGCGCTTGAAGCTCGACGAGCTCGGACGCCGGCTGGGCGGCTCGTACCGCGTGTTCGTCGACGCCAACCAGCACGTCGACCGGGAGGCTGCCGCACGCGCTGGTGTCGGCTTCTACGGCAAGAACACGATGCTGATCACCCGGCGCTTCGGCTCGTGGGTCGTGCTCGGAACACTGCTCACCGACGTTGAGCTCGAGCCGACCCCGCCGCTCGATCTCGACTGCGGGTCGTGCACGCTCTGCATCGAGGCGTGCCCGACCGGCGCGCTCGACGAGCCCGGAGTCCTCGACGCGGCGCGGTGCCTCTCGTACTGGACGCAGGCGAGCGAGCCGATCCCCGAGCCGTACCGCGAGGCGCTGGGCGACCAGGTCTACGGCTGCGACATCTGCCAGGACGTCTGCCCCTGGAACCGCGGCATCGAGAAGCGACGCGCGGGCACGCCTACTCCGCCCGAAGCCGAGCCGCACGTCTCTCTCGTGGACTGGCTGGAGGCAAGCGACCAGGAGCTCGCGGCGCGCTACGACCGGCTCTTCGTCCCGCATAACGACCCGACGTACTTGCGGCGCAACGCCCTCGTCGCGCTCGGGAACGCCGGCGATCCTCGAATGCGCGACGCGGCGAAGCGGTACGCCGACGGCGACGATCCGCTACTCCGCGAGCATGCCGAGTGGGCACTCGACCGAATGGGGGCGGCGTGACCGAGCTGCGACGCCTCCGAGAGATCGAGCGCTGGCTGGCCTGGATCCGCCTCGCGGGCGTGCCCTTTGCCGTCTTCCAGGTCGGGATCGGCAACCACTACCCGCCCAACTACGAGGCCTGGGCGTGGGTCACGACCGCGCTCTTCGCGGCGGGGACAGGCGTCCTGCTCCGGTTCTCGCGGCGCGACTGGACGCGCGGCGCGCAGCTCCGGCTGGGTCTCGCGGCGCTCACGTTCGACTTCGCGATCGTGTCGGCATACGTCCTGCTCTACAGCTTCGAGCAGGGCTCTCCCATCAGGCAGGTCATGTTCCTGCCGCTGGTCGAGGCGGCCCTCCGCCTTGGCATCACCGGCGCACTCGGCCTGGCGCTTGCCAGCGCCCCGGTGATGGCACTCTACGAATGGCTGCGCGAGCGGCGTCTGCAGCCGCGCAGCTACCACGTCAACTACGTCACGCTCCAGGTCGGCATCGAGGTGCTGATGGCCCTGATCGTCGGCTGGCTCGTGATTCGGCTGCGGGGCCAGACATCCGTCGCCGAGGCGAGAGCGGGTGAGGCGGAGCGGCTTCGTGACGAGCTCGGCAGGCGGGCCGATGTTCTCGAAGCGGCCAATCGCTGCGCCCGTGCTCTCAGCTCGTCACTCGAGCTCGACCAGGCCTTCGACGCGTTCATCCGCGAGGTACGCGGGCTGCTGCCGTTCGACCGAATGGCGATCGTTCTCAGCGAGGAGGGCACCGCGCAGGTGATGGCGGTCGCCGGCACGGGTGCCGAAGACGTGCTCCCGCGTGGATCCGCGCGTCCTGTCCAGGGCACGCTGCTCGAGGAGCTGCTGCGAACGAACCAGGCCGTCTACCGCCGCGACATGCAGGCCGCCGAGTATCCCGAAGAAGAGGAGTTTCTCGCGCTGGGCCTGCGGTCCAGGCTCGCCACGCCGCTCCTACAAGGAGCGCACACGATCGGGATGCTCTCACTCGTCCGGCGCAAGGTCGAGGCGTTCAGCGCCGAAGAGATCGAGCTCACCGGCCTCCTCGGGCGCCTCGTCGCGAGCGCGGTGCAGAACATCCGGGCCTACGAGGCCGAGCGAAAGACGGTCGAGGAACTGCGGCGACTCTCCGCGTTGCGGGCCGACTTCGTCTCACTCGTCTCGCACGAGCTGCGAACGCCGATGGCGGCGGTAATCGGCTCGGCGCGAACGCTCCAGCAGCGCTGGCGGGAGCTCTCGCCTGACCAGCGCGAGTCGTTCCTCGAGCTGATCGCGGGGGAGACCGGCCGGCTCGCCACGTTGATCGGCGACGTTCTCGACACCTCCCGGATCGAGGCCGGCACCTTCAGCTTCCGCTTCAGCGACGTCGACCTCGGCGAGCTCGTCCGGGACTCGGTCGCGACCGCCGAGCTCAGCTCCGACGAGGTGAGCCTCCGCGCCGATGTGCACGAGCCGCTCCCACACGTGCGCGGAGACGCCGAGCGTCTTCGGCAAGTGCTGATGAACTTGATCGACAACGCGATCAAGTACTCGCCGGCGGGGGACGAGGTCGAAGTGCGGGCCTACGCCGAGGACGGCCATCTGCGCGTTGACGTCCGCGACCACGGTCCCGGGATCGCCCCGGAGGACCAGCGGCTGATCTTCGAGAAGTTCGGGCGCGTGACGAGCGGGAACGCGCGACCGGGCACCGGGCTCGGTCTCTTCATCGCGCGGTCGATTGCCGAGGCTCACGGCGGCTCGCTCGACGTCGCCTCGGCGCCCGAGCGCGGCGCGACTTTCACGCTCGACCTTCCCGGCCACGCCTAGTCTCGTGCGAACACCTCCCGCACGGAAGCGGCGATTCCGTCGCTAAGACTTCGTGGGCACGCGCACGCGGGAGACGCCGAGCTCCCGCTGCAGTTCTTGCGCCCGCTTCGCGACGGCGCGACGCAGCTCGGGCGGGTCGAGGACAACCGCCTCACCGCGGTAGGAGAGGATGTCGCCGACGAGCCAATCGGCGCTGCCGACCGGCTTCTCCGCGGATGCCGAGCCGTCGGCGAGGGCGTGAGCGCCCTTCTCGACCTCCCAACGAGCGATCTTCTTCGAGTACCAAATCCGCGCCGACCTCGCGTCGCGGAACTCGTGCGGGTCGAAGCCCTCTCGCGCTTCGAAATGCCCGCGCTGAATTCGGGCGCTCCGCATGCGGTCGAGCCGGAACGAGCGCTCGCCCTCGCGCGTGCGATCCCACGTGTGGACGTACCAGTGCGGGAGTCGGCGTTCGAGTGAGTACGGCTCGACCAGGTGCGTCGAGACCTCCTCCTCGCCCTCCTTGAGGTAGTCGACCTCGACGAGCCGGCGGTCGCGCGCTCCGTGACTCAGCGTGGCGATCAGGTCTTCTTCGGCCCGCTGGCCGTGCGGCTCCGGCGCCTGAGCGAGCTCGAACTCCCCGAAGGTCTCCTCGAGCTTCGCCCGCACACGCTCCAGCGGCGTTCGCGCGTCGGCGGCGATCATCGGCCCGACGAACTCCAGCGCGAGCCGGATCGCACGCGCTTCGAGCGGAGTGAGCCGCGGCGGGGCGCGGAAGGTGTCGCCGAACAGCTCCTTGTCTACGCGGACGGTGTCGCCCTGGAGCTCGGCGTAGACGGCGTAGCACCCACCGCCGAAGTTGACGAGGTTCAGAAGCGAGAGATGCTCCTCCAGCTCGTCCGGCGGGACGTGGAAGCGCTCGACGATGTCCGCAGCCGGAATCTCCGCGTCGGGCTGCTCTCCGCACTGGTCGAGCAGGTATGCAAGCAGCGCCTGGAGCACGGCGAAGCGCTCGGGCGCAACCGGCGCCGCAGGTCGTTCCGCAGCCTCTTCCTCGTGGCCGTCCGATTCCGCGGCGAGGCGCCGTGGCTGCTTTTCGTGCCGCTCGCGGACGAGCCGGAGCGCCCGGGCGACTTGTTGTCGAAGCTCCTCGGGCGCTTGGGGCACCGCCCGCCCGTCCTGGCGCAGTACCCATGATGCGAGCAGCGGCAGGCTCGAGTACTCCGTCACGAACACGCCGTCGTCGACGCGGCCGCGGTCGCCGTACGTCCGCTGCACCCACCAGGCCGTGTCTCCACCCACCTCGATCCGGGCCTCGCCGGCGGGCTCGCCGATCTGCCACGGCGGGCGTCCGCGATAGCGGTCGACTTCGAACTCGGCCGGGGGCCGGAAGTCACGCTCGCGCCGCGTCGCGAAGCGGATCTCGCCCCGGATCCGCGAGACGCGAAACGTGCGCTCGTCAGCTGCTTCGAGATCCTGGCCGACGACGTACCACGCGCCGGCGTCCTGGAAGAGCGCGTACGGGTTGACCGCCCTTTCCCGCTCCTCGTCGCGCGAGATCGACCAGTACGGGAACTTGACCGTGCGCTGCTTGGAGATCGCCGCTTCGAGCTTGCTCAGCCTCCCCTGCATCTCGCCGGAGTACTCGGGGTCGAGCACCTCGACGCGCATCGCCGTCTGGGTGGGCGCCTCGGAGAAACCCGGACGGCCCAGCGCGAGGTTCTGCAGCGCAAGCCTCAGCGGCTCGGCGTAGGCGAACTTGCCCTCGAGGAGGTAGAGGCACGTCTGGAGCGCGGCGAGCTCGTCGTCCGTCAGCTCCAGCGGCGGCAGGAAGTAGCGCTCCGAGCGCATCGAGTAGAGCTCTTCGCCGGTGTACTCGTCGCGCTGGGAGTGAAGCGGCACGCCAAGGGCTTGCAGCTCGGCGCGGTCCGAGTAGAAGCGTCGTGCGAAGGCCTCGTCCGACATCTCCTGGTAGCCCTCGACGCTGCTCTTGATCTCGCGCGCCGTCACCGGCCGTCGCTCCGCCATCAGGAACGCGACCAGCGAGAGCTGGCGGATCAGTTTGTCGGTGTCGTGGCTCAAGCCCGGAGCGAGACTACCCGCTCTCGGACTCCTCGGCTACGCGCATTTGGACCGCCGGCCCAGCGCTTGTCGATCCAAGAAAAGGGCGTCCGGCGGCCGCGCGGGCAAAGTCCTCGGCGGCGCCGACCACCGAGGCCGTGCGGGCGACGCCTTAGGCCGCGACTTTCGAGCGCTCGAGGTGTTGATGCGACGGACAGTAGTCGCGCTCGGGGAGCGGCGTGCGCTGGCACGGCTTCCCCTTGCGCGTGGTCGCGCGGCAGCGGGCAACCCCGCCGTCAAAAGCGCCCGCCTCGATCTGGCTCTCGATGAACGCGACCGCAGCCGCCACCCCTTCACGCACGGCCCACGCGACCGGTGCCTGGCAGGTGATCGGGAAGTAGCGGCGGATGTCCTGGAAGAGCGCCCGGTCGGGCTTGGCGAAGTAGAGCGGGTCTTTTGCCAGGCGCTCCATGGTCTGCTCGCAGGCCTCGAGGACCTCGCGCCGGTACTGAATACGAGTCTCTGGATCCACGTATGGATCAATCAGGTCCTTGATCGACCTGTAGATCGCGCGTGAGTACTGATACATGCAGGCCTGAATCTGGAGGGCTCGTTCGTCCAAGGTCAGTATCTCCGGCTCCTATTAATCTCCCGCAAAGCTTTGTTAACCAGGGATTAATCCTGTCCTGCGGCTGGGCCTGCGAACGCGAATATAACGAACCCGGGGCGTGTTACAAAGTCCGCTTCGCCGTTAGCAGCCGGGTAAACGTCAGCCTAGGGTGTGATGCGGCGCGGGTAGGCGCCGCTGAAGCTGTGCTGGTGGGCATCGATGATCGCGCTCTGCGCCTCGGCCTGGCTGCCGTAGATCCCGGAGAAGACGACGAAGTAGCCGGGGTGGAGGCTCGAGTACTGCGACGAGTCGAGGACGCCGACTCTCTTCATCCCGAGTGCGAGCGCCTGCCGCGCCTCGACGAAGGCCGGCCCGCGTCCGCTCGGGGCGGGCAGTGAGTCGAGGACGACCGTCCAGCCGCTCCGGCCGCTGGGCCAGCTGATCAGCTGCTTTACGGGCGTGGGACGAGGCGGTTTCGGCACCGTGGTCGGTGTCGTGGGTGTCGTGACGGTGGTTTCGGTCTGTTGTGTCGTCGTCGGCTCCGGCGCGGCCGTCGTTGGCAGCGGGCTCGAGGTCGGGGAGGTGTAGATCACAGTCTGGTCGCTGGCACTCGAACGGTCCGCGAGCCAGAAAGCCGATCCGGCGCCGGCTGCGGCTGCGATGAGGAGCGCGAGAATGGCCGGCCAGATCCAGTCGCCGGGATACCAGCCGAGCCGTTTGCGCCATGCCGAGCCCAGGCGGCCGACCAGGCCACCGCGCGAGGGAAGCCTCGCCCCGCACTCGAGGCAGTACTCCTGCCCTTCCACGTACGGAGTGCCGCAACGTGGGCAGCGCGGCTCCTGCTCAGACTGCGCCAATTGCTAGCGCTCCCAGGGATCCGCGCCTGGCTCGTGCTCGTCTGAGCCGGCGAGCGCGGCAATCCTTCCCTCGGCGTCCGAGCGGGAAGGCCGGCCGCAACCGGCGCAGAACTTGGCGTCGGCCGGCAGAGGGTGGCCGCAGAATTCGCAGGCTACGATGGGCTCGGCGCCGACCGGCCTCCCGCAGTTCGCACAGAAATGCGATCCCCACGGAATCGGAGCCCCGCACTCGCAGGCGGTCGCCGCACGCCGCGCTCCTGCGACCGCGGCAAGCATCGAGTCCAGCTCGCGAAGCCGGTCTTCGAGCGCGACGATCTCGCGGCAGTGTTCGAGCAGGAGCTCGTCGCGGAAGGTCGAGCGGCGATACATCTCGAGCGTGAGGCCGCCGAGGTCGCGTATTCGCTCCTCGCGGCCCTTGAGGATCGCCCGGCGCTCGCGGCGCAACGCCCCCGGCGACGGAGCGCGCCGGACGATCGGCGCCGGCGCTCCCGGGAAATCGGTCCCGCGGCGCCGGCGAATGCGGTTTAGCAGGGAAAAACGCGCCACGCGGGGCGCGAGTCTAGCACCAGGCTTTGACGGCTCTTGGGCCGCCTTTTTGGCGGCTCTAGGGCCTCGGCTGGGCTGCCCGCCGGCCGAAGCCGGCCACTAGCGCGACGAAGAGCGCGAGGCCTACCACGCCGACGACGATCCCGACCCATGGGACCACGAGCCCGAACACGATCCCGATGATGATGATGGCAAGCGCAAGTCCGATCATGGTTTTCGCGTTCCCGAGACGCTCCCTCGAAAACTACTGTTGGAGCACGACGAGGCGCTCTTCGGTCAGCTCGCGCACGGCGTAGGCCGGGCCCTCGCGCGTGTTGCCTGAATCCTTCACACCGCCGTAGGGCATCTGGTCGGTGCGGAAAGTCGGTGCCTCGTTGATAGTGACGCCGCCGAAGTCGAGCTCGCGCGCCGCTCGCAAGGCTGTCTGCAAGGCGCTCGTGAAGATCCCAGCCTGAAGGCCGTAGCGCGTGCCGTTGGCGAGCTCGATCGCTTCGTCGAGCGAGTCGACTGCATTGACCGTCACGACCGGGCCGAAGACCTCCTCGCAGCTCACGTTCAGCTCTGGGCCGGCGCGGCCGATCACCGTCGGCTGGATCAGCCCGTCTTTCTCCTCGCCGCCTGCGAGCACCTCTGCTCCCGCGCTCCTCGCCTCCTCGATCCATTCGAGGATTCGCTCCTTTGCCCCCTCGTCGATCACGGGGCCGACGTCGGTGTCCTCGTCGGCGGGGTCGCCGACCCGGAGTGCCTCGACTTGTGGGAGGAAACCCTGCAAGAACTCCTCGTAGGCCGGGCGCTCGACGTAGATGCGCTGAACCGAGATGCAGCTCTGCCCGGCGAAGGAGAAGCTGTTCGCAGCCAACGCCGTCGCAGCCGCGTCGAGCTCGGCGTCTGCCGTCACGATCACGGGTGTCGCGTTCCCGAGCTCGAGGTTCACCTTCTTCTTGGGTGCGCGCTCCTTCAGCTTCCAGCCGACCGATCCCGAGCCGGTGAAGGTGATCGCCCTCACGCGCTCGTCCTCGACCAGCGCGTCGCCGATTTCCGATGCCGAGCCGGCGACGACGTTGAGCCAGCCGGGTGGCAACCCTGCCTCCTCCTCCAGCTCGGCCAGGAGGAGCGACGAGAGTGGTGTCTGGCTCGCAGGCTTGAGCACGACCGCACACCCGGCGGCCAGCGCAGGAGCGAGCTTGTGCGCGACGAGGTTCAGCGGGAAGTTAAACGGGGAGATTGCGCCCACGACGCCGATCGGGCGCCGCAGCGTGAAGGCGAGCTTCCCCTCACCCGCCTGCGCGGCGTCCATCGGCACCATCTCACCCGCGAGCTTGCGCGCCTCGACCGCGGCAAAGGTGTAGGTCGACATCGCCCGCTTGGCTTCTACGCGGGCGGCCTTCATCGGCTTGCCCGCCTCGTCCGAGATGAGCCGGGCGGCCTCGTCGTGCCGGCGGCCGAGCCCCATCGCAACTCGAACAAGGATCTCGGCGCGCTTGTGCGCCGGGAGGGGCTCGCGCATCGCGTCCGCGGCGGCGTCGATCGCGTGCCTCGTCTCGCCGGCGCCGGCCTTGGCGACCCGGCCGACGACCTCGCCCGAGTAGGGCGAGCGCACCTCGAGCCAGTCGCCGGTCTTGATCCACTCGCCGCCGACGAACAGCTTCCGCTCGAGCATCGTGGTGGCCATAGCGAGAGTCTAGAGTCCACCTGTGGAGCCGGACATCCGCTACGCACGCAGCGGCGGGGTGGCCGGTCCCAAGGACATCGTCCGTGGGGGCTACGACGCGATCGCCGGGCGCTACGCGGACTGGGCGGCCAGCTTCGAGACGCCTGCCGCCCGCTGGCTGGCCAAGTTCATCGAGCGCGTCCCGGCCGGCGCGCACGTGCTCGAGCTTGGTTGCGGCGGCGACAACCCGGCGACGCGGCAGCTCGTCGAGCGTTACGACTACGTCGGCGTCGACATCTCGGCAGGTCAGCTCGAGCGTGCTCGAAAGGCGTTTCCGGGAGCGCGATTCGTGCTGGGCGACGTTGTGGAGGTCGAGCTCGAGGACGATTCCTTCGACGGTGTCGTGTCGCTGTTCATGCTCGGGCACGTCCCGCGCGCCGAGCAGGGTCTCGTGCTCGAGCACATCGCCTCCTGGCTTCGCCCAGGCGGCCGGCTGCTCGCGACGATGGGCACGGCGGATGCGGACGACGAGGTCGAGGACGGCTGGCTCGGCGCGCCGATGTTCTTCGCGTCGTTCGACGAGGAGACGAACCGGCGCCTGGTCGCCGCCGCGGGCTTCGAGCTCGTCGAGGCTCGAGTCGTTCCCTTCGAAGAGCCGGGCCACGGGCTCGTGCGGTTCATGTGGGTGTTGGCCCGACTAGGATCGCGCGCGTGAAGGTCGGCGTCGTCGGGCTCGGGACGATGGGTGCGGGGATCGCGCAGATCGCCGTCACGGCCGGCCACGAGACCGTCGGCCGAGAGGTGACCATGGAGCTGGCCGAGCGCGGCCGCGCCACGGTCGAGCGCTACCTCAATCGCGGCGTCGAAAAAGGCCGTTTGAGCGAGCAGCAACGCGACGCGGCGCTCGAGCGCCTCACACTCACAACCGAGCTCGGAGACCTGGCCGGCTGCGGTCTCGTGATCGAGGCCGTCCTGGAGGAGCTCGACCTGAAGCGCGAGGTCTTCGCCGAGCTCGACCGGATCACGCGCCCGTCGGCCGTTCTCGCGACGAACACGTCCGCGCTCTCCGTCAGCCAGATCGCCGAGGCAACGCAGCGGCCGGAGCGCGTCGTCGGGATGCACTTCTTCAATCCTGCGCCGGTACTGCCTCTCGTCGAGATCGTCCGGACGGCGAAATCGAGCGACGAGGCCGTCCAGGCCGCCTACGAGTGGGTCGAGGGAGCCGGCAAGCAGCCGGTCCGGTGCAACGACACGCCGGGGTTCATCGTCAACCGCATCCTGATCCCGCTCCTGAACGACTGCGTGCGCGTCCTCGACGAGGCGCGTGTGACGCCGGAGGACCTGGACACGGCCCTGGCGAGCGGCGCGGGCTGGCCGATGGGCCCGTGCGCTCTCATCGACCTGATCGGCATCGACGTCCACGTTCACGCGTCCGAGGCGCTGCACGCGGCCCTCGGCGAGGAGCGGATGGCGCCGCCCCAGCGACTCGTCGAGATGCGCGACGAAGGCCGGCTCGGCCGGAAGAGCGGCAGCGGGTTCTACGAGTACGACTAGGACGCTGGCGACCGCGCCCCGCTAGGGCGCCGCAAGCCGGGCCCAGAGGTTCTCCACCAGCCGCGAGACGGCGGGGAGGCCGAGCGAGCCCGCGAAATCCAGCGCGCCTGCGTCGAAGACCTTCGCTCCGGCCGGCGTCCGGTAGAAGGTCATCTCCGCGTCATGACTGCCGATGGCGTCCGGAATCCGGGCGAGGACGACCGTTCCAGCGGGCGAGCTTGAAGTCCTCTCGTCCACCTCGACACCGTAGCGGCCGAAGGACGAGCCGTTTACGAGCCCGGTCCCCGTGAAGACCCAGGGCTCGCTGGATGCCCCTTGGACGACGTAGGGGCTCTGGGGTGTCCCTTGGTTACTGGCGACGTACTGCGCGCCGACCAGTCCGGCCTCCGGGCGACCCAGTTTCCGCCACTGCTGGATCTTCCGTAGGAACGGCCCTTCGCGCTGCACCTTCCAGAAGAAGTTGTTCGAGGAGAGGAACAGCAGGTTGCCGCCGAGGTCGCGGAAGCGCTGGACGACCTCGTACGCGTGGCGCGTGACGTACTCCTCGTGTTCCGGGAACACGAGCAGGTCGTAGGCCCGCCGGAGAGCGTCGCCGCTCGTGACGCCCGCGAGGTCGTCATCCGAGAAGTAGTCCGCCTTCTTGTCCGTCCGGTTGAGCCAGGAAAAAAATGGCAGGTCCCAGGCCCGGAAGCGGAACGGAAGACCGGAGTCCAGGAACGGCCGGCGCAGGTCGACGCGGCGGGTCGCGCCGCTGATGTACCAGGAATCGCCCCAGCCGTCTCCGTTCGAGTCTCTGAAGTTGTACGCCTGCCAGGTGTTGGTCGAGAAGACCACCGCAACCTTGTGCTCGCCGAGGCGCCGTGGCCGGAGGATGAACGGCGCATACCCGACGCGACCGTCGCCCGCGGTCACGCGGAGGAAGTAGAGACCGCTGGTCCAGGTTCCGGAGAGACTGACGCCGACGACGTGGGGCGAATCACGGTGGCTGCGCCAATCGAGGCGGACCGACGGCGTGATGGCGCCGGCGCTCGTCTTCGCGTCACGGGCGGCCGCACGCCCGGTGGCGTACGAGAGGAACTGGAGGCGAATGGTGCGGGCATCCGTGGCGATCGAGACCGACGCCTCGCGGCCACCCACCGGATAGCTGCTTTGGAGGAAGGCGACGTCCACGCTCTGCACCCGCACGACGAGCCCGCTCGTCCCCCCTTGGCGGCGAGGAGGCTCGAAGCCGTAGACCCGGGTGCCGCCGTGTCCCGCCACTGTGAAACGAAAGAGGTAGGTGCGGTCGGCGGTAGAAGGCCTCGGTTTCCAGACGATCCTGTGCGGCCCGGCGGCGAAGCGTCTCTGCATCCGCAAGATGATCTTCCCCCGGTGACGAGTCTCGCCGGTAGCCACACCTTCGAGGTAGACCGTGGCGGGACGGTCGAGGCGGAAGCGGATGATCGCGCGGTCGCGATAGCCGTCGCCGTTCGGGCTCACGGTTGCGAGCTGCCGCGTGTCACCCAGGAAGGGATGCCCACCGTTTGAGATGCTCAGGCCGAGGAGGCGCGGAGGCGCCACTGCGGCGGGCACCGACCCGGCCAGCAGCGCGGCGAGGAACAGCGGCAGAAGGACGAAGGAGGCTCGCATCTCCCTGGATTGTTCCTGCGTTTACGCATTCCTTACAACACGCTTATCGCGAACACACCGGCGGAGCCGATACTCAGACTCGTATGGGGCGGACACTTCTCCTTCTGTGCCTCGCAGCCGCGCTTGCCGTGCCCGCTGCGCTCTCGGCGGCCTCGCCGTCCGACGGCACGCTCTCGGTCAAGCGTGGTCGGGGCTCCGACACGCTCAAGCTCCGCGGCACGGTCATCGGCCGGTTTGCCAACGGCCGGGTCCGGATCAAGGACCTGACCCCGCTCGACGGCCAGACGCCGCAGTTCGTTCACTGTCGCGGAGGAGTCAAGGCGATCGACGCCTGGACCACGATGTGCACCGGGCGGAACGTCTCCTTCCGGGCGCTGGACGGGCGCTACGTCGTGAACCTCAAGGGCACCGGGATCTTTGTTTCGGCGGTCGGTCGCGGCAAGGTCGTCGTCACGGGCGCGGGCGACCCCGGGATCCCCAACGGCGTGATGTCGTTGAACGGCGCCGCGTACCTGCCGATTCCCGACGGGCCGTCGACGTTCGTGCTCGGGACGCCGCCGACCCGGCGCTGACCCCTGCCTCTGGCATCCTGAGAGGATGGGAACTCAGCAGACGGTGCTCGTGGTCGAGGACGAGAGCTCGATCGCGTCCTTCGTCGCCCTTTATCTGAAGAACGCCGGCTACCGGGTCCGGACGGTCGGAACCGGAGAAGCCGCGCTGGAAGAGGTCGCCGCGGAGCAGCCCGAGCTGATCGTGCTCGACCTGATGCTGCCGGACCTGGACGGAATCGATGTCTGCCGCCGTATCCGGCAGGCGTCGGACATTCCCATCCTGATGCTGACGGCTCGCGACGAGGACGTCGACAAGATCATCGGCCTGGAGGTCGGGGCCGACGACTACCTGACGAAGCCCTTCAATCCCCGCGAGCTCGTGGCGCGGGTGAAGTCCATCCTTCGCCGCGCCGTCCCGGAGCGGCGCGAGGTGCAGACGAAGCAGATCAAGCACGGAGACCTCGAGATCGATGCAGGCCGCCGAGAGGTGCGCGTCGCGGGCCAGGAGGTGCAGCTGGCGCCGAAGGAGTTCGACCTCCTCTGGGAGCTGCTCGACCACCGCGGCCTCGTTCTCACCCGCGACCAGCTTCTCGAGCGGGTCTGGGGCTATACGTTCGCCGGTGACACGCGAACCGTCGACGTGCACGTCCGCCAGGTGCGCCGCAAGCTCGGCGACGCCTCGCCGATCGTCACCGTGTGGGGCGTCGGCTACAAGGTCGCTCCCGCTCGCGATGCGGCCGTGAACGCGTAGAACGGGACCCAGCGGTGCTCCGGTCGCTTCGCTTTCAGCTTCCGGCGCTGTTTCTGCTCGGTGTCGTCGTCGCAGGGCTCGTGTCCGCCGCGATCGCGCTGCGGCTGTTCCGGACCTACGCGCAGAACCGCGCGCGTGCGCAGGCCTACGGCGAGCTGGCGCAAGAGGCGAAGGGGCTGACGGAGCTCTACGGGCGACAGGCCGGGCTCAAGCTCCTGTCTGCAAGGAAGCTCGAGCTCGCCGCCGGCGGCGACCGAATCTACTACTCGGGCGTGGACCCGTTCCCCGGCCAGGGGCCTGCGTTCCGGGCGCTTCCTCGCCAGGCCGCGGTCGCCTTGAGGCGCGTTCGGGCGAACAAGTTCTGGCGCTTCGAGTTCACGCCCCCCGGCGCGAAGCAGACGCTGCTCGCCGCCGCCCGGCCGCTCAAGGTCGGGCAGCAGACGTTCGGCACGATCGTCGTCGCGAAGCCGGAGACGATTCTCAAGCAGCGCTGGCTCGCGCTGATCGAGCGGCTGTTGATCGCCTTCGCCGGCGGCGTCGCGGTCGCGGCCGGCTTCGCCTGGTACCTCTCGCGGCGGATCACGACGCCTGTTCTCGATCTCTCCCGGGCTGCCGACCAGGTCGCTCGAGGGCAGTACGAGGTGGACGTGCCGAAGGTCCCGGGCGGCGGCGAGATCGGCGTGCTTGCCGAACGCTTCCGCCAGATGGCCGCCCGGCTCTCGGAGGCCGAGGAGCTCGAGCGCAACTTCCTGATGACCGTGTCTCATGAGCTGCGGACGCCCCTGACCGCGATCCGCGGGCATGTCGAGGCGCTGCGCGAGGGGGTCGCGACCGACGAGGAGGTGCGCACGGCGTCGCTGGCGGTGATCGCCGCGGAGGCCGAACGGCTCGAGAGGCTCGTCGGGGACGTCCTCGACCTCGCGAAGCTCGACGCCCACCGATTCACCGTCCTGCGAGAGGAGGTCGAGATGGAGCGGCTGGTCGACGCCGCGTACGCCAACTTCAGCGAGGAGGCCCGGCGGCGCGGGATCGACTACAAACGGAGTGTCGAGGCGAAGCCGGTCATCGTCTCGGACGGCGACCGGGTGCTACAGATCATCTCCAACCTGCTCTCGAACGCGTTCCGCTGGACGCCTGACGGCGGGCGCGTCGAGCTGGCGCTGAAGGCTGTCGACGGCAGCGTCTACGTTACCGTCGCCGACAGCGGACCGGGGATCGCGCCGGCCGAGCGAGAGCGAATCTTCAGGCCGTTCTGGTCACGGGACGGCCGGGGGACAGGGCTCGGGCTCGCCATTGCCCTGGAGCTTGCCGCCGCGCTGGGCGGCGGGATCCGGCTCGAGACCTCGCCCGAGCGGGGGAGCCGCTTCGAGCTCTTCCTCCCTGCCGTGCCCGAGTAGTCAGAATCCCGCTCGATGGTCGCTCCCGCTCGCGAGCTCGTCGAGCTGCCCCGGCGGCGATCGCCGCTCGCCGCTGCCCTCGCTGCGCTGCGCCCCCGGCAATGGTCGAAGAACCTCCTTGTCTTCGCCGGCATCGTCTTCGCCGCGAAGCTCGGCGACGCTGTGCGCTGGGGCGAGGCTGCGGCTGCGTTCGGCGCGTACTGCGGGTTGTCGAGCGCCGCGTACCTGGTAAACGATGTCCGAGACCGTGCGCAGGACCGGCTCCATCCGGTCAAGCGCGACCGGCCGATTGCGCGCGGCGAGCTTTCCGGGCGTGCCGCCTTCGCGCTGGCAGGCGTGCTCGCGACGGCGTCGCTCGGTGCCGGCGTCTGGCTCGGCCTTCCGTCACTCGGCCTCATGCTCGGCTTCGTCGTCCTTCAGCTCGCGTACACGCTTGGGCTCAAGCAGCTGGTGCTGGTCGACGTGCTCGCCATCGGCGGGCTGTTCGTGATCCGCGCAGCGGCGGGGGCCGAGGCGGTCCACGTGCGGATCTCGCCCTGGCTGCTCCTCTGCACGGCGCTGCTGGCGCTCTTCCTCGCGCTCGCTAAGCGGCGCGGTGAGCTCGTCCTCGTCGGCGCCAGAGCAACTCCGGGGCGGGCGGTACTGGAGGGGTATTCGCTCGAGCTCGTCGACCAGCTTGTCTCGGTGGTCGCCTCGTCGACCGTGATCGCCTACTCGCTCTACACGTTCACGGCTCGGGACTCGAAGGCGCTGATGGTGACGATCCCGTTCGTGGTCTTCGGCATCTTCCGCTACCTGCTCCTCGTCCACCGCGACGACCTCGGCGAGGAGCCCGAGCAGGTGCTCCTGACCGACGTCCCGATCGTCGTCGCCGTCGGCCTATGGGTCGCCACGGCTGCGCTGATCCTCGCACTGACCTGAGACGCACTGTCCTCCTCGCGGTCGTGCTGGCGGTCGCCGTCGCGCTCGGCCTCGGCCTCTACGCGGATTTCGGGCGCCTGGGCGACGAGCTTCGGCGCTTTCGCTGGGAGCTGTTTCCGGCCGCGGCGGGGCTGACCGCCCTCAACTACCTGATCCGGTTCTGGCGGTGGCAGCGCTATCTCGCGCAGCTGGAGATCCGTGTTCCGCCATGGAGGAGCTTCACGATCTTCGTCGCCGGCCTGACCATGACGATCAGTCCCGCGAAGCTCGGCGAGGTGCTCAAGTGCGGGCTGCTGCAGCGCTCGTTCGCGGTTCCGGTGCGGCGCTCGGCGCCGGTCGTCCTGGCGGAGCGCGTCACCGACGCGACCGGGGTCGTCGTGCTCGCCGTCGCGGGAGGCGCCGGCACGGACCGGTGGCCGCTTCTCGTCCTCGCGCTCGTCGGCGTGGCCGTGATCGTCGCCGTCGTCCGAAGCCCGCTCCTCGAGCGCTTCGCCGCGCTCGGCGAGGCGCCCCAAGCCGCGCGAGCCCTGCTTTCGACGCGGCTGCTCGTCGGGATGACCGCCGTCTCGGCGCTCTCCTGGTTCTGCGAGTGCCTGGCCGCCTACGTCTGCGTCCGCGGGCTTCGCCTCGGCCTCTCGCTGGCGGACACGATCGTGGTGTTCTCGCTCGGGAGTCTCGCCGGTGCGCTCTCGTTCCTTCCCGGCGGCCTCGGCGTCGCCGAGACCAGCATGACCGGGCTGATCCGCGTGCTCGGTGACGTGCCCAAAGCCGCCGCGGCCGCCGCGACGGTCCTGATCCGTCTCGCGACGCTCTGGCTCGCTGTCGCGCTCGGCTTGATCGGGCTGGCGGTCGAGGAGCGCCTCGCGCGGGCGCCGAAGAGCTAGCCGGACTCGGCCCGGCGCTCTTCGATGCGGTACACGATCGCACCCTCACCCGTCTGGAAGCTCCGTTGGAGCGAGCCGATGCGATCGTCCACCGCCTTCCAGCCGGAGCTCACGAGGTCGACGAGGAGCGCGAGGTCGTCCACGCGGGCGTGCCGCTCAGAGAGGAGGTCGCCCTCGATCCGCTCGAGCCGCCGGATGACCTGGTTCGTCAGGCCGCGGATCTCGGCGAGGTTGCGTCCGACCGGCTTGACCTGCTCGCGCAGGCCGTCCTGGAGCGCTCCCTCGATCTTCGCGGGAAGTGTCGCCTGGAGCTCGGCGGCAGCCTGTGCCAGCTCCTCGATCTGAGCGCGGGCGCGCTCGAGTGCGGCGTCAACGGCGGCCGCGTCGGGACGCCCTTCCGCCGCTTGCTTCAGCCGCTCCCGCGCCCGCTCGATCGCGTCGTCGGTCATCGGCGCCAACGGTAGCGTTCGCATCGGATGAAGTCTTCCGAGCTGGACTACGAGTTACCTCAAGAGCTGATCGCACAGCGGCCGCTCGAGCGTCGCGACAGGTCGCGCCTGCTCGTCTACGAGCGGGCGAGCGGGGCGGTGCGCCACCGGCGCTTCGACGAGCTGCCGAAGGAGCTCTCTCCCGAGACGCTCACGGTCGTGAACGACACACGCGTCCTGCCGGCGCGCCTGCGCCTCGCACGCCCGGGCGGGGGCGGGGCGGAGGTGCTTCTGCTGGAGCGGTTGGGTGCAGACGGCCTTTGGGAAGGGCTGGCGAGGCCTTCGCGGAAGCTCGCGCCTGGGCAGCGTCTTGGCCCGGTCGAGCTCGTCGAATCGCTCGGCGAGGGGCGCTGGCGTCTGCGGCTGGAAGGCGAGCCGGCGGGCGAGGCGCCGCTGCCGCCCTACATCACCGAGCGGTTGGACGACCCCGAGCGCTACCAGACCGTCTACGCCGAGAACGAGGGCTCCGCGGCCGCCCCGACCGCGGGCCTCCATTTCACGAGGGAGCTGCTCGAGAAGCTCGACGTCGAGCGAGTCACGTTGCACGTCGGGCTCGACACGTTCCGGCCGATCTCCGCCGACGACCTCGACGGGCACGAGCTGCACAGCGAGCGCTACGAGGTGGCGGAGCAGGCGTGGGAGCGGATCTCTTCCGCGCAAGAGGTGCTGGCGGTCGGCACGACGACCGTGCGCGTGCTCGAGTCGCTCACCCGCGGCGCACCGCCCGCCGGCCGAACGGAGCTCTTCATCACGCCGGGCTTCGAGTTCCGCCGCGTCGACTCGCTCCTGACGAACTTCCATCTGCCACGCTCGACGTTGCTCGCGCTCGTCATGGCCTTTGCCGGTGTCGTGGAGACCCGCCGCCTCTACACGATCGCGATCGAGGAGCGCTACCGCTTCTACTCCTTCGGTGACGCGATGCTGATCCTGTGAGCTTCCGGCTTGCCGCGACCGACGGGTCAGCCCGGGCCGGAGTCCTGAGCACGGCGCACGGGGACCTGGGTACGCCGGCGTTCATGCCGGTCGGGACCAAGGGGACCGTGAAGACGGTCGATCCCGACGAGCTTCGCGCGCTGGGCGCCGAGATCCTGCTCGGCAACACCTACCACCTGCACTTTCGGCCAGGCTCCGAGATCATCCGCGAGCTCGGCGGGCTGCACGCGTTCATGGGGTGGGACGGGCCGATCCTGACCGATTCCGGCGGCTTCCAGGTCTTCTCGCTGCGCGACACGATCCTCGAGCGAGACGACGAGGGCGTCACCTTCCGCTCGGTCTACGACGGCCAAAGCGCCCGCTTCACGCCCGAGCTCGCGGCGCGCGTCCAGGCCGACCTCGGCTCCGACATCGCCATGTGCTTCGACGTCTGCCAGCCCGCCGATTGCCCGCGGGAGGAGCTCGAGGAGGCCGTCCGGCTGACGACGCTCTGGGCCGGCCGGCAGCGCGAGACCGAGCGCGCCGACGGCCAGTTGCTCTTCGGGATCACCCAAGGCGGAGCGGATCCCGAGCTGCGGCAGCGCTCGATCGAGGAAGTCACGGCACTCGACTTCGACGGCTACGCGCTCGGCGGGCTCGCGATCGGGGAGCCGAGAGACGTGATGTTCGAGACGACTGCCTGGGCCGCAGGCCTCCTCCCGCCAGAGCGGCCGCGCTACTTCATGGGGATCGGCGACCCGGAGGGGATCCTCGAGGTGATCGAGCGCGGGGTGGACCTGTTCGATTGCGTCCTGCCCACCCGCACAGCGCGGACCGGCTCCGCGCTCACCTGGGAGGGTCGCCTGAACCTGCGCAACGCCCGCTTCGCCCGCGATCCCGATCCGCTGGACGACGGCTGCGCATGTCCAGCCTGCACGCGCTTCTCCCGTGCCTACCTCCGCCACCTCGTCAACCAGCAGGAGCTGCTCGGTCACCGCCTGCTCACGCTGCATAATCTCCGCTTCGTGCTCGACTTGGTTGGCGGCGCCCGCGCCGCGATCGACCGGGGCGAGCTGCAGTCGTACAAGGAAGCGGCGCTGGCCAGACTCCAGACCGCTCCGGAGGTGTCGATTTGAACTTCCTGATCGTGATCGTCGCGCTGTTCGCCCTGATGTGGCTGCTGCTGATCAGGCCGCAGCGGAAACGGAGCCAAGCCCAGGTGGCGATGCAGGATCGGCTCCGGGCCGGCGACGAGATCATCACGGCCGGCGGGCTCCACGCGAAGGTCGCCTCGATCGAGGACGACGTGCTCGAAATCGAGCTTGCGCCGGGCACGGTTGTCCGCCTCGACCGCCGTGCCGTCGCCGCTGTCGCCCCACGGGAGGAACCCGAGGTCGAGGAGGGAAGCGAGGAACCGATTCCCTCCGACGACGGCTAATCTTTCGTTCCCGCGTGACGAACCGACGTTCCCATCTCATCCTGGTCGGGCTGATCGTGGCGACGCTGGCAGGCGTGGCCGCGCTTGGCGTGCCGGGCTCACCGGCGCACAAGAAGGTGACGCTCGGCCTCGACCTCCAGGGTGGCCTCGAGGTCGTCCTGAAGGCCGTGCCGCCGAAGAACCAGACCTGCGACTCGTCGTGCATGAGCCGCTCCGTATCGATCATGCGCAGCCGGATCGACAAGCTCGGCGTAGCCGAGCCCGACATCCGGCAGGAGGGCAAGAACCAGATCGTGATCGCGCTCGCCGGTGTCCATGACCCGGCGAAAGCCGCCTCGATCATCGGCAAGACCGCCCAGCTGCAGTTCTACGACCTCGAGAGCGACGTCACCGGGCCGTCCACCGACGGCAACGGGCACGTGATCGCCGAGGCGAGCCTCTACCACCTGCTGAAACTGGTCCAAGCGGACACGAAGAGTGGAGCTCCGACCGCCTTCTACCTCTTCAACGCCAAGAAGGAGCTCAAGGCCGGCCCCGAGGACGCGCGCGCGAAGCTGCTCAGCGCACCCGGGCTGCAGGGGAAGGCGCCCAAGGGCTGGACGGTGCTCGCGGTCCCGACGCACATGACCGTGGTCAGCTGCGACGCCACCACCAACGGCTGCACCGGCGTACGGCAGAGCCAGGCCACGGCGAAAACCTTCTACTACCTCTTCAAGTACTTCCCGGACCGACCGTCGAACCCGATTCCCGAAGCCACCGGCCGCGATCTCAACCTCGGAGCGATCAGGGCGGACATCGGCACCCAGCCGGGCCAGGGCAACGCAATCGTCCAGCTCGGCTTCAAGAGCGAGGGGAACAAGAAGTTTCAGCGGATCACACAGGCGGAGGCGATTCGCGGGCAAGGCCTCGCCGACGCGGCCGGCCAGGGCGGCTCGAACGACGTCAACACGATCAACCAGTACGCGCAGCACTTCGCGATCGTGCTGGACGGCCAGCTCAAGTCGACGCCGTACATCAACTACAAGGACAACCCGAACGGGATCGATCCGAGCATCGGCGGCGCCGAGATCTCGAACATAACCTCGATCGGCGAGGCGAAGAACCTCGCCCTCGTGCTGCAGACGGGCGCGCTGCCGGTCAACTTCGTGCAGATCGAGCGCACCGACGTCTCGGCCACGCTCGGCAAGGACTCGCTGAAGCAGGCCAAGACGGCCGCCCTGATCGGGCTTCTGCTCGTCGCGGTATTCCTGCTCGTCGTCTACCGCTTCCTCGGGCTGGTGGCCGTGATCGGGCTCGGCATCTACGCGGCGTTCCTGTACGCGGCGATCCTGATCTTGCACGTCACGATGACGCTGCCCGGCTTCGCGGGCCTGATCCTGACGATTGGGGTGGCCGCCGACGCGAACGTCGTTGTGTTCGAGCGCATCAAGGAAGAGGTGCGGTCCGGGAAGTCCGTGCGCGCGGCGATCGCGGCCGGCTACGCAAAGGGCTTCCACACGATCATCGACGCGAACGTCGTCACGGTGATCACGGCGTTGGTCCTGTTCGCCGTAGCCACCGCAGGCGTCAAGGGGTTCGCGCTGATGCTGATGATTGGAACGGTGATCTCGCTGGTCACCGCGGTCGCGGCCACCCGCGCGATGCTCGGGCTCCTGGCCGGCTTCCGCTGGTTCGACAACCCGCGCCTGATGGGCGCGCAGGGCCAGCAGACGGCCAAGTGGCTCCAGATCGACTTCATGAAGCGCCGGTATCTCTGGTTTGCGATCTCCGGCGCGATCGTCTTGATCGGCGTCGGCTCGCTTGCGGCGAAGGGCCTCAACCTCGGGATCGACTTCAAGGGCGGCACCCAGGTGACGTTCAAGACGACCCAGCCCGTCTCGCTCTCGACCGTCCGCAGCGAGGCGACGAAGTTCGCCAAGGATCCCGTCATCCAGGGTCGCGGCAAGGTCTCCGGCAGCGACGGCTACAAGGACTTCCAGCTCCGGATGCGGTCACTCTCGCAGGCGCAGACGAGCAAGCTGTCGAACGACATCCAGTCGCGTTTCGGTCAAGGACAGCCGATCTCGTTCACCATCCAGACGGTCTCGTCGAGCTTCGGCCGGCAGATCGCCCGCGCCGCAATCACGGCGATCCTCTTCTCGCTGCTCCTGATCGTGCTCTACATCGCGATCCGCTTCGACTTCAAGTTCGCCGTGCCGGTGATCATCGCCTTGCTCCACGACATCGCGATCACGGTCGGGGTCTACTCGCTGACGGGGAAGGAGGTCTCGAACGCGACAGTCGCCGCGGTGCTCACGGTGCTCGGCTACTCGATCTACGACACGATCATCATCTTCGACCGGATCAGGGAGAACGTCCCGCTGATGCGGCGGGCGCCGTTCGCGACGATCGCCAACGTCTCGCTGTGGGAGACGATCCGCCGCTCGCTGGCGACGACCTTCATCACGCTGCTGCCGATCGCCTCGCTGCTCGCGTTCGGCGGCACGACCCTGAAGGACTTCGCGTTCGCGCTGCTGATCGGGATCACGTCCGGCGCGTACTCGTCGATCTTCATCGCGGCGCCGCTCCTGACGATCTGGAAGGAGCGCGAGCCCGAGTTCGCGCGACGGCGCGAGACGACGCCCTCGGAGACAGACGGAAAGGCGACGCTCGAGGCGGCGGAGGAGGCGGCCGCTGCGCAGCCCGCGCCGGAGCTCTCGCCGGTCGCGGCAGTGGAGCGGGCGAGCGCACAGGCGAAGCGTGAACGACGGCGTCAGCGCCGCCGGGCAAGACCTCATGGCCGAGCGCGCTGACTCGGTCCGGGAGGTGGCCGAGAAGCTCCTCCTGGCGGCTGTCGGCGCGGTCGCGCTGACCGCCGAGCGGGCCGACACCCTGGTCGAAGAGCTCACGGCCCGCGGCGGGCTAGGCCGTGAGGAGGCGCGATCGCTGGTCGAGGAGCTGGTAGGGCGATGGCGCAACGAGACTGTGCGCCTGAGCGAGCGCACCGGCAGCGGCCTCAACGGCCTCTTCGGCGAGCTCGGGCTCGTCACGCGCGGGGAGCTGGAGGAGCTGGAGCTTCGCGTCGCGCAGCTCGAGCACCGGTTGCGGCTGGTGGAGAAAGACGCGCTGCCGGCCGGCTAGCGCGCAGCGTGCAGCCGCTAACGAAGCTCGGAATTCCGAAGCTGTGGGGCGAGGACCCCGAACGCATCTGGCCCTTCGCGCGCTTGCTCACCACGCCCGTCACGCTCCTGCTGGCCCCGTCCGCGGGGTACGGCCTCGACCGCGTGCCGCTCGAAGGCGGCGGAGTGGTCGCGGCCAACCACTTCTCGGGGATCGACCATCCGCTGATCGGTTCGTTCTGTCCGCGGCCGATCTACTTCCTCGCCAAGGTGGAGTTGATGGAGATGCCCGTCGTGGGCGAGCTCCTGAGCTGGATCGGCACCTTCCCGGTCCGGCGGGGCGAAGCCGACCGGGACGCGCTTCGTCGCGCTCGCGGGCTCGTCGCCGAGGGAAGGCTCGTCGGCGTCCACATCGAGGGCACACGGCAGCGCTTCGGGTATCCCGGACAGGTCCACACAGGAGGCTTGATGATCGCGATGCAGGAAGGTGCGCCCGTGATCCCCTGCAGTGTCGACACGTTCCGCTGGTCGCCGGCGAATCGGCGCCGCTGCGCCGTCGTCTGGGGCGATCCAATCGACCTGAGCGAGCTACCGCGCAACCGGAGCGGCTACGACCGCGCCGCAGAGATCGTGCACGGCGAGATCGTGAGGCTCTGGCGCCAGGCGGCGGAGGCGGCCGCGGCGGGCCTACCGTCCGAGCTGCCGGACGGCACGAAGCGGTACGGGCCGATTCTCCGCCAGTGGAGCCCCGACAGGGCCGAGCCGTCACGCGTGTCACACTGATTCCGTGGCGAGCACGGCGACGCGGAACCTCGGACGGATCTCTGAGATCGCGCAGGTCGCGGTCAAGCACGGCTTCGGGTACTTCTTCGAGCGGCACCGCCTGACCGACCTCCTGCCGGGCCGCACGCGCGTGGTTCTCGACGGCGCGCCCTCGGAGAGGGGTCAGCACCTGCGCGAGATGCTGGACGAGCTGGGGCCGACCTTCGTCAAGTTCGGGCAGCTTCTCTCGACCCGCCCCGACATCGTCCCGCCCGACATCCTCGTCGAGCTCCAGGCGCTCCAGGACGACGTCCGCCCATTCCCGTACGAGGACGTCGAGCGCGTGATCCGGGAGGACCTGGAGCTCTCAGTGGAGCAGCTCTTCACGGAATTCGACCCGGTTCCGGTCGCCGCTGCTTCGATCGGACAGGTGCATCAGGCGACGCTCCCGAACGGCCACCGGGTGGCCGTCAAGGTTCAGCGCCCGAACGCGCCTCGCCAGGTCGAGGCCGATCTGGCGCTCCTCTACCAGGCGGCGCGCATCGCCAAAGAACGGGTCCGGGCGCTCGACTTCATCGACCCACGCCAGCTCGTCGACGAGTTTGCCCGCTCGATCCGCCAGGAGATGGACTACCGGCTCGAGGGGCGGAACGCGGAGGCCTTTCACCACCACTTCGCCGGCCACCCGCACGTGCACATCCCGCGCGTCTACTGGAGCTACACGCGGACGCGGGTGCTGACTCTCGAGCTGCTCGAGGGCATCCAACTGGCCGACCTGCCGCAGGACGCCTGGACGATGGAGGAGCGGCGCCGGCTGGCGTACCTGATGACGGAGGCCTGGATGACGATGATCTTCCGGCACGGGTTCTTCCACGGCGACCCGCATCCCGCGAACATCTTCGTGCTCGACGACGGGAACGCGGTCGGCCTGGTCGACTTCGGGCAGGTCGGGAAGCTCACCGACGACGACATGTCGAAGTTGACGCGGCTCTTCATCGACGCCGCGAACGAGCAGGTCGACCAGCTGCCGCGCCGACTCTCGGAGCTCGGCGTTCGCTATCCGAGGGAACGCGAGGAGCAGTTCCGGGTCGAGCTACGCGAGATGTACTACCGCTACTACGGCGCCAGCCTCGCCGAGATCGACCCGCTGCAGGTCATCCGGGAGGCGTTCCAGCTCATCTACCGTCTCAACCTGCGCCTGCCGACTCGATTCGTTCTCCTCGACAAGGCGATCGCGACGCTCGGCTCGGTCGGCATCGACCTCTATCCGGACTTCAACGTCTTCGAGGTCGCAAAGCCGTACGCGCGCGGGCTGATGATGGAGCGCTACAAGCCGCGGCGCGTACTCGCGCGTGCGCGGACAGAGGGGATCGAGCTCGCGCGAATCGCCCGAGACATGCCGATCCAGATGCACGACTTTCTCGAGGAGATCCGCGACGGCCAGATCGAGGTCGGCTTCGTGCACAAGGGCCTCGACGAGTTCATGCGCAAGCTGAACGTCGCCTTCAACCGGCTGGTGATCGCGATGGTCGTGGCGGGCGGCCTGATCGGCTCGAGCCTGATCGGGATCTTCGCGAAGACCGGGCCGCACGTCCTCGGCATCCACGTGATCTCGGCGCTCGGCTTCGCGCTCGCCGGCGTGCTCGGCGTCTGGCTGCTCTGGGGCGTCGTACGCTCAGGCCGTCTCTAGCGTTAACGGAGACGTAACCCGGCCGTAATCTTCGGGCGCTATACCGGGAGACGGAGCAGGCATTCCACCGTCCAAAGGGAGGGATCGGAATGCGGAGACTCGTTCTTCCGCTGCTAGGGGTGGCGGCGTCGGCGGTTGTCGGCGTCTCGATGGCCACCGCAGGGACGCAGAAGATGCGTGCGTGCAGCACACCGGACAAAGCAGGGAACTGGGAGGTCGTGATCGGCCACGCGGCGACGTCCAAAGCCGCGAAGACCATCGTCACGAAGGCTTCTGGCAAAGGCCTGACCGCAACCGCCGAGCGCGACGGGTGCGCGAAGCGCTGGGAGGTCGTGGTCACGGCCTCGAGCAAGACCGCAGCCAGCGCGACGATGAAGACGGCCAAGAAGGACGGCTTCAAGAGCGTCACGACCGAAAAGAGCTGAAGCGTGCCTCCGACGGGGCGCCTGGCGGCGCCCCGTCGACCAGGACGGCTGTCGAACGTTTGGCGCACTTTCGCGTAAAAGGACATCTGGCCGGATCGCGAGCGCGCGGCTAGCTTCGTGCGTATGACGCAGGCGCTGCTTCTCGCCGAGGCCGAGCCGGCAACGCGGGAGTTTCTCGAGCGCCACCTCGTCGGCGACGGCTTCGAGGTGCTGGGCGCGGGCGCCGAGGTCGAAGCGCTCGAGCTGGCCGAGCGGGCGCGCCCGGATCTCGTGCTCGTCGGCGGGCTCGAGGATGCGTCCGGCTCCGAGGTCTGCCGACGCCTGCGTGAAGGAGAACCGGGCCGCTCCTGGGACCGGGACGTGCCGGTGATCGTCCTGGGGGAGGCGCGGGCGGACGCAGTCGACCGCGTGCACGCGTTCGAGCGCGGCTGCGACGATTTCGTCCCGCGTCCGTTCCACTACGAGGAGCTCGTCGCGCGGATCCATGCGGTGCTGCGCCGCTCGCAGCCGGCGGCCCGCGAGCGGCTCGCCGCCGGCCCCATCGCTGTGGACCGGGCGACGCGCCGGATCACCGTCCACGGGCGTCCGGTCTCGCTGGCAGCGAAGGAGTACGAGCTGCTGGTCAAGCTCGCCGGCCAGCCGAGGCGGGTGTTCACGAAGGAGGAGCTTCTCCGCGAGGTCTGGGGCTTCGTCGCCCTCGGCCGGACCCGGACGCTCGACTCGCACGCGTCACGCCTCCGCCGCAAGCTCGCGCTCGCAGGCGCCGAGAGCTGTGTCCTGAACGTGTGGGGGGTCGGCTACCGGCTGCTCGGCGACGAGGAGGCCGCCCGCACTGCCTAGCGTCAGCCGTTACGCTCGGGTAGTGGAGGATGCTGTCCGTCTGACGGTGGTTCCGGGTGAGCCTGAAGCCGAGGCGCTCTGCGGGCTCCTCCGCAGCGAGGGGATCGAATGCGGCCACCGCCAGACTCCCGAGCCGGACTCGCCGTTCGAGGGGATCGCCACTGACGGGGAGCGCGAGATCCTCGTTCACGAGGCCGACCTCCAGCGTGCGCGTGAGGTGATCGGAGTCACCGAGCCCTGAGTAACGTCCTCCGCGGCGCGTAGCCTCGGACGCATGGCCGGACGGCCGGACGAGCACCACGGCACCTTTGGCCAAGACACGTTCGGCCGCGCTGCCGAGCACGCGGCGCGGTTCTTCGGGACGCCTCAGTACATCATCGGCCAGACGGTGGGCGTCATCGTGTGGATCGCGCTCAACGCGATCGCGATCGGTGCCCACTGGGATCCGTATCCGTTCATCCTTCTCAACCTCGCCTTCTCGACGCAGGCTGCCTACGCCGCACCCCTGATCCTGCTGGCGCAGACCCGCCAGGCGGAGCGCGACAAGGTCGCCAACGACCGAGAGGAGGAGCATCACGAGCGAATGGAGAAAAGCGCGGCAAAGCGGGTGGCGTTGATCAAGGCCGAGACGGACAAGCTCGTCGAGCTCCTGAGCTCGAACACGGAGCTCACGCGGCAGGACAAGGAGCTGACCGAGCAGGTGGCAACCCTCACGCGTGAGATCCACGCTCGCCTCACGCGTGAGGGCTGACTCTCGTTACTTGAGGAGGTTGAGCACCGCCTGCAGGACCGAGACGGCCGGCGGGACCGGGGTCTTCGCTCGCACGATCGACCACGCCTGACACGTGGTGAGGTCGTCCACCGCCGTCTGCGGCCCGAACAGCGCTGCGTGGCCGGCACCGGTTACGTATGAGTCCACCGTCATCCACGTGCCCTGCAGGGCGTCGGCGATCGTCGCCACGGCACAGCCGGTGTAGACGTACGCGCCGAGGGCCAACGTGTGGTCTTGCTTCTCCTTGGTCTGAAGCGTTTTCACCTGCTTCTTCAGGACCGTGACCTCTGCCTGCAGCGATTTCAGCGTCGGCCCGGACGCCGCCCCAGCAGGAGCCGCGACGACGAGCACGGTGACGAGCGCCAGCGCGATTGCAGATACCCGCCTCATGATTTCCTCCTTGTGAGCGTCGAAGGTTCCGGCGTTCTAGCACGGACCGGAGTCAGGAAGAAAGGGCCCCTTCGAGCTCGAGGAGGGCGCGCTTGCGATCGAGGCCGCCGCCGTAGCCGACGAGCGCTCCGGTCGAGCCCACTACGCGGTGGCACGGGAGCACGATGGGCACCGGGTTGCGGTTCATCACCGTGCCCACGGCGCGGGCGGCGCGAGGCCGGCCCGCCCTGGCGGCGAGCGCGCCGTAGGTCGTCAGCTCGCCGTAGGGGACACGCGCGAGCTCCTGTAGGACAGCGCGGCCGAACTCGCGTGCGAGATGAAGGTCGATCTCGAGGTCGAAGCGGCGCCGCTCGCCGGCGAAGTACTCGTCGAGTTGTCTCCGCGCCTCGTCCGTCGGCCGTGGTGACCGCAGCACGCGCGCTCCAAATGCTCGCGCCAGGCCTTCGACCTCGCGCTCGGGTTCCGGGTCGTACGAGATCTCGCAAAGGCCGCGATCGGTGACCGCGACGAGCAGCTGCCCGACCGGCGTGTCGACGAGGTCGTAGGCGACGTCGAGCAGCCCTTCGTCGGCGGCGGCATCTCGGAAGCGGGCATCGAGCTTGGCGGAAACGGTCATGTCAGCTCCTTTCTGCGCAGCCGGCGGACGCCCGAGGACGCGGCCTGCCGCGCCGCCTCGGTCGACGAGCCGAGCGCGCTGCCGATTTCCTCGTAGGTCAGGTCGTAGCCGTAACGGAGGAAAACCGCGGCGCGCTCCTTCTGCGGAAGACCATCGGTGAGCCGCCGGAGCTCCTCGTATGGGAGCGGCTCGTCGACCGACTCGAGGTCGGGCACGTCGGCCGAGGTGACCCGCTCGCGGCGCCGCTGGTCAATCGCGACGTTGCGGGCGATGGTGAGCGCCCAGGCCCGAAGGTAGCGGCCGTGCTCGAGCGTCGGGTAGGCGCGCAAGGCGCGCAGAAAGGTTTCCTGGAAGGCATCGTCGGCGGCGTCGCGTCCAAGAAGCCGGCGCAGGTGCGCGAGCACGGGGGTCTTCTGCTCCTCGTAGAACAGCTCAAAGGGCGGGACACGCACGGCTTCCATCATCGCTACAAACGCACGGCCGCGAGCGAGTGTGAGATGGCGGTGCCGACCTGTCCGGCGTGCATGCTTCGACACATGCCGCAGAAGGTCGATCGACGGGGCCACGCCGGAGGGCGCATGGCGCTCGCGGCCGCAGCGGCCTTGGTGGTGGCGACTGTTGGTGGGCTAGTCGGGGCGGGGTGGACCGTGGCGCTGACAGGAGGCTGGGGAGCGGCGGCGCTGGTGACCGTCCTCGTCATCTGGCTGAGGATCGGGCGCATGGGCCCGGCGGAGACGGCCGCACACGCGCAGGCCGAGGACTACTCCCGAGCTGCCGCAGATTTCGTCTTCCTGTCCGCAAGCGTGGGGAGCCTCGTGACGATCGGGTACACGCTCGTGGACGCGCGGCACCACAACGGGGCCGACAAGGCGCTGCTCATCCTGCTCGCCGTCGCGGTCGTCGCGCTCTCGTGGACGGCCGTCCACTTGATCTTCACCGTGCGCTACGGCGACCTCTACTACGCGGAACCGGTCGGCGGCGTGACGTTCAACGAGGACGAGGACCCCGACTACAAGGACTTCCTCTACTTTGCCCTGACGATCGGGATGACCTTCCAGGTCTCCGACACGAACATCGGCGCCAAGCCGTTGCGCAGGCAGGTGACCCGGCATGCGCTGCTGTCCTACGTCTTCGGCGCCGTGATCGTGGCGCTCGCGATCAACACGGTCGCGACACTTCTCCAGTAGCCGCCCTTTTCGGGCGGCGCCTTTGTGGTGCGCAGGGGTTGCGCAGTGGAGGATCGTGGTCTAAAGTGGGGCGGAGTGGATCATGCTGCTGGGCGAATTCGAGCACACGATCGATGAGAAGAACCGCCTCACGCTACCGGCCAAGTTTCGCGAAGCGCTTTCCGGCGGCGTCGTCCTCACTCGGGGGATGGACGGGTGCCTGTACTGCTATCCGCGCGCGGAATGGCAACAGACCGTCGAGGACCGGCTCGCCGGGCTCAATCCGCTCAGCAAGGAAGGACGTCTGATGCAGCGGTACTTCTTCGCCGGCGCCTCGGAGTCGGAGCCGGACAAGCAGGGCCGCGTGATGGTGCCCGCCGCCCTCGCCGAGCACGCGAGCCTCGGACGTGAGGTAGTCGTCGCCGGCGTTCGTGACCATCTCGAGATCTGGGACCGGGCGGCCTGGCGGGCGCACCTGAGGGAGATCGAAGGGAGTGCGGAGCATGTTGCCGAACGTCTTGCGACCGAACGCGACTGATCACGTCCCGGTCCTGGCGGAGGAGGTCCGGGAAGCGCTTGCGGTTCGTCCTGGCGAGACCGTCGTCGATGCGACGTTCGGCTCGGGCGGGCACGCCGAGCTCCTTGCCGCCGACCTGCGCGGCAAGGGCAAGCTGATCGCTATCGATCGCGACCCGTCTGCGCGGGCGTACTTCGACCGCTTCCGCCGGCAGACGGCCGTACAGGGGCGGTTTCTCCGCGGCGAGTTCTCCCTCGTGCTGGAGCAGCTCGCCTCGAACGGTGTCCGCGCGGACGCGGTGCTGTTCGACCTGGGCGTCTCGAGCATGCAGATCGACAGGCCGGAGCGCGGGTTCTCCTACGCGGCAGATGCACCGCTCGACATGCGAATGGATCCGACCGCGGAGCTGTCGGCCCGCGAGCTCGTGAACGAAGCGAGCGAACGGGACCTGACTCGGATCTTCCGCGAGTACGGCGAGGAGCGATATGCGCGCCAGATCGCCCGCGCGATCGGCAGGCGCCGGCGTGAGCGACCGTTCGAGCGCACGGGCGAGCTCGTCGATGCGATCAAGAGCGCGATCCCGGCTCCGGCTCGCTTCGGCGACGGCCACCCGGCGAGGCGCGTGTTCCAGGCTCTGCGCATCGCCGTCAACGACGAGCTCGGCTCGCTCCGGTCGGCGCTTCCCGAGGCGCTCGAGCTCCTGCGGCCGGGCGGTCGGCTCGCCGTGATCAGCTTCCACTCGCTGGAGGACCGGATCGTGAAGCGCTTCCTGCGGGCGCAGGAGCGCGGCTGCACGTGTCCGCCCGACTTCCCGGTATGCGTTTGCGGGCACGAGCCGCGGCTGCGGGCACTCAAGCGCCGCGCGATCCGCCCGACGCCGCAGGAGATTGCGGCGAATCCACGAGCGGCCTCGGCGCGGTTGCGCGCAGCGGTCAAGACGCGCGAGGACTAACCGTGGCCTCCTGGAGCGACGCTGCCCATGCTCTCCCCTCGCCGCGTCCACGGCAGCCGAGGCCCACCCCGAGGCGCCGGTCGCGGCCCCGCCGGCGTGTCGTCACCGGAGGTGTCATCTGGATCGCCCTCGCGGCCGTTCTGCTTGCCGGCGTGGTCGCCCTCAACGTCGCTGTCCTTCGCCTCAACGTCCAGCTCGACAAGGTCAACGCGGAGAGGACGAGGCTGACGGCCGAGAGGCAGGCCCTCGCCTCGCAGCTCTCGCTGACCGCGGCGTCACCGCGGATCCAGACACTCGCCCGCCGCCGAGGGCTCGTGCCGGCTGACCCGACACAGACGACCTACGTGCGGCTCGGCCGCCGGACGCGTTGAGCCCGAAGGTCGCCGACCGGCGGATCCGCCTGCTGCTCGCCGTCCTCGTCGTCGCCTTCGCCGTCGTCTTCCTCCGGGCCTTCTGGCTTCAAGGCGTCCGTGCGAGCTCGTTCGGCCGGCTCGCCGCCAGCCAGCACAGCCAGGAGGTGACTCTGCCGGCGGTGCGGGGGACGATCTACGACCGCGGCGGGCTCCAACTTGCGATCGGCGAGCAGGCGACCACCGTCTACGCCGATCCGAGGCAGGTGCGCGATCCACGAAACGAAGCGGCCAGCGTCGCGCGTCTCCTGCGACTCGATCCGGCCAAGGTGTACCCGCAGCTCGCGGACCGGGCGCGCGCCTTTGTCTACATCGAGCGGAAGGCCGACCCGGCGAGAGCGGCTCGGCTCGCGCGCAGGCATCTACCCGGCCTCGGCTTCTACCCGGAGGAACGGCGCTTCTACCCGCAGAGCGCGCTTGCAGCCCAGGTCCTGGGCTACGCGGGAGTCGACAACCACGGGCTGGCTGGGCTCGAGCTCTCGCTCGACAAGGTGCTCGCAGGGCGGCCCGGCCGCGAGCGGCTGATCAAAGACGCTGCCGGGCAGGTGATCGACACTGTCCAGTCGCAGACCGAGCGCGACGGCACCGACGTGTACCTGACGCTCGATCACACGATTCAGGCAAACGCGCAGGTCGTCCTGAAGCAGACGGTTGCCCAATGGCATGCGAAGAGCGCGACGGCGATCGTGCTCGATCCGCACTCCGGCGCAGTGCTCGCCATGGCGGTGGCTCCGAGCTTCGACGCGAACACCTATCCCCAGGTCTGGCGGGCGTTCCAGCGCAACCGCGCCGTCACCGACACGTACGAGCCGGGCTCGACATTCAAGCTCGTGACGGTCGCCGGAGCGCTCTCAGAGCATCTCGTCTCGCCATCGACGAGCTTCGTGCTCCCCTACCAGATCCACGTCGCCGACCGCATCATCCACGACGCCGAGCCGCGCGGGACCGAGACGATGACCGTCGCACGGATCCTTGCGCGCTCGTCGAACGTCGGGGCAATCACGCTTGCCGAGAGGCTCGGCCAGCACCGGCTCGCGCAATGGATCTCGCGGTTCGGCTTCGGCAAGCCGTCCGGAATCGACTACCCGGGCGAGAGCCCCGGCATCGTCGTGCCGGAGAACAAGTGGTCCGGCTCGACGATCGGAAACGTCCCGATCGGGCAGGGGATTGCGGTCACCCCGATTCAGCTGGCGTCCGCGTACGCGGCTATAGCGAACCGCGGCGTCTGGGTACGACCGCATCTGGTCCACCACGTCGGTGACGGCGCGTCGGTCGTGCCGGCGCGGCAGCGGATCGTGTCACGCGCTGTGGCCGCACAGCTGTTGGCGATGTTGAAGAACGTCGTCCTGGACGGGACCGGGCAGCTCGCCGCGGTCCCGGGCTACCAGGTGGCGGGGAAGACAGGCACCGCCGCGAAGGTCGATCGGGACGGCACGTATTCGAAGACTCGCTACGTCGCGTCGTTCGTCGGCGTCGTCCCCGCCTCGCGGCCGCGGCTCGTGATCCTCGTCTCCGTCGACGAGCCGCGCGGGGCGATCTGGGGCGGCGTCGTCGCCGCTCCCGCCTTCTCGCAGATCGCCAAGTTCGACCTCCAGTATCTCGACGGCGGGATCACCCCGGACGCGCCGGCGACCTCGCCAACGGGAACAGCCTCGTCGACGGTCTCCCACTAAAGACGGTTCGCCCGGCCTCCTCCCCGAGGCGATCGTATCCGGCAAAGGCGCGCGTGTCTGTGACGAGAGTGTGAAGAAAGTGCTGCAAACGCGGCGGTTCTCGGCGAGCGCCTGCGGCGGTCACGGCTGGGGCGCTTGGTAGACTCGCCCGCCGATGGACATCGAGCGCGTCATCGCAGCGCTCGCCCCCGCGGACGTCCTGCGACGCGCTCCCGTGGAGATCGTCGACCTGGCCTACGACGCCCGCGCTGTGGGGCCGGGAGCTCTCTTCTTCTGCGTCACGGGCAGCCGGGCGGACGGACACGAATTCGCCCGCGAAGCGGTCGAGAACGGCGCGACGGCGCTCGTCGTCGAGCGGCCCCTCGAGCTGGACGTCCCGCAGCTGGTCGTCCCCGACTCGCGGCGCGCCATGGCGGCGGCCGCCGACGAGTTCTTCGGACGCCCCAGCGAGGAGCTGCAGATCGCCGGCGTCACGGGTACAAACGGGAAGACAACTACGGCGTTCCTCCTCTACTCGATCCTTGCGGCCGCGCGGCGCCGCCCGGGCCTGCTCGGGACGATCGAGAGCCGGGTAGGCGGCGAACGCAGGCCGGCGATCCGCACGACGCCCGAGGCGATCGACCTTCAGCGCGCGTTCCGCGAGATGCTCGATTCAGGTGACCGAAGCTGCGCCATGGAGGCGACCTCACATGGCTCGGAGCTGGGCCGCCTCGACCGCGTCCGCTTCTCAGCGCTCGTCTTCACGAACCTGAGCCGGGACCATCTCGACTTCCACGGGACGATGGAGCGCTACTTCGAGGCGAAGCGACGGCTGTTCCTCGAGGGTCGCCCGCCGGCGGCCGTCAACATCGGAGACGAGTGGGGCCGGAAGCTCGCGGCCGACCGCTCCGATGCGCTCACCTTCGGATTCGCGGACGACGCCGAGATTCGCCCGGCGGCGCTCGACGGAATCGAGCTCAGGCTGCGCGGACGCTTCAACGTCGAGAACGCCCTCGGCGCGCTGGCGGCGAGTCGGCTGCTCGGGATCGAGGACGACGCGATCGCGACGGGTCTCGAGGCGGTTCGCGGCGTGCCGGGACGGTTCGAGTCGGTCGCGGAGGGCCAACCGTTCGAAGTGATCGTCGACTATTCGCACAAGCCCGAGGCGCTGGAAAGCGTCCTCCGGACCGCGCGTGAGCTCGCGAGCGGCCGCGTGATCTGCGTGTTCGGCTGCGGCGGCGACCGCGACCGCGGCAAACGCCCCGTCATGGGGAGGATCGCCTCCGAGCTCGCCGACCTTGCGATCCTGACCTCGGACAACCCTCGCAGCGAGGATCCACTCGCGATCATCGACGAGGTGCTCACGGGTGTCACCGGCGAGATCGAAGTCGAGCCGGATCGTGCGGCGGCGATCGAGCGCGCCATCGCGGCCGCAGACGAGGGCGACGTGGTGCTGATCGCCGGGAAGGGGCACGAGCAAGGCCAGGAGTTCGCCGACCGCACGATCCCGTTCGACGACCGGGAGGTCGCACGCGACGCCCTGCGCCGCCTTGGAGCGACGGCTTGATCCCGGTCGCGCTCGACGAAGTCGCCGAGCTGGCCGAAGGCGAGTTGACCCGTGCGCCCAGCGCAGACCAGATCACGGGCGTCCAGGTCGACTCGCGCCGAATCGTGCCCGGCGACCTCTTCGTCGCCGTCGGCCGTGGCGTCGACTTCCGCGAGGACGCGCTTGCGCGCGGCGCGGCCGCGACGCTCCTGCCCGAGGAGCCGTTCGCTGCGTTCGCCGCTCTCGGCAGCGTGGTTCGGGAGCGCTCGGCCGCGCGGGTCGTCGGGATCACCGGCTCGGCCGGAAAGACGTCGACGAAGGACCTCTTGGCCGCGCTGTGCGCTCCGGCGGCGCGAACCATCGCTGCCGAGGCGAGCTACAACAACGAGATCGGCGTTCCACTGACTCTCTGCCGCCTCCAGCCCGACACCGAGGTCTGCGTGCTGGAGCTGGCGATGCGAGGGCTTGGGCAGATCGCAGAGCTGTGCCGCGTCGCGCGGCCGCAGATCGGCGTGATCACGAACGTCGGCCCGGCTCACCTCGAACTGGTCGGCTCGCTCGAAGGCGTGCTACGCGCCAAGGGTGAGCTCGTCGCCGCGCTCCCGTCGGGCGGCACGGCGATCGTCCCGCTCGAGCTTCCGGTTGAACGTCAGGACATCGAGGTCGTCCGTCTGCACGAGCCGGATGTGCGCATCGAGGACGGCCGCGCGCTCGTCGACGGCGTGAGCTTCAACTTCGTCTCCAGGCACCAGGCCGTGAACGCATCGGCGGCCCTGGCGGCACTGCAAGCTCTCGGGCTACCGCGCCCCGAACGCGTCGACGTCGACTTTTCGCGGTGGCGCGGGGAGGAGGTTCCGCTCCCGGGCGGCGGCCTGCTGATAAACGACGCCTACAACGCGAACCCGATCTCGATGCGTGCGGCGCTCGCATACCTTGCCGAGCGCTCCGGCGAACGGCGGCGGGTTGCGATTCTCGGCGAGATGGCCGAGCTTGGGCGAGATGCCCCGGCCTTCCACCGTGAGATCGGCGAGGCGGTGTCGGAGGCAGGCGTCTACGCGCTGGTGGCGGTCGGAGAGCCGGCGCGCGGCTACCTCGAGGGCGCCGCCGACACCCCGGTAACTCGCTGGGCCGCGGACACGGACGCCGCGCTTGCCGCGGTCGAGGAGATCCTCGAGCCCGGCGACTGCGTGCTCGTCAAGGCGTCGCGGGCGGTAGGGCTCGAAGCCGTTGCGGAAGCGCTCGCGGCGGTGAGTGCTTGAGCCGCGTCCTGATCGCCGGCGTCGTCGCGCTCCTCATCTCGATCCTCCTCGGCCCGAAGTTCATCGAGTTCCTGCGCCGAAACGAGTTCGGCCAGCACATCCGCGAGGAGGGCCCCGAGCACCACGTCACCAAGCAGGGAACGCCGGTGATGGGCGGTCTGCTGGTGCTGATGGCTACTTCGATTGCCTTCCTGGCCTTCAGCACCTACACGGTGCCCGCCCTCGCTGTGTTCTTCGTCACGCTCGGCTGCGGCGCCATCGGCTTCTTCGACGACTTCATCAAGCTCACCCATCGGCGCTCGCTCGGGCTCCCGGGCCGCTGGAAGCTCGTGCTTCTGGGCGCGATCACGGTGGGGGTCGGCATCGCCGCCAGGCACCAGCACCTGCCGACGGAGGTCTACGTCCCCGGCGTGGGCGACATCCAGCTCTCGTACGCCTGGTACGGGCTGCTGTTTCTCGTCATCGCCGGCGCGGCGAACGGCGTCAACCTCACCGACGGGCTCGACGGGCTCGCGGCGGGCACGGGCATCATCGCTCTCTTCACGTTCGCGGCGATGAGCGTGATCGCGTGGATCCGCTCGGGTAAGCCCGGACACCGCTTCGACACGAAGCTCGACCTCGCCATCGTCGCGGCGGCGCTGATCGGGGCCGCGGTCGGCTTCCTCTGGTACAACGCCTTTCCGGCCGACGTCTTCATGGGTGACACAGGGTCGATGGCGATCGGCGGAGCGCTCGCGACGTTCGCGATCTTCACCAAGACGATCTTCCTGCTGCTGCTGGTCGGCGGAATCTTCGTGATCGAGGCGCTCTCCGTGATCATCCAGGTGTTCACGTTCAAGTACCTCGGGCGTCGGGTTTTCCTGATGACGCCGATCCACCACCACTTCGAGATGAAAGCCTGGTCCGAGACCAAGATCATGGTCCGGTTTTGGATCGTCACCGGCATTCTCTGCGCGGGCGCGCTGGCGTTGTACTACCGCTACTTCACCGGATTCCGCTGAGCGACCTTCCGCAGCGGGCTCTCGTGCTGGGGCTGGCGCGCTCGGGACGCGCGGCCGTGGCGGCGCTCGAGCGGCGGGGGACCAAGGTCGTCGCGGCGGACCGCGAGCTCGGGAACGACGGCGATCTCACCCTGTTCGACGACGTCGACGTGCTCGTGAAGAGCCCCGGCGTTCCGAGAGGAGCGCCGTTGGTTGCAGAGGCCGAGCGGCGCAGGGTCCCGATCTGGAGCGAGGTCGAGCTCGGCTACCGGCTGCTGGACAACCCCATCCTCGGCGTGACCGGGACGAACGGGAAGACGACGACCTGTGAGCTGCTCGGCGTAATGCTCGGCGCGCCCGTGGCAGGGAACGTAGGCCGGGCGCTGAGCGAGCTGGACGGCCACGTCGAGCCGGGGACGTGGATCGTCTGCGAGCTGTCGAGCTTCCAGCTGGAGGACGTTCACGAATTCGCGTGCGAGATCGCCGTCCTGCTCAACCTCGAGCCGGACCACCTCGACCGGCACGAGTCCTTCGACGCCTACCGCGAAGCCAAGCTGCGCATCTTCGAGCGGGCCGGCACGAAGATCGTCCCGCGTGGGCTCGGGATCGCGGGGATCGAGTTCGCCGCAGACGACCCGCTGCCGGCCGAGCCGCTGATGCGGGGCGCCCACAACCGTGAGAACGCAGCTGCCGCCACCGCCGCCGCCCGGGCCGCCGGGGTCACCGAGGAGTCGATCGCAGAAGCCCTGCGCACCTTTCCGGGCGTGCCGCACCGCCTCGAGCTGGTGCGCGAGCTGAATGGCGTTCGGTACGTCAACGACTCCAAGGCGACGAATGTCGCGGCGGCACTGCGCGCGCTCGCCGCCTACGCGGGCGAGCCTGTGCACCTGATCCTCGGCGGCTCGCACAAGGGCGAAGACTTCGCGCCGCTCGCCGCTGCCATTGGGCCCCGGGTGCGCAGCATCCATGTCATCGGCGAGACCGCCGCGGAGCTCGCCGCGGCGATTCCTCAGGCCCGGCGCGACGGTGACCTCGCGTCGGCACTCCGTTCGATCAAGGCCGAGCCCGGAGACGTCGTGCTGCTCTCGCCGGCCTGTGCGAGCTACGACCAGTTTCGCGACTTCGAGGATCGCGGCGAGGAATTCAGGAGGCTGGTGCAGAACCTGTCTGCGTGAAACGCGGGCAGCTCGAAGCGAGCGTCCTGACTCTCGTTACCCTCGGGCTCGTCGCCTTCGGGCTCGTGATGGTCTACAGCGCGACCTCCGCGTCGGCTGCGCTCGCGAACGGCGACCCGGCGTACTACCTGAAGCGCCAGGTTGGCTACGCCCTCCTCGGTCTCGTGCTGATGGTGATCGTTTCGCGGATCAACTACCGCGTCCTTCGCCGTCTCGCACCCACGCTCATGGTGAGCAGCCTCGCTCTTCTGCTCGGCGTGCTTGCGATCGGCCAATCCGTCAACGGCGCCCGGCGCTGGCTGACGCTGGGGCCGGCGGTCTTCCAGCCCTCGGAGCTGGCGAAGCTGTCGCTCGCGATCTGGGCGGCGGCCTACCTGACCCGCAAACGCCCGCCGAGGCGCTTGGTGGAGCTCTGGCGTCCGATCGGTCTCCTGACGACCGTGTTCTGCGTCCTTCTAGTCGCGGAGCCCGACCTCGGCACCGCTATCACGATCATGCTCATGCTCGCGGCGATGCTCCTCGTCGCGGGCACACCCGCGCGGACGCTCGGAGCCGGCCTCTCGATCGCCGGCGCGGCCAGCCTCCTTGCCGTTTGGTTCGAGCCATACAGGCGCGCCCGCCTCTTCAGCTTCCTGAACCCCTGGCACGACGCGCAGGGGACGGGCTACCAGACCGTGCAGGCGATGATCGGCCTTGGCTCGGGAGGGCTATTCGGGCGCGGGCTCGGGCAGAGCGTCGAGAAGGCGAACTTCCTACCCGAGGCCCACACGGACATGATCTTCGCGATCATCGGCGAGGAGCTCGGGCTGATCGGCTCGACGGCCGTGATCCTGGCCTACGGCGCCTTCGCCTACTTCGGTCTCAAGATCGCGCTGGGCTGCCGCGATCCGTTCGGGAAGCGGCTCGCGGCGGGCCTGACCGTGCTCGTCTGCGGCCAGGCTGCGATCAACCTCGCAGCCGTGATGGGCGTGGCTCCGCTGACCGGGATCCCGCTCCCGTTCGTCTCGTACGGCGGCTCGAGCCTCGTCGTCGGGCTCGTCTCGGTGGGCATCCTCCTTAACATCGCGGGCGATGCCGGAACGAAACGTGCCAGCTTGCCTGATCGCAGCCGGGGGGACGGCCGGCCACGTGCTGCCCGCGCTCGCAGTGGCGGAGGAGCTTCGCGCACGCGGAGCAATCGTGACGTTCGCCGGGTCGCCGGGACGCGCCGAGGCGCGGCTCGTTCCTGACGCGGGCTTCGAGCTCGACACCTTCCGCGTGAGCGGGCTACCGCGCCGGCCGGGGGCCGCACAGGCGCGAGCCTTGCTCCACGCGCTGTCCGCGCCGGCGGCGTGCGACCGGATCCTCGCCCGGCGGAAGCCCGACGTCGTGCTCGGCGGCGGTGGCTACGTCAGCGGCCCGATGGTGCTCGCGGCAACGCGCCGGCGGATCCCGACGGCTCTGATGGAGGCCGACGCGCACCTCGGTCTCGCCAACCGGCTCGCGGCGCCGTTCGCGCGGCGGGTCTTCCTTGCGTTTCCGATCCCCGGACGCGACGGCTCGAAGTACCGCGTGACGGGACGCCCCGTACCGAGCCGCTCGCGCCCCGTGCCCAGGGACGAGGCACGACGTCGCTTCGAGCTGCCGTCAGAGGGGCCCGTGCTGCTCGTTGCCGGCGGCAGCCTCGGCGCCCGCTCCCTGAACGAGCTCGCGGTCGAGAGCTTCGGTCCGGCCGGGCCCGCGATCCTGCACCTTTGTGGCGAGGGCGAAGGCGAGCTCGAGCGACTGCGGGGCCGCGTCTCGCGGCCCGACTACCGCTTGCTCGCGTTCGCCGATGACTACGGTGCCGCGCTGGGTGCGGCCGACCTCGTGCTCGCGCGCGCAGGAGGCGGGGTCTGGGAGCTCGCCGCCGCAGGCAAACCGGCGATCCTCGTGCCCTATCCCTTCGCGACCGCCGACCACCAGAGCAAGAACGCGCGCTACTTCGAGGCCGCAGGCGGGGCCGTGCTTGTCCCGGAAGACGAGCTTGGAGGCGTACCCGAGATCGTGCGTTCCCTGCTCGGCGACCCCCGGCGGTTGGAGGAGATGGGCTCGGCGATGTTGCGGGTCGCGCGGCCTGATGCCGGAGACCAGATCGCTGAGGAGATGATCGGTCTTGCTGGAGGGTAGGCGCCTCTGGTTCGTCGGAATCGGCGGGGCGGGGATGAGCGCGCTCGCGCTCGTCGCGCGCGACTGGGGCGCCGAGGTCGGCGGTTCCGACCGCGCCCGCTCTTCCTACGTCGACCGGCTCGAGGCCGCCGGCATCCAGGTCTCGATCGGGCACGACGCCTCGAATGTCCCGGAGGGAGCCGAGGTGATCGTCTCGAGCGCGATTCCGCAGGACAACCCGGAGACAATGGGCCGCGACGTCAAGAGACGCGGCGAGCTCCTCGCGGAGCTCGTCGAACGGCGACCCGCGATCGTCGTCGCCGGCGCGCACGGCAAGACGACGACCGCCGGAATGATTGCCTTCTGCCTCGACCAGCTCGGTCTCGACCCCGCCTTCTTGATCGGCGGTGAGATTCCCGAGCTCGGCGGAAACGCGGGGGCGGGCGAAGGCTGGCTCGTCGCCGAGGGTGACGAGTCGGACCGGTCGCTCGAGCTGCTGCGGCCGCAGATCGCCGTGCTGACCAACGTCGAGCTCGACCACCATGCGACCTTCGCCTCCGCGCAGGAAGTGCGTGAGCTGTTCGAACGCTGGTTCGCGGCAGCCCCGGCCGGCGTCCGCGGCGATGACATCGAGCCCGTCAGCTTCGAGCTAGGAGTTCCCGGCGATCACAACCGGCACAACGCCGCGGTCGCGCTCGCCGCACTCGAGCTTGCCGGCGTCGCGCGGAAGGAAGCAGGGCGGGTCCTGCCTCGCTTCCGCGGCGCCGGCCGAAGGTTCGAGCCGCGCGGCGAGGCGCGTGGCGTGCGCGTCTTCGACGATTACGGCCACCATCCGAGCGAGATCGCGGCCACACTCCGGACCGCCCGCTCGGCTGCGAGCGGCGGTCGCGTGCTGGTCGTCTTCCAGCCTCACCTCTACTCGCGAACGCGGCACGTCGCCGGGGAGCTCGCCGGCGCCCTCGCAGCGGCCGACGCGGTCGCGGTCACAGACGTCTATGCGGCTCGCGAAGATCCCGTCGCAGGCGTGAGCGGCAAGCTCGTCGTGGACGCGCTGGTCGACGAGCGGCCCGGCATGCCCGTGGCCTGGACCCCGGCTCTCGAAGACGCAGCACGCTTCCTCTCGCGCCGTGCGCGGCCGGGCGATCTCGTGCTGACGATCGGTGCCGGCGACGTCGAGCGCGCCGCCCCGATGATCCTCGAAGAGCTGGCATGAATCTGGAAGAAGGCGTCTCTCTCTCGCGTTTCACGACCGTGGGGACGGGCGGTCCCGCAAAGGCGTTCGCGCGCCCGGAGACGCTGAAGGAGCTCGAGGAGTCGCTGGCTTGGGCGCACGAGCGGGAACTGCCTGTGGCGACGATCGGCCTCGGCTCCAACCTGCTTGTCGCAGACGAGGGGTTCGATGGTCTGGTGATCAAGCTCTCCGGCGGACTTGCGACTGCGACGGTCGAGGGCGAAGTCCTGATGGCGGGTGGAGGAGCGGCGAACGCCGTCTGCCTGCACCGCGCCCGCGCGGCCGGCCTGGGCGGGTTCGAGTTCGCCTGTGCGATCCCCGGCACGATCGGTGGCGGCGTCTGGATGAACGCCGGGGCCTACGGGAGCGATTGGGCGGCGATCCTCGAGCGAGCGCTCGTCGTCGACGCCGCAGCGGGGGCACGCTGGCTGACCCCATCCGAGCTCGGCCTCGCCTATCGCAGGTCGACCCTGCGCCACGGGCAAGTTGTCGGACGTGCCGAGTTCAGGCTGACCCCCCGGCCTGTCGACGAGATCAAGGCGACGGTGGCCGAGCTGCAGGCCTTGCGGAAGGCCGCACAACCGACGAACAGACGCACCTTCGGCAGCGTCTTCAAGAACCCAGAGCATGATCTGACGGCTGGGCGGATGGTCGAGGCGTGCAAACTCAAGGGCCACCGGATCGGCGGCGCACAGATTTCCCCGCGCCACGCCAACTTCATCGAAAACGCGGACCGGGCACGGTCCGAGGATGCGCTTGCCCTGATGGTCGAAGCCCGGCGCCGTGCTTACGAGCAGTTCGGGGTCGAGCTGGAACACGAGGTCGAGCTCCTGGGCCCGATCGAGCTCCCGCCCTAGGCGCGCAGGAGCCTCGCCGGCGACGGCGAATGGCGGGACGTGGCCCAACGGAGGCCCCAGCAACGCGCGCCTGCGCGTGCGGCCGTCATACCGCTCCCCGGGCGTCTCGAAGGCGCCGGGCTCCTCCGCATGCTTCCCTCGGGCCGGTCCATCCTGATCGGCTTCGGGATCCTGGCCGGCGCAGTGGGCCTCTACACGATCGCGCGCACGACGCCGATGTTCGCGTTGCGGCGGGTGGAGGTCGAGGGCGCTCCCCCTCGGGTTGCCGCACACGTCCGCGCGGCGCTCGCCCCGCTGGAGGGCACGAGCCTGCTCGCGGTCGACGGAGCCGAGATCAACCGCCGCCTCGCCGGCCTTACCGACGTCGCGACGGCTCGTTACGACCGAGCCTTCCCGCACACGCTGCGCGTCTACGTCCGGCCCGAGCCGCTCGTCGCCGTCGTGCGGCGGGGGGCACAGGCGTGGCTCGTCTCGGCGGACGCCCGCGTGATCGCGCAGGCGACGGCCCGGACGAAGCCGAGCCTACCGCGCGTTTGGTTAGCGGCTTCCGGCGAGCCGCAGATTGGAGCTGCGATCACCGACCGCTTCGGCCTCCGAGCGGTGCGCGCACTCGCGCTGGCTCGGCGGGTCCCCTTCCACGCACGTGTCAGGATGGTCCGCGTCCGTACGCACGAGTTGACGTTCCTGCTCGCGACAGGTCTCGAGCTTCGCCTGGGAGACCTGAGGGCCGTCCCGCTCAAGCTGGCAATTGCATCTCGCGTTCTCCCCGAGCTGCGCGTGCACGGCGGCTACGCGTACCTGGATGTGAGCGTTCCCGAACGTCCGGTCGCAGGCACTAACTCTAAAGTATCCGGTTGACCCTTAGAGTGCGCGCTCCCATGTGCCGTTGACATGCGGTGCGAGGAGGCGTACCCTGCCGGACTTGGAAGCCGGACCTTCCGGTAGAGCTTCAGGTCGAGTTGGGTTGAGGATGAGAGATCAAGCGGGCAACTACCTAGCGCTGATCAAGGTCGCGGGCGTCGGTGGGGGCGGCTCGAACGCCGTGAACCGGATGGTCGACGCCGGCTTGACCGGCGTCGAGTTCATCGCCGTCAACACGGACGCACAGGCGCTCCTGATGTGCGACGCCGACGTGAAGATGCCGATCGGGTCCGACGTCACCAAGGGTCTCGGGGCAGGCGCCGATCCATCCATCGGCAAAGCCGCTGCCGAGGAAAGCCGCGACGAGCTGAAGGAAGCGCTCAAGGGCGCCGACATGATCTTCGTCACGGCAGGAGAAGGTGGGGGAACAGGGACCGGCGCGGCGCCGATCGTGGCTCGCCTCGCCCAGGAATTGGGGGCGCTCTGCGTCGGGGTCGTCACGCGGCCGTTCTCATTCGAGGGCCGTCGCCGCGCCGAAGTTGCGTCGCTCGGCGTGGAGGAGCTGCGCGACCACGTCGACACGCTCATCGTGATCGAGAACGACCGGCTTCTTCAGGTGGTCGAGAAGCGCACCTCGATCATCGACGCGTTCAAGATGGCCGACGACGTCCTGCGCCAAGGTGTTCAGGGAATCACGGACCTGATCACGATTCCAGGGCTCGTCAACCTCGACTTCGCGGACGTGCGCACGATCATGAGCGAGGCCGGCTCGGCGCTGATGGGCATCGGGAGCGCGTCGGGGGAGAGCCGGGCGACCATAGCCGCACGCCAGGCCGTCTCGTCGCCTCTACTCGAATCCTCGATCGAGGGTGCCACCGGGATCCTGCTCAACGTCACCGGCGGGCCTGAGATCGGGCTCTTCGAGGTCAACGAGGCCGCCGAGGTCGTGACATCCGCGGCCGACCAGAACGCGAACGTGATCTTCGGCGCGGTGATCGACGACTCGCTCGGCGATGAGGTGCGCGTGACTGTGATCGCAACCGGTTTCGGGCCCGCGCGGCTGCGGCGGAGGCGCCGAGCCGAGGTGCCGGCTGAGGAGGGCCAGGAGCCGGAGGGTCAGCGCGAGGTCCCGGCCGAGCGCTTCGAGGTCTCGGACGAGATTCTCGAGGTGCCGTCATTCCTGCGCGACTCCTGAGAGCGCGCGGCTAGCTGCGGACCAGGTTTAGAACCCCGCGACGCAGGTAAGGATGCGATTGCCCTCTCGGGTCGACCGTAGGGTCGGCCCGCGATGACCCGGTCCGGCCGCCCCGGTTTCGGCCTCAAGCCGAAGCTGGGGCGGCTCCTTTTTTTGCCGCTGCTCTTAGAGAGGGTGCTTCTGCCTCCGAGCCCGTGTGTTCGACGGCCGCTCGGCGGAAGCCCGCCAAGGCCTCCTTGGCCGGCGCCGCCGGGGTCGGCGCCTTTAGCATCAGCGGCCGATGCAGACCTTGCTTCGTACGCCTCTCTACGAACGACACGTCGCGCTGGGAGCGAGGCTCGTGCCGTTCGCGGGCTGGGAGATGCCGGTCCAGTACGAAGGCGTGATTCCGGAGCACCTGGCAGTTCGCCACGACTGCGGCGTCTTCGACGTCTCGCACATGGGCGAGCTCGAGGTCGAAGGGCCGGACGCACGTAAGCAGCTCCAGTCGACCTTGTCGAACAACCTGGACCGCATCGGGCCGGGCAAGGCGCAGTACACGCTCCTGACCAACGAGCAGGGCGGGATTGTCGACGACCTGATTGTCTACGAGCGCGACCCCGAGCGTTTTCTCCTGATCGTGAACGCGGCCAACCGCGAACCGGACTTCGAATGGCTCCGCGAACGGGAGCTCCCGGGCTCGGAAGGGCGGGACGTGTCGTTCGAGTATGCGTTGCTGGCCGTTCAAGGGCCCCGCTCGCTCGAGCGGCTCGGGCTGCCGGAGGCGCCGCCGTTTACGTTCATGGACGGCGAGATCGACGGGATCCCGTGCACCGTCAACCGAACCGGCTACACGGGCGAGCTAGGCGTCGAGCTGCTCGTTCCGGCGGAGGCCGCGGGAGATCTCTGGGACCGCGTCCTCGAGCGCGGAGCCGTTCCCTGTGGGCTCGGCGCCCGCGACACGCTGCGGCTCGAAGTGTGCTACCCGCTGCACGGGAACGACATCGGGCCGGAGACGGACGCGATCTCGGCCGGGCTCGCCTGGGTGTGCGCGCTCGAGAAGGATTTCAGCGGTGTGACGGAGCTGCGGCGAATCAAGGAGGCGGGCCCGGAGCAGCGTCTGGCGGCTTTCGTGATGGAAGACCCCGGGATACCACGGCAAGGAATGGCGATCTATGCGGGAGACGCGGAAATCGATGGCAACAACGCCTGCGGAACGGTGACGTCAGGCTCCTACTCGCCAATGCTCGAGCGGGGAATCGGGATGGGGTACGTCCCAGCCGGGCTCGCGCAGCCGGGCGAGACGCTGGCGATCGACATTCGCGGCCGCCCTCGCCTCGCCGGTGTGGTCAAGAAGCCCATCTACTCGCGAGAGGAGCGGAATAGTGGCGGCGGCTGAGACGTATCCCGAAGAACTGCGCTACCACTCCGAGCACGACTGGGCGCGCATCGAGGGAGACGAGGCGACCTTCGGCATCACCTGGTTCGCACAGGACGCCCTCGGCGAGCTCGTGTACTTCGAGCCGCCTGAGGAGGGGGCGAACGTCTCGAGGGACCAGGCGTATGCAGAGGTCGAGTCGGTGAAGGCAGTCTCGGACGTGATCGCTCCGCTCTCGGGCGAGATCCTCGAGGTGAATCGCGCCCTGGCCGACACTCCGGAAACGGTCAACGAGGACCCCTACGGCCAGGGCTGGCTCGTGCGCGTTCGCCTCTCGAACCCGAGCGAGGTCGACTCGCTGATGGACGCCGAGGCCTACAAGCGCCACCTCGCCGAGCAGGCGTGATCGCCGTCTCCGGCCGGTCTAGGAGCCGATGAGCTACCTCGCCCTCACCGACGCAGACCGGGATGCCATGCTCGAGACGATCGGGGTCTCCACGGTCGACGATCTGTTTGCCGATCTACCGGCGGGCATTCGGCTCGGCCGAGAGCTCGACCTGCCGCCTCCGCTGACCGAGCAGGAGCTGACGAGCTACTTCGAGCAGCTCGCGGCCGAGAACGACCACGTCGGCACGGAGGTGTCCTTCCTCGGCGCCGGCCTCTACGACCACTACGTGCCCGCGGTCGTCGACGCTGTCCTCCAGCGCGGGGAGTTCCTCACCGCGTACACGCCCTACCAGCCCGAGCTCAGCCAGGGCGTCCTCCAGGCCATCTTCGAGTACCAGACCGCGATCTGCGAGCTCACCGGCATGGACGTCTCGAACGCCTCGGGCTACGACGGAACCACGGTCGCTGCAGACGCGTGCTACATCGCCAAGCACGCGACCGGCCGCTCGAAGGTCGTCGTGACCGAAGCCACGAACCCCCAGGTACGCCAGGTCGTGAAGACGTATGCGCCTGGCTTCGGGCTCGAGGTGGTCGAAGTGCCTCACCGCCAGGGGGCTACGGATCCCGACGAGCTCCGCTCCGCGGCGGACGACGCGGCTTGCGTCATCTTCCAGCAGCCGAACTTCTTCGGCGTGCTCGAGGCTGCTCCGGACCTGGCAGCCGCGGCGGCGGACGCCGACGCGCTCGCCGTCGCTCACGTCGATCCCCTCTCGCTGGGCGTGCTCGAAGCGCCGGGCAACTACGGGTGCGCGGTCGCGATCGGAGAAGGGCAGTCGGCGGGGAACTACCTCTCCTACGGCGGCCCGCATTACGGGTTCCTGGCGGCTCGCGCAGAGCTCATCCGGCGGATGCCGGGACGAATCGTCGGCGAGACCACTGACGCCGCGGGGAACCGCGGCTATGTCCTGACCCTGCAGACCCGCGAGCAGCACATCCGGCGTGAGAAGGCAACGTCGAACATCACGACCAACCAGACGCTTCTGGCGTTGGGTGGCCTCGTCTACCTCTCGTGGCTGGGCCCACAGGGGTTGCGGGAGGTGGGGGAGACCTGCCTCGCACTCGCGGCGTACGCCAAGGAGCGCCTCGGGTTACCAGGTGTGTTCTCAGAACGGGCAACATTCAAGGAGTTTGCCGTACGCGTCGGACGGCCTGCCCACGAGGTCGTCCGCAGCGCCCGTGCGCAGGGGATTCATCCGGGCTACGCCCTCGGACGCGACTACCCCGGCATGGATGACGCACTCCTCGTCGCACTGACCGAACGGCGCACGGTCGCCGAAATCGACCGTCTCGCAGAGGTGTTGGGCGCGTGAAGTTGATCTACGAGCGATCGCGTCCCGGAAGGCGCGCGGGACGGCCGCCCCGGCCCGATCTGCCCGTTCCGGAGATCCCGGCTGAGCTCCGGCGCTCTGATCCTCCTCGACTGCCCGAGGTCGCCGAGCCCGATCTTCTGCGCCACTTCACGGAGCTGTCGACGCGAAATTACGGGATCGACACAGGCTTCTACCCGCTCGGCTCGTGCACGATGAAGCACAACCCGCGTGTCAACGAGCGACTCGCCGCGCTTCCGGGCTTCCGCGACCTGCATCCGCTCGAGGACGAGGAGCGCGTTCAGGGCGCCCTACGCCTCTGCTACGAGCTCCAGGAGGCGCTCGCCGAGATAACGGGGCTCGATGCGGTCTCGCTCCAGCCCGCTGCCGGGTCGCAGGGCGAGCTCACGGGTCTCATGTTGATGCGCGCCTATTTCACCGAGCGTGGTGAGGCCCAGCGGACAAGGGTCGTCATCCCGGACACTGCCCACGGAACGAACCCGGCGAGCGTGACAATGGCGGGCTACGACTTGACGCCGGTGCGAACCGATCCGCGCGGCAACATCGACGTGAGCGACCTTCGCTCCAAGGTCGACGAAACGACCGTGGGCCTGATGCTCACGAATCCTTCGACTGTGGGCCTCTTCGACGAGAACATCGACGAGATCGCGCGGATCTTTCACGACGCCGGAGCGCTCATGTACTACGACGGTGCGAACCTGAACGCCGTCTGCGGGATCTCTCGGCCCGGCGACATGGGCTTTGACATCGTCCACATCAACCTTCACAAGACCTTCGCGCAGCCGCACGGTGGGGGCGGGCCCGGCGGCGGCCCGATCGCAGTCGCAGAGCGCTTGGAGCCGTATCTACCGGTCCCGGCGATTGAGCGCGAGGAAGACCGCTACCGGCTCGACTACGACCGGCCGCGGTCGATCGGGAAGGTGCGGGGCTTTTACGGCCCGTACGGTGTCTTCGTCCGCTCGTACGCGTTCATCCGGGCCTATGGCCCCCGCCTGCGCGAGATGTCCGAGGTCGCAGTTCTGAACGCCAACTACCTGCTCGCCCGTGTGAAGGAAGCCTACGAGCTTCCGTTTGATCGCCTCTGCATGCACGAGTTCGTCATCTCCGCCCGCAGGCTCAAGCGTGATCACGGCGTGACGGCGCTCGACGTTGCGAAGCGGCTGATGGATTACGGCTTCCACCCACCGACCGTCTATTTCCCGCTGATCGTTCCCGAGGCCCTCATGATCGAGCCGACCGAGACGGAGGCAAAGGAAACGCTTGACGCCTTCGCCGAAGCGATGCTCGCGATCGCCCGCGAGGCCGAAGAGGAGCCCGAGCTGTTGAAAGAGGCCCCGCACGGCACGCCGGTCGGCCGGCTGGACGAGGTCAAGGCGGCAAAGCGCGCAGTCGTCCGCTACCACTTCGCCGACCATCCCGACCTGTCGGCCGAGCCGGGGCCGGAGCCGGCTGCAGCCGGCCTCCAGACACCCAAGGGCGCATGATGATCGACCTTCGTTCCGACACGCAGACGAAACCGACACCGGAGATGCGGGCCGCGATCGCCGCGGCCGAGGTGGGCGACGAGCAGAAGCGCGAGGACCCAACGGTGAACGAGCTCGAGCGCCGCGGGGCCGAGTTGCTCGGACAGGAAGAGGCCGTCTTCGTCCCGACGGCCACAATGGCCAACGAGATCGCCCTGCGGACGCTCGGCGAGCCGGGCGACGAGGTCGTGGCGGAGGAGAACTCGCACATCTTCCTCGCCGAGCTGGGCGGGCCGGCCGTTCATGCAGGGCTGATGACGAGGCCGCTGCGATGCGACGCCGGACGCTTCACGCCGGAGCAGTTGCGCTCGACGGTTCGGGTGACCGACGACACGCACGTTCCGCAGACCAAGATCGTCTCGGTCGAGAACACGCACAACGCCTCGGGCGGACGGGTCTGGCCCATCGGCGAAATCGAGGCGGTGGCCGCGACGGCGCGAGAGCTCGGGCTGCGGCTCCACCTCGACGGCGCGCGGATCATGAACGCATCGGTCGCCTCCGGCGTTCGGCCGGCGGAGATCGGCCGTCACTTCGACACGGTCACGCTCTGCCTCTCGAAGGGCCTGGGATGCCCCCTCGGCGCGCTTGTCGCCGGCTCGGTGGAGCGGATGGCGACGGCCCGAAGGCTGAAGCACCTCTTCGGAGGCGCAATGCGGCAGGCAGGCATCGTCGCCGCGGCAGGCGTGTATGCGCTCGAGCACAACATCGAGCGGCTCGCCGAGGATCACGAGCGTGCGCGGCGTCTGGCCGTGGAACTGGAGGCCGCCGGCGTGCCTATCGACCTCGAGCAGGTCGAGACGAACTTCGTCCAGATCGATCTCGCGCCGCTTGGACTCTCTGCACCGGACGCGCTCGAGCGGCTTTGGCAGCACGGAGTCGGGCTCTCGAGGACGGCGCATCCCACCCGTCTGCGTGCCGTGACGCATCTGGACGTCGACGACGAAGACATCGAACAGGCCGCGTCGTTGATCCCACGGGCACTCGGAGCTCTTGCCCGCGCCTGAAGAACGATTCGAGCGCCTCGTCCGCGAGGCGCAACGCGACAGCCGGCTGCCGAGCGTCTCCGCAGGGGTCTTTCGTGGAGGCGAGCTGGCCTGGGCCCACGGCGTGGGACTTGCCGACGTCGAGGAGCAGCGCGAGACGACGACCGACACCCAGTACGCGATCGCTTCGATTACCAAGACGTTCACAGCGGCAGCCGTGATGCAGTTGCGCGACGAGGGCAAGCTCGACCTCGACGACCCTCTCGAGCGGCACATACCCGAGGCGGCATTCCGCCGGTTGACTCTGAGGCGGATGCTTGCGCACGCGTCCGGATTGCAGCGAGAACCGCCCGGCGAGGTCTGGGAATCCCTTGTCTTCCCAGACGAAGAAGAGCTGCTCGAGAGCCTGCCCCAAGCAGAGCAGGTGCTGGCAGGCGGCGACGCCTGGCATTACTCGAACCTCGCCTACGCCCTGCTCGGACACGTTGTCGCCCGCGTCTCGCAGAGACCGTTCCGCGAGTACGTGGAGGAACGGCTGCTGCGGCCGCTCGGTCTGCGGCGCACGACCTGGGGCTCAGCGCCGCCTGTTGCTCGGCCGTACTTCGTCGAGCCCTACTCGGACGCTGTACGGCGCGAGCCCGAGCTCGACCTCGGTGGAAAGGGCGGCGAGTCAGGGCTCTGCAGCACGGTCGAGGATCTCGCGCGCTGGGGCTCGTTTCTCTGCGACCCTGACGAAGCGATCCTGGCTGCGTCGAGCGCCGCGCAGATGCACGAGGTCAGGCTCATGGTCCAGCCGGAGTGGACGCAGGGCTGGGGGCTTGGAATTGAGCTCTGGCGCCGTGGAGACCGCGTCTTCGGCGGGCACACGGGCGGCTTTCCAGGATTTATCTCGACGCTCGTGTACTCGCGCCGGGAGCGGATCGGCGCGATCGTGCTCACCAACTCCAGCCACTGGCCGAAGGCGTCGGAGACTGGTCTCGCGCTCCTCGAAGCGGGGCTCGAGGAGCTCCCAACGGCTCCGGAGCCCTGGGCCCCCGAGGAGCCGCCGCCTGCGGAAATCCTGCCGCTCCTTGGGCGCTGGTGGTCAGAAAGCGAGGAGACGGTCTTCAGCTGGCGGCAGGGGCGGCTCGAAGCCCGCCTCGCGTCAGCGCCGCCCGAGCGACAGCCGTCGGTGTTCGAGCCGGACGGCGAGGATCGGTTCCGCACGGTCTCCGGCCGCGAGCGCGGTGAGGTGCTTCGGGCCGTCCGCAATGAGGACGGGGAGGTGGCGAAGCTCTACTGGGCGACGTACCCGTTCACGCGTGAGGCGGAGACCTTCGACGCCTCAGCCGAGTCCGCTTCGCCTACAGGGTCCCCGTAGTTCGGTTCGCCCGGCCTCCTCCCCGAGGCGATCGTAACCGGGAATGGCGCATGCGTGTGTGACCCGAATGCGACGAAAGCGTGCCGCCTTGCTCGCGCCTGCACAGGCGGCGAAGTGACCGCCGCCTTGTCTGAGAGGCCCGTCAGCGGTCGCCGGCGAGCAAGAACCCTGTTGCCGTCACTACGTAGAGCCCGACGAGCAGGAATCCCTTCCAGCGGCGCGCCCAGCCGTCGCGCAGGACCAACGCGACGATCACCGCGGATCCTCCCATCGCGGCGAGCTCGACAGGACGGAAGCTGAGGGGCAGCGCCGGCCTCACGAGCCACGAGATCAGCGCCACCGCAGGCGCGATAAGGAGCGCAACCTGGGCGCTGGACGAGACGGCGATCTCGGTCGCGAGCAGCAACTTGCCACGCCGGGCGATCACGATCGCCCCGCCGTGCTCGGCGGCGTTCCCCACGATCGCCACGATGACGGCGGCGACGAAGAACTCCGACAACCCGACCGCAGAAGCGAATGCGTGCAGCGAGTGGACGAGGATTTCGCTCACGAACGCCGTAACCGCGGTCGCTGCAGCGAGCCAGGCAAGCGCGGCGGACAATGTCCAACGGCCCTCCGGCTCGGCCCCGCTCTCCGCATGCAACCGCTTTTGGCGCCGTAGCCCGAGACTCGTCGCGCCGACGTACAGAATCAGGAGCAGCGCAGCGACCGGCGCCGTGGTGACTGCAAGCGAATGGCGTTCTGGGTTGCCGCTCCAGCCCGGAATCGACGGAATCAGGAAGAGGACGACCGCCGCGACCACGAGCCCGAGCTGGCCTACGAGTGACCGTCTGTCGAGCTTGTGCTCTCCGTCCGCCGAGGCGATGAGCGCGACACCGAGCACGAGGAGGATGTTGGAGACGACGCTGCCCATCAGCGAGGCGCGCACGACGTTCGGCAGCGACTCCGAGACTGCGAACAACGCGATGATCAGCTCCGGCGCGTTCCCGAAACTGGCGTTCAGGAAGCCGCCGATCCCGGGGCCCGTGTGCTCGCCCGCCTGTTCCGTCGCCTCTCCGATCAACCAGGCGAGTGGCACGAGTGCCGCCGCCGAGACCGCGAACAGCGTCACGTCCCCGGGATGAACGGCGTAGCGGAGCACGAACGTGACCGGGGCCAGGACGAGTAACGCCCAGAGGAGCTTCCGGCCCACGCCGCTACCCTAGCGCCCGTGCTGGAGGCCGTCCTGTTCGACTGGGGCGATACGCTGATGGAGTTCGCCTACGACCCGGACCTGCTCGCGGTCGGCCATCGCGCGGGCCTGGCGGCGGCAATCGGCAACGGCGAGCTTCCGGATGCCGAAGCCTTGACGGCGCATTTCCGGGAGCGTTATGAGCCCCTCCTCTGGGTCCCGGGAACCGTCGAGGAAATCGAGTATCCCGGTCTCGTACGGCGTCTGCTCGACGATTTCGGGATCACCGTCGACGACGCGCAGCTCGGCCGGTTCCTCGAGGCCGAGCACGCAGCCTGGGATCCAGCCCGTCGCCTGGCCGGCCACACCCACGCGCTGCTTGACTCGCTCCGAGACCGCGGTCTCAAGCTCGCCCTCGTGTCGGACGCGTTCGACCCCGGCTGGCTCCTGCACCGGGATCTCGAGCAGATGGGGCTCGCGCGGCGGCTCGATTTCGCCGTCTTCTCGTCAGAAGTCGGCCGACGGAAGCCGCATCCGGACATCTTCCTGCGTGCCCTCGACGCACTCGCAGTCGCGCCTCGGCACGCGCTGTTTGTCGGAGATCGACTCTATGAGGACGTTCGCGGAGCGGGCGAGCTCGGCATGACAACCGTGCAGGCGCTCTGGTTCCGTGCCGACGAGCACCCGGACGGACGCGAGCCTGACCACCAAGCGTTCACCCAGGCTGACGTCCTGAACATCGTGCGGCGTCTTCTGGACGGCTGACCGACGCCGGCCCTACCTCCGCGCGGCGGAATTGTCAAGTCTTGCGCGGCGCGTGCGCATGCGCCCACAATCCAGGTATGCAGACGAGCGAGCAGGCGGCGACGAGGCCGAGCGAGCTCCCGCTTCGCCCCCAGGACGAGGTCGAATGCCGCCGCTGCGAGGTTCACTGCGACAAGGTCGTCTACCCAGGCGCGTGCGTCGAGCGAGCCTGCCCGTTCCTCTACGCATACGAAGAGTTCGGCCACACCTACGTCGGGTGCATGCAGAGGGTCTACGAGGTCGACATCGACCTCGACCTCCTGCGCGAGGCCGAGTCGAGGCGGGGCGGCTTCGGCGCGGTGAGGGCGACCGCGCCACCCCTTCCCTTCTGCCAGGTCGAGGTAGAAGGCTGCTACGAAAATCGTGCTGACGAGCTCGGCTGCATCAACCCCGAGTTCCACGAGTTGCCGGTCGGCGAGCCTTCGTTCCGGATCTTCGCCCGGATCGCTTCCTAGCCCGCGCGTAGAGCTCCTTCAGCTTCCGCATCTGCTCGGCGTCAGGCCCGTGCCCCGAGGAGCCGGGGACTTCCAGGAGGGCGGGCAGGCCCTGGAGCTTCGGGTGCGCGACGAAGAGTCCGAGCTTCTCGCCCATTAACCCGTCGCCGATGTTGTCATGCCGGTCGCGGTTCGAGCCAAGGGGGGCCTTCGAGTCGTTCACGTGCAGGCAACGAAGGCGGTCCAGTCCGATGCGCGAGTCGAGCTCCTCGAGCAGCCGGTCGAGCTCTGCTCCGTCGGTGACGTCATAGCCGGAGACGAAGAGATGGCACGAGTCGAGGCAGATGCCGAGCCGTGGATGCCGGCCGAGCGCCTCGTAGAGCGCAGCCAACTCCTCGAGCGAGCGACCAATCGTGTCTCCAGCGCCGGCCGAGTTCTCCATGCAGAGCCATGTTGTCTCCGAGCACCGCTCGAGCGCCTCGGCCATGCCGGGCACGACGCGTTCGAGCCCGGCCTCGAAGCCGGCGCCCTGGTGCGAGCCGACGTGGAAGACAACCGCGTCGGCCTCGATCGCGCACCCGACGTCCACCGTGTTCTTGAGGGCCGCGACCGACTTTGAGTAGAAGTCCTCGTTCGGGCTTGCGAGGTTGATCAGGTACAGCGCGTGGCAGACGACGGCGCCGATGCCCGCCTCTACGCGCCGTTCCTTGAATCGCTCGAAGTTCGCCGGGTCGTGGTTAGTCGGGCGCCACGTTCGAGGGCTCTGGGTGAAGATCTGGACCGCCTCGCCGCCCATCGCCTCGATCCGGTCGATCGCCGTGTGGATCCCGCCTGAAGAGGAGACATGCGCCCCGAGCTGCACCCAGCGGACGCTAGCGGAGCCAGGCGGCGAGCCGCTCGGCCTCGTCCTCGAGCTCCCGCCTCGCGGTGCGTGGGAGCGGTGCGAACGGCTCGAGAAGCACGCGCCCGTTCTGCTCGCGCCAGGTGCCGGCGACGAAGCCGTCCACGAGAAACGTCTGCTGGACGTCGCCGTTCCTCGCGATCACGGCCTTGCGGAGGTCGTCGGAGATCACGCGCGCCCGGTCCTTGTGGGCGAGAAGCAGCTCCTCCCAGCGCGGGAGCAGGCGAGGTGGAGCAGGAATGTCCCCTGATGCCAGCGGCGCCTGCGGCAGGTCGAGCAGCTCCCGGCCCTGCTCGTCGCGAAGCCGCCGTAGCGGGAGGGACTCGAAGCCGGACGCAAGATCGCGAATCGGGACGCCGCTCCACTGCGAGACGTCTGCTCGCGAGGCCGGTCCGAACGCAGCGAGGTAGCGGCGGATCAGGTGCGGCACTGCTTCCTGGCGCGAAGGCAGGTCGTGCTCCGCGGGCCGGAGCAGCGGCGACCCGCGAAACGCCCAGAACGCGGCCTCGGGGGTGTGCTCCAGCCTGGCAAGAGCCACGATCCAGCTGAACTCGCGCAGCTCGTCGGGATCCTGCGTGCGCGGGTCGTAGCCGAGCTCGCGCATCAGCTCGGGCCGCGTGAACGGCCGTTCGCGCGTCAAGGCCAGCGCGCGCTCGACGACCTCTGCCGCGGGCGGTTTCGTCCCTCGGACCCGCGTAACCGTTCGCGCCTCCCGGACGACTGCGTCGAAGGTCGCGTGGTCGCGCGCAGAGACCAGGTGCATTGTCGCGCGCATCAACAGCGCCTTGACGATCCGGCCGCGCACGAGGGCTCGTTCGAGCGAGGAGCGCTCGAATCCCTCGAGCCGCGACCACAGGGCGATGTACGGGGCAGGAGCCCACTGCGCCTGAAGGGCGCCCACTCGCTCGACTGCGCGCGTCACGGGCGTCCGTTCGCGCCCGAGTAGAAGCTGGCGCAGCAGCGTCGTGCGGTTCAGCTCGCGGAGCGTGAGGACGGGCTCGGCCACGCCAGTACGCTAACGGCATGAATGTCCGCGTCCGCTTCGCGCCGAGCCCAACCGGCTATCTCCACATCGGAGGAGTCCACACAGCGCTCTTCAACTGGCTCTTCGCGCGGCACGAGGGGGGAGAGTTCCGTCTCCGGATCGAGAACACAGACACGAGCCGCGAGGTGGCCGAGGCGACCGGTCAGATCCAGGAATCGCTGCGCTGGCTCGGCTTACACTGGGACGGCGAGGTCACCTTTCAGCTCGATCGCATGGACCGCTGCCGTGACGAAGCGCAGCGTCTCCTCGCCGAGGAGAAGGCGTACGAAGACGAGGGCGCGATCCGCATGCGCATGCCCGACGAGGGCGTAACCGCCTGGGAAGACTTGATCCGGGGCCGCGTCGAGTACCCGAACGAGAAGATCGAGGATCTCGTCATCGTCCGAGCCGACGGCCGTCCGACGTACAACTTCGCCTCGCCGATCGAGGACTGGCTCGACGGGATCACCCACGTGCTCCGTGCCGAAGAGCACATCCCCAACACGCCGAAGCAGATCCGGATCCTCGAGGCGCTCGGGGCGCCGCTTCCCGGGTACGGGCACCTCAACCAGATCCTCGGCGAGGACGGCAAGAAGCTCTCGAAGCGTCACGGCGCCGTCTCGGTCGAGGAGCTCCGTGCGGAGGGATACATCCCGGAGGCGATCGTCAACTACCTCGCGCTGCTCGGGTGGAGCTACGACGACCGGACGGAGATCATGAGTGTGGCCGAGCTCGTCGAGCGGTTCACCCTCGATCGCGTCGGCGCCAGTCCGGCGGTCTTCGACCACCAGAAGCTCAGGCACTTCAACGGCGTCTACCTGCGAGCCCTTTCGACCGAGGAGTATGCCGACCGACTCGTGGCCTACTTGCGAGAGCAGGGCTACGACTGGGACGAGGAGCTCGTGCGCCAGGCGGCGCCGCTCGTCCAGGAGAAGATCACGACACTGGGCGAGTTTCCAGCCTTTGCCGGCTTTTTGTTCGGGCGGGTCGAGCCGGATCCGGCGCAGCTCGGGGACGGGGCGGTCCTACCGGCCGCCGCCGAGGCGCTGGCCGAGGTCGAGCCGTTCGAGGCCGAGCAGATCGAGGCCGCGCTACGGTCGCTCGCGGAGCGGCTCGGGCTCAAGCCACGAGAAGCGTTTCAGCCGATTCGCCTGGCCGTGACCGGATCGCCGGTCTCGCCGGGTCTCTTCGAGAGCCTCGAGCTCCTCGGGAAGGAGGAAACCCTCTCGCGCATCGGCGGCAGCGGCCGCGGCGGGCCAAGTGGGTCGAGCGCGCGCTGAAACTCGAGCCAGGCCCGGCGGCGAAAGTTTGGATTCGGGCGAGGAACGTCTTCGATCTGTCGGGAGGTAGGCATCGGAAGGGGGATGTTTACGACTTCTGAGTCATAAACGTACGAGCCCCGGAATCGGATACGCCCGTCGCACGTCGGGTAGATTGGCGCGTCCGTGAGTGTCGCAGCAGTCCTTCGTCCCGCCGACTACGAGTCCCGCCTCCAGCGCTACCTCTTCGAGCGCTCGGAGGAGGGGCGTGCGGTCCGCGTGGGCGAAAAGGAAATCTCGGAGCGCGCCGAGATCGTCGCGCGCTATGCAGATCTGTTCACGCGCCCTCAGCTCGAAGCCCTGCGAGAGGCCGAAGAGCAGGCTTCTGAGGGCGACGAGCGCGAGCGCCTCTATCGCCTGCGCAAGACCTGCGAGGCGGGGCTGATCACGGCCGAGCTCGCAGAGCGCGAGGATGCCGTCGAGAACGCCATCCTCGCGGCGCGGGTCGAGTACGACGGGGAGGAACTGACACTGCGGACGGCCCAGGCACGTCTGGCGCTGCTGCCGTCCTACGCCGATCGTGACCAGCTCGGCCGGCTGGCCGCAGACCTCTCGGGGACCTTCAACGACTCCCGCCTCGAGGTCATGCGCGCCGGCGAGCAGATCGAGGTCGAGGTCAGCGGGATCGAGGATCCGATCGAGCGAAACGAAGAGGAGAAAGGGATCTCGCTGCGAGAGCTGGAGGCCGCGCTGGCACAGGCGAGCGCCGCTGCCGAGGGCGTTTACGCCCGGCTGACCGAGCGCTGGTTCGAGCTTCTCCTCGGCCCGGAGCGCGAAGAAGTTCCGAGCTCATACCACGTCGCATATCTCCGGCGGCTGTCGCCGCTCGAGCGCATCTACACGAAGGAGCGGGCCGTCCCGATCTGCATGGACACGCTCGCCCGGCTCGGGTTCGACCTCGAGGCCGAGCCGAACATCAAGCTCGACCTCGACGATCGTCCGCAGAAATCTCCGCGCGCCTGCGTCATCCCCTCTGATCCACCGCAGGTCGTTCACCTGATCACCCGGGCGCAGGGCGGCCTGCACGACTATCAGGCATTCCTGCACGAGGCCGGGCACGCGCTCCACTACGCAGGATGCGACCCCGCCTTGCCGTACACCTTCCGCAACATCTCGCGCGACCACGCCCTGACCGAGATCTACTCCTACATAGTCGAGGCAATCTCACGCCAGCCGGGCTGGCACGCGCGCTACTTCGGTTTGTCGGACGAAGAGGCCGCCGAGAACGCCGAGGCGACCGTGTTCATCGAGGCGCTGCTCTTCCGGCGCTACGTTGCCAAGTTCCAGTTCGAGCTCGATTTCTGGGGACGATTCGCGGAGGACGGCGGAACCAGCGCCGGCTACGCCGAGCGGCTGACCGAGGCGACCGGTGTTCGCTACCGCTCCGACGGCTACCTCGCGGACATGGATGCCGGCTTCTACTCCGCGGACTACCTCCGAGCCTGGATCCGCTCTGCGCAGCTGCGCTCCTACCTCGAGCGCGAGGTCGGCGAGGAGTGGTGGGCGAGCAAGGACACCGGCGAGCGACTGCGCGCGCTGTTCGCCGAGGGCACGAGGCCGTCGAGCGAGGAGATCGCCGCCCGCATCGGCTATGACCCGCTCGACACGCGACCGCTCCTCGCAGAGCTCGGCGCGTAGACGAATCCAAGCGGGCGAAGGAGGCGCATACGGGATTCGAACCCGTGCCGCCGCCGTGAGAGGGCGGTGTCCTAGGCCACTAGACGAATGCGCCCCGGAGGAGGCTTAGTGTAGCGGCGAACGGGAGCCAGCGACCCATGCTCGGACGCTGGCTTCGGCGCGGCGAGAAGCAACGCGCCGGCAAGCAGCAAGGCGATCACAAGGCGTTCGAAGTCACCGCGGCTAGGTCGTCATCTCGGGTCGGTCCCGTCGACATTCCAGTGCCGCGCGACCCCACTGAGCCAGCGGCCATCTTCGAGCGGCCAGAAGACGAAACGGCTGATCACTCGCTGCCCTCCAGGCGCGTGAACTCGGTTTCCCGCAGGCGCTCGGGGTCGGCGCCGCGCCGCTCGGGGTAGAAGCGCCAGCCATGGAGGACAGCGAGGCCGCTGCCGGCGTTGCGCACCGAGAGGGTCAGATAGACGGCCTCATCGCTGACCTCGGCTGCGGCGCCCCGCCGGGCGTGACGAGAACCTTGCCGTCGACGAAGTGCACCTTCTGCGGCTCGTCGTTCAGTCGCGAAGGCACCAGAAGAGGCCTGAGCGCGACGAGCAGGGAACGCTAGGCCACGCGCGCAGCTCGATTGGCCGACCGGACCGAAACGAAGGTCGCGCCTGCAAGCACGAGCGGTCCGCCCGCCGTCGCGAGCGAGGAAATAGTCACCCAGTCCGCCACAGGCGAGTTTAGGCGGCCACCGGCGTCCGAACGTGAGCGGTTGTCACGCTTCCGGCGCAGTTTGCTTACCCACGCATGCGCATTTCCTCATTACGCTCGCAGCGGGGAGGAGGATGGTGGCCACCGGCGCAGGCCTCACGGGGGGAACCTCGGGGTCCCCCCGCGCCAGAGCTGCGGGGCTAGGATTCGAACCTAGACTACTCGGTCCAGAGCCGAGCGTCCTACCATTAGACGACCCCGCAACGTGCCAGTTGCGGCCGGCGAATTGTAGCCCAGGCTTGGTTCAGGCGACCTCGGCCCAGTCGCCGTAGAGCGACGTGTAGAGGCCGCGGCGCCGCATCAGCTCCTTGTGCGTTCCCTGCTCGACGAGGCGGCCGTGCTCGAGCACGACGATCAGGTCGGCGTCTCGGATGGTCGAGAGACGGTGAGCGATCACGAACGCCGTCCGCCCCGCGAGCAACGTGCGCAGCGCCTGCTCGATCTTCCGCTCCGTGCCGATGTCGACCGACGAGGTCGGCTCGTCGAGGATCAGGACTCGCGGGTCGGCAAGGAGCGCTCGCGCCAAGGCCACGAGCTGTCGCTGTCCCAGAGAAAGGCGTGAGCCGCGCTCTTGGAGCTGCGTTTCGTACCCGTCCTCGAGGCGCAGGACGAAGTCGTTGGCCCCGACTGCGCTCGCGGCGGCGACTACATCCTCGTCGCTCGCGCCCGGCCGCCCGAAGGAGATGTTCTCGCGAACCGTGCCCGCGAACAGGAATCCCTCCTGCGGCACGATCCCGAGCTGACCTCGAAGCGACTCCTGCGTCACGTCGCGCAAATCGTGCTCGTCGATCGTGATCCGACCCTCTCGTGGGTCGTAGAAGCGAGCGAGCAGCTTCGCGATCGTCGACTTGCCGGCTCCTGTGTGGCCGACCAGCGCGACCGTCGTGCCCGCAGGGATGTCGAGATCGAGGCCGTGGAGCACCTCGGGGCCGTCGCCGTACCCGAAACGGACCTCCTCGAAGCGGACGTGGCCCTCGATCCGCGGCAGCTCGTAGGCGTCCGGCTTGTTGCGGATCTCCGGCTCCTCGTCGAGGACGTCCATGATCTTGTCGAGTGCGGCGGTCGCGGACAGGAATGTGTTGTAGAGCTGCGACAGCTGCTGCACAGGATCGAAGAAGTTCGCGAGGTAGCCGACGAAGGCGAACAACGTGCCTGCGGTCATCGAGCGCCCGAAGACGAGATAGCCCCCGTACCCGAGCACCACGGCAGTGGCGATCGCGGAGAGCAGGTCGACGAACGGGAAGTAGAGGCCGTTGAGCACGACGGTTCGCTGGTTCGCGTCGCGATAGCGCTCGCTCACCTGCCGGAAGTTGCGCTCGGCCTCAGTCTCACGCGTGAACGCCTGCACGATCCGCATCCCGGCAATGTCCTCGGCGAGCGTCGCGGTGACGAGCCCGAGCCGCTCGCGCACATCGCGGTAGGCGCGGGCTGAGTACTTGCGGAAGAGCGTCGTGGCGACCGCCAGCGCGGGCATCACGGTCAGCGTCGCCAGGGCGAGTCGCCAGTTGAGGAAGAACAGGATGATCGCCGAGCCGACGAGCGTGAGCGTGTTCTGGACGAGGCTCGTGACCCCGTCGGTCACGAGCTGGTCGAGCGCCTCGACGTCATTCGTCAGCCGGCTGATGATGACGCCGGCACGGTTTCGCTCGTAGAAGCCAAGCGAAAGCCGCTGAAGGTGGCGGAACAGGAGGTTCCGTAGGTCGGCGAGGATCCGCTCGCCGGTCCACCCAGTGAAGTAGGTCTGCGCGGCTGAGGAGACGATCGTCCCTATTCCGGCCACGACGAAGAGCGCGACGATCCACCAGAGCTGACGAAGATCCTTGTGCAGGACGCCGTGGTCGATCGCGAGCTTCGAGAGGTAGGGAGGCGCGAGACTCGCGGCGGTTGCGCCGAGCAGCGAGAGGATCGCCAGCGTCGTCCGCAGCTTGTAGGGCGCGGTCAGCCGTGCAAGCGTCGAGACGCGGCGGGCGGTTGCGCGCCAGGACCAGTCGTCGACCTGGACGCCGCGCTCGGTCATCAGGTGGCTGCCGGGCTGCCAGACCCTCACGCCGTTGCCTCGACCTTCTCCGCGAACTCGCGCTCCAGCAGGCCGTGCTCGTAGATCTCTCCGTAGACCGGGCTTGTCTCCAACAACTCGTCGTGCGTCCCGCGAGCGGCGATCCGGCCCTCGTCGAGCACGACGATCTCGTCGGCAAGCGAGATCGTCGAGAGGCGGTGGGCGATGATGATCGTCGTCCGGCCCTGCATCGCCTCGCGCAGGCCGAGCTTGATCTTCGACTCGGTGGTCGCGTCGACGGAGGCGGTGGCGTCGTCGAAGATCAGCACACGCGGGTCCAGCACGAGCGCCCGCGCGATCGCGATCCGCTGCCGCTGGCCTCCCGAGAGCGTGATCCCGCGCTCACCGATCACGGTGTCGAAGCCGTCGGGGAGCTCGTCTATGAACTCGTGCGCCTGCGCGAGGCGGGCTGCGTTCTCGATCTCCTCGTCGGTCGCGTCAGGACGGCCGAAGCCGATGTTCTCCCGAACGGACGCGGAGAAGAGGAATGGGTCCTGGGTCACGACGCCGATCGCCCGCCGCAGCGACGCGAGCTTGACGTCGCGTACGTCGACGCCGTCGAGCTCGACGGAGCCTGCGTTGACGTCGTAGAAGCGCGGGACGAGCGAGGCAAGCGTCGTCTTTCCCGACCCGGTGTGCCCGATCACGGCGACCTTCGTCCCGGCGTCGAGCTCCAGATCGATCCCGTCGAGCACGGGGCGCCCGGGCGAGTACTCGAAACGCACGTCCTTGTACGCGATCCGGCCGGGCCCCGGCGGCAGCCCGACCGCGTCCGGGCTGTCCGCGACTTCCTCTGGCTCGTCCATCACCTCGAAGATGCGCTCGCCGGAGGCGGTCGCGCGCTGGGCCTGGCCGATCCACATGCCGAGCATGCGCAGCGGCATCACGAGCATCAGGACGAGCACGTTGAAGAAGATGAAGTCGTGCAGCGGCAGCGTGTGGTGCACGACCATGCGGCCCCCGGCGGCCAGCACCGTTCCCTGCGCCAGCAGCGGTAGGAACGAGAGGAGCGGCACGTACAGGGCGCGCTGGCGGTTCGCGGCCACGCTCTGCCTGAACACGGCTTCCGAACGCTTCTCGAACTTGTCCTGCTCGGCCTGCTCCTGCGCGAAGGACTTGACGACGTGGACGCCGACGATGTTCTCTTCCGCGACCGTCGCGACGTCTGCCATCTTCTGCTGGACATCTCGCAGGACCGGGTGCGCGACGTGCGAGTAGCGGTAGGCGAGCGCGATGAGCAGCGGTGCGATCCAGAGGCTGACGAGCGCGAGCCGCCAGTTGACGACGAACATCACCACTGCCGCGCCGGCGACCGTCAGCACGTTCTGGAAGAAGAAGACGAGGCCGTAGCCGAGGAAGAAGCGGACGGTCTGCAGGTCAACCGTGGCACGCGACATCAGCTGACCTGTCTGGTGGCGGTCGTAGAAGCCGAAGGAGAGCCGCAACAGGTGCGCATAGAGCGCGCTGCGCAGGTCGAGCTCCACCCCGAGCGCCTGTTTCCCGGCGATCAGTCGACGCCCCATCATGGCCAGCGCTCGTGCCAGCCCGACGAGGACGACCGCGGCGACGATCATGTCGAGCGCTCTTCTGTTCTGGCCGTGAACGGCGTTCGCGACAGCCGACCCGGTCAGGTACGCCGTGACGAACTGGCCCGCCTGGGCGAGCACGGCCAGCACGACGGAGATCCGAAGCGACCACTTGTACGGGCGCAGGAAACCCAGAAGGCGAATAAAGGTGCGTCTATACGGCGGTCGTCCCTGCACTCTCCAAAATCTAGCCAGCGTGCCTCTTGTCGTCATGGCCCCGAGGACGGAAACTTTCGATCATGGCCATCCCGGAGACGTGTTATGCGCGAAGCGGCGACGTCTCGATTGCCTACCAGGCTTTTGGCGAAGGGCCGGTTGACCTCGTCTGGATCTCGGGGATCATCTCCAACGTCGAGTACCAGTGGGTGGAACCGCGTCTTGCCTCCTTCCTCGAGCGGATTGCGTCGTTCTCACGTCTGATCCGATTCGACAAGCGGGGGACGGGACTATCCGACGGGGTCGACGGCGTCCCCACGCTCGAGCAGCGGATGGACGACGTGCGCGCGGTAATGGACGACGCGGGATGTGACCGCGCGGTCCTCCTCGGAGCAGTCGAGGGGGCGCCGATAGCGTTGCTCTTCGCGGCTACTTATCCCGAGCGGACGCTGGGGCTCGTCCTGTACGGGTCGCATGTCAAGACGGTCTGGGCCCCCGATTTCCCCTGGGCACCGAAGTTCGAGGAACATCTGAAAGCGATCGACGAGGCGGCGCGATTCTGGGGGACGCGGCGCTACTGCGACGAGACGACGGCTCGGCTCGCGCCCAACTCCGACGACGAGTTCCGCCGCTTCTGGGGCTCGTACATGCGAGTCGGCGCAAGCCCTGCCGCTGCAACGGCGCTCATGCGGATGAACATGCAGATCGATGTCCGAGAGGTCCTGCCGGCGATCCGGGTGCCGACCCTGATCCTCCATCGTCGGGAGGACCCGGTGGCAAACGTCGAGCAGAGCCGCTACATGGCTCAACGCATCCCGAACGCGCGCTACGTGGAGCTCGAGGGGTGCGACCAGATCCCGATGATCGGTGACACGGAAGCGCTCTTCCGAGAGCTCGAGAGCTTCGTCTCAGAGGTCAAGGACTCAGTGGAGCCCGACCGGATGCTGGCCACTGTCCTTTTCACCGACATCGTCGATTCGACAGTCAGGGCCGCGGAGCTCGGAGATGCGCGCTGGGGCGACTTGCTCGTAGCGCATCACGCGATCATCCGGGGTCTCTTGGCACGTTTCCGCGGGAAGGAGATCGACACCGCAGGCGACGGCTTCTTCGCCACGTTCGAGGGCCCCGCCCGCGCGGTCGAATGCGCCTGCGCCGCCGTCGAGGGAATCCGCGAGCTCGGGCTCGAGCTTCGCGCGGGGTTGCACACGGGCGAGTGCGAGGTCGCTGATGGCAAGGTCAGCGGCATCGCCGTGCACATCGGTGCGCGGATTGCGGCCGAGGCCGGCGCCGGCGAGGTGCTCGTCTCGTCCACCGTGAAAGACCTCGTCGTGGGCGCCGGCATCCACTTCCGCGAGCGAGGCGTCACGGGGCTGAAAGGGGTCCCGGGCGAGTGGCGCCTATTCGCGGTCGAGAACGCGTAGCTCTTCGCGGATCTGAGCCGAGGCCTGGGCCACCCGAGCCCGATTGGCCGGGTCGTTCAGCCAGCCGCTTGCGCCGGAGGGATGCGGGAGCGGAATCGCCGTGGCGTCGCCGTGCTCGAAGCGACGGCCGACGCACTCGGTGACGCTCTTCAGGCCCAGCAAACGGCGGACCGCGAGCCCGCCGACCGGGACGAGCAGCCGCGGGCGCAGCAGACGCAATTCCCATTCGGACCAGAAGGCGCAGAGTTCCTGCTCGCGCGGAGTGGGCGTTCGGTCGCCGCGGCCGCTCGGCGAGCGGCCTGGGTAGCAGCGCGTGACGGACGCGCAGTAGAACGTCGCGTAGAACTCGTCTTCATCGAGCTCGAGCCAGCGGCGCAGGGTTTGGCCGGCCCGGCCGCGCCAGGGACGCCTCTCTCGGCCCTCGACTGCTCCTGGTGCCTGGCCGAGCAGGTACGCGCGCTGGCCCTTGTACGGCTCGACGACCGGTCGCGACTCGAGGGGATAGCCGGCTTCCGCGCATGCGCGGCAGACACGGAGGTCGCGTTGCAGCGAGGCGGGAGAGCGGTAGCTGGAGCGCCGGCGGGTCAAGAACGGACGGCGACGAACCACCGGCCGGAGAAAACCGGGTCGCCTCCGCCCAGCTCTTGCGCCAGCCCCTCCAGCGTGAAGTAGCGCTTGAAAACCTCCCAGCGAGAGCCGTCGTCGAGGATCCTCTCCTGCCACTCCTCCGGGTCTACCTCGGGCCGGAGCGCCGAGTCGAGGACGGTGAGCTCGGCTGCGACCCGGCGCGCCTCGCCCAGGAAGGTTTCGCGCCCGGCCGTATCCAGGTGCCCGTAGAAGTGGGCGGTGAACAGGCGTTCGAACGAGCGGTCCGGAAAAGGGAGGGCGAGGGCGTCGCCGCTCACGTAGGTCGCGTGTGGCGCTTGCACGCGGGCTACTTCGAGCATGGAAGGACTCTGGTCGAGACCGACGACCTCGCCCGAAAGATGCCGGGTGAGGAAGCCGCTGCCACAGGCGACGTCCAGCGTGTGGGCGGGCGGAAGCGTTTCGAGGGTCCGTAGGAGGGCGTCGACTTCTTCGTCCCAGCCGGGGCGCTCGCGATCGGAGAACCGGCCGGTGCCGAGGTACCAATCGTCGTATTCGCGCGCCCGCCGCTCGTAGTAGGTCCTCATCGCTTTGCCGCTCCTAGACTACGTCCGTGGCGCTGCCGCTCGAGTCGGTGCCGAACTTCTCGGAAGGACGTGACCGCGCGACGATCGACGCGCTCGCCGAGGCGCTCGGCCGACGGGGGCGGCTGCTAGACGTCCATGCCGATGAAGACCACAACCGCTCGGTCTTCACGGTGGTGGGCTCGGATGACGATCTGGTCGAAGCGCTCCTCGCGGGGGTCGCGTGCGCCCGCGACCGGATCGACCTGCGCCGCCATGTGGGAGCGCATCCGCGCATCGGCGCGGCCGACGTCGTGCCGGTCGTGCCGATCACGCCGCCAGACATGGAGCGCGCCGGCGCCGCGGCGCGGAAGCTCGCCGAGCGCGTGGGTGGCGAGCTCGGTCTCCCGGTCTTCCTCTACGGCGAATTGGCCCCGGGGCGCGGTCCGGCCTTCTTCCGTCGCGGAGGCCTGGTCGAGCTGCGACGGCGGCTCGAGGCTGGGGAGCTCGAGCCCGATTTCGGGCCTGCGCGGCTGGACGAGCGCGCGGGTGGGGTGCTCGTCGGCGCGCGGCCGCCGCTGATCGCCTTCAACGTCAACCTGCGCGGGTCGCTCGACGCGGCGAGCGAGGTTGCCCGCGCCGTGCGCGAGCGAGACGGCGGCTTCCCGGGCGTGCGTGCGCTAGGGCTCGAGCTTCCGCGGGCGGGGCTCGTTCAGGTCAGCATGAACGTGGAGAACTGGGAGGCGGCGGCACTGCACGAGATCGTCGAGCGGGTCGAGCGGGAGGCGGCCGCGCGCGGAGCCGAGGTCGTCGGATCCGAGCTGGTCGGCCTGATGCCGGCCGGCGCAGCGGCCGCGGCTGCCGGAGCGATGCTGCAGATCGACGGCTTCGATGCCTCACGGGTACTGGAGCTGCGGCTCCTGGAGGGATGGGACCGCGCCTCCGGGCGGATGCCGAATCAGGCGGCGACTCGCCGTCGCACTTTCGGCGCGAACCCGTGACCCACGCGTGCGCCTTTCCCCGTTACGATCGCCTCGGGGAGGAGGCCGGGCGAACCGTACTACGGGACCATGCTCGCCCAAACTGCCACCGCGATAGGCAGGGATAGACTCGGGCGCGTGATCGAGAGCAAGGCTCTCACCGGCGACGATCTCGGTCTTGCCGACGTCTGGGCAGTCGCCGTCCATCACGCCCCCGTCGCGATCGCCGACTCGGCCCGCGAGCGGATGAGAGCAGCTCGCGAGCTCGTCGAGCGCGCCGTGCACGGCAAGGAAGAGCACACCTACGGCGTGAACACCGGCTTCGGGCGCTTCGTCTCGCGCTCGATTCCGGAAGAGCTCGCGGAGGAGCTTCAAGTGCGCCTCCTCCGCAGTCACGCGTGCGGGGTTGGCGAGCCCTACCCTGCCGAGATCGTCCGCGCGGCGATGCTGCTGCGGGCCAACGCGCTCGCAAAGGGGTTCTCAGGCGCGTGCATTCCCACCGTTGAGCTGATCGTCGAATGCCTCAACAGAGGCGTCTTGCCGCACGTGCCCAGCCGAGGGTCTGTCGGTGCAAGCGGCGATCTTGCGCCGCTCGCCCACCTGGCTCTGCCACTGATCGGCGAGGGCGAGGCCTGGTTCGACGGTAACCGGCTAGTCGGCGGTGACGCGCTCGCGGCCGCAGGCCTCGAACCGGTGCGGCTCAAGGCGAAGGAGGGGCTTTCCCTCGTCAACGGCACGCAGTTCATGGCGGCGTTCGGGGCGCTGGGCCTGATCCGCGCCCGCCGGCTCTCGAAGACCGCCGATCTTGCCTGTGCCCTGTCCCTCGAGGCGCTCCAGGGCTCGCGTACGAGCTTCCTCCCCCAGATTCACGCCGCGCGGCCGCTGCGCGGCCAGATCGACTCGGCGGCAAACGTGCTCCGCCTTCTCGAGGATTCCGCGATCAACGAGGCTCATCGCTGGTGTGACAAGGTCCAGGACGCCTACTCCCTGCGCTGCGCCCCGCAAGTGCACGGGGCGAGCCGCGACCTCCTCGACTACGCCGCCTACACAGTCGAGACCGAGCTGAACTCGGCAACGGACAACCCGCTCGTCCTCGTCGAGGACGAGCTCCTCGTCTCGAACGGCAACTTCCACGGGCAGCCGCTGGCCTTCGCCCTCGACGCTCTCGCGATGGCGGTCTCCGAGTTTGCGGACATCTCCGAGCGACGGATCGAGCGGCTAGTCAACCCAAGTCTCTCCGGCGGTCTCCCGGCATTCCTCACCGGGGACGGCGGACTCAACTCCGGCTTCATGATCCCGCAGTACGTTGCGGCGTCTCTTGTCAGCGAGAACAAAGTCCTCTCGCATCCGGCCGGTGTCGACTCGATCCCGACCAGCGCCGGCCAGGAGGATCACGTCTCGATGGGGAATGCAGCCGGACTAAAGGCCTGGCAGGCGATCTCGAATGCCGAACGCGTGCTCGCAATCGAACTTCTGGCCGGCGTCCAAGGAGTCGAGTTCCTTGCGCCCCTGCATCCCGGTATCGGCGTTCGTGCGATTCGTGAGTTTGTACGCTCGCTTTCGCCCCGCCTCCGCGACGACCGGTCGCTTTCGGGAGACATCGAAGCGGTGGCGACGGCAGTCCGGGACGGCTCACTCGTCGAATCCGTCGAGGGACAAGTCGGCGAGCTCCGATGACGGCAGGGAACGGACGCAATCCATCACGGCGGCGGTCGCAGCGGCCCTATCGTGACAGCGCCCTTCTCTACGCAACTCTCGCGATGATCGTGATCGTGGCAGCGGTCCTCACCGGAGGCCGCGTTCTTTGGGCGATCGTCGCCGCGGCCGGGGCGTTCCTCATCGGAACAGCGTGGACCTGGCGCGGCATCCGCTCACGCGAGGAGCAACGGCGCCGTTGAGCACGACGGGCTCGGTCGAAGCCGTGGTGGAGAGCCTTTGCGGGGACCTCTCGTCGATTCGCGCTCCACGAGGCGCCGAGCTCAATGCTCGTTCCTGGTCGACAGAAGCGCCGTTGCGCATGCTCCTCAACAACCTCGACAGCGAAGTCGCCGAGAGACCGGAGGAACTGATCGTCTACGGAGCGTCCGGAAAGGCCGCCCGTAGCCATGAGGCGTTGCGCGCGATCGTGCGCTCGCTCCTCACACTCGGCGAGGACGAAACCCTGCTCGTCCAGAGCGGGAAGCCAGTCGCCGTTTTCCGCACGCAACCCACCGCTCCTCGCGTCCTGATCGCCAACTCGTTGCTCGTTCCGCGCTGGGCGACGTGGGAGGAGTTTCGCCGCCTCGAGGCGCTCGGCCTCACCATGTTCGGGCAGATGACGGCCGGTAGCTGGATCTACATCGGGACCCAAGGGATTCTGCAGGGTACGTACCAGACGTTTTCCGCAGCCGGCGAGATCCATTTTGGCTCACCGGAGCTCGCCGGACGTACGATTCTGACCGCGGGGCTCGGCGGGATGGGCGGGGCGCAACCGCTGGCCGGTACCCTCGCCGGCGCCGCCATTCTCTGCGTCGAGGTGGACGCGAGCCGCATCCGGAGGCGGCTCGAGACCGGGTATCTCGACGAAGCGACCGAGTCCATCGAGGACGCCCTCGACCGAATCCGCTCCGCGGCGCGGGAGAGGCGGCCCTTGTCCGTCGGCCTCCTGGGGAACGCGGCCGAGGTCGTGCCCGAGCTCGCAAGGCGTGGCGAGCCCTTCGACCTCATCACGGACCAAACGGCGGCGCACGATCCGCTGTACGGCTACGTGCCGGCCGGGCTGGCGGTAGATGCGGCTGCTGCGCTGCGCGAGGCGGATCCACACGAGTACCTCCGCCGAGCGCGAGACTCGATCCGTCTCCATGTCCTGGGCCTGCTGGAGTACGTCCGAGGCGGTAGCTATGTTTTCGATTATGGCAACAACCTGAGAGGTGAGGCCGCAGAGGCAGGCGTCGAGGATGCGTTCACATACCCGGGCTTTGTCCCGGCCTATATCCGGCCACTTTTCTGTCGGGGCGAAGGGCCCTTCCGGTGGGCGGCGCTCTCGGGTGACGCAGACGACATCCGAGCCATCGACGAGACGTTGCTCGATCTCTTCCCGGAGGATCGAGCGCTCCAACGCTGGTTGACGTTGGCTCCAGAGCGGGTCGTGTTTCAGGGGCTGCCCGCTCGGATCTGCTGGCTCGGCTACGGAGCGCGGGCCCGTGCGGGGCTCGCGATCAACGAGCTCGTCCGCGAAGGACAGGTCAAGGCGCCGGTCGTGATCGGCCGAGATCACTTGGACTCCGGCTCCGTCGCCTCTCCTTTCCGCGAAACGGAGGCAATGCGTGACGGTTCGGATGCGATCGCCGATTGGCCGATCCTGAACGCGCTCGCAAACGTGGCCGCGGGGGCGACGTGGGTCAGCGTTCACCACGGCGGCGGCGTTGGGATCGGCAACTCGATCCATGCCGGCATGGTGGTCGTGGCCGACGGGACCGACGACGCAGCGGAGCGGCTCGAGCGCGTGCTGACGACCGATCCGGGACTCGGGATCCTGCGGCATGTCGACGCCGGCTACGAGGAGGCGATCGAAGCCGCGGATCGGCACGGGTTGGCCCCGCCGATGCCGCCCTCCAGCAGCGTGTGAAGGCGGTCGACGCCCCCGGCGGCGAGCAGGCGCGCCTGCTGGTTCGGAACCTGGCTCAGCTCGTAACGCCCGCGGGCAGGGAGGCGCCGTTGCGGGGGAGACCTCTTGGCGAGGTCGACGTCGTGGACGACGCTTTCTTGCTCTGCGATCGAGGCAAGGTCGTCGCTGCTGGCCGCATGCGCGACCTCGAGGCGCCTCCCGGCGACCTCGTCGAGCTCGACGGGCGCGGCCTCAGCGCTGTCCCGGGACTCGTGGATTGCCATACGCACGCATGCTTCGCCGGCGATCGAGTGGAGGAGTTCGCCCTGCGCGCCTCGGGGGCGACCTACGAGGAGCTCCATGCGGCCGGCGGCGGGATCCTCTCGACGGTGCAGGCGACGCGAGCGGCCGGCGAAGCCGAGCTCCGCGCAGCTGTCCGACGCCACGCCGGTTGGATGCTGCGCGCTGGGACTACAACGTTCGAAGCGAAGTCGGGCTACGGCCTCGATCGCGACACTGAGCTGGCTTCGCTCCGCGCGATTGCGGACGCGGGCGGCAATCCGACCTGGCTCGGAGCGCATGCGATCCCGCCGGAGTTTGAGGACGGCGATGCCTACCTCGACTTCGCTCTGGCGGAGGTTCTGCCGGAAGCGGCCAGCCTCGCCGAATCGGCGGACGTGTTTCTGGAGCGAGGCGCATTCGACGTGCGCCAGGCGCGACGTTACCTCGGGGCGTGCCAAGCGGCCGGACTTGCCCTGCGACTGCACGGCGACCAGTTCACCGAGCAGGGTGCAATTCCCCTTGCCGTCGAGCTCGGAGCCCGTTCGGTCGACCACCTCGAAGCTACGGGCGAGGAAGGCGTCCGCGCCCTGGCTGCCAGCGACGTCGTCGGCGTGCTGTTGCCCGCGAGCGCGCTCCTCCTCGATCGGCCGATGCCGCCCGCGCGGAAGCTCATCGACGCCGGAGCGGCTGTGGCGCTCGCGACCGACTTCAACCCCGGTAGCGCGTTCTGCGAGAGCTTGCCGCTCGTCTGCTCGCTTGCCTGCACGCAACTGCGGATGTCGCCGGCGGAGGCTCTCGGCGCCTGCACGGTCAACGCAGCGCACGTGCTGCACCGAGCGGGAATTGTTGGGCGTCTCGCGCCTGGCTACCAGGCGGATTTCGTCCTTCTGGAGGCGGCGGACTGGCGTCATCTCGCGTACCACGTCGCGGGCGACCTCGTCACGGCTGTTGCTCGAGCAGGCGAGGTCGTCTGGTCACGCTGAGCGGCGCTACGCTAGTCGAAATGGCTTCGCGCAAGCAGCGCCGCCGCCGCCAGAAAGAGCGGCGGCACGATTACGAATACGTCTATGTCGACGACGAGGGCAAAGAGGTCGAAGTCGACTCAGCCGAGCTCGAGAAGCCCGCTCGGCGGGATGCCCGGAGCAGCAACGGCAAGAGAGAGACCAAGCGAAAGGACGGGCGCCGCGTCCGCAAGGTCGACCCGCCTTCCTGGAACCGGGTCGCACGGCGTGCGCTGATCTTCGCACCGCTGATCTTTCTTGCGTTCTCGTTGTTGAGCCGAAAGCAGGCGATCGGAACGCGGGTCTTCGTCACTGCGCTCTACACCGGGTTCTTCATTCCTTTCATGTACCTGATGGACCGCGCCATGTACCGCACGTACCTCAAGCGGACAGGACAGGGCCAACAACCCGCCCGGCCAGGACGGCGTCGCTAGCCGGCCGGCTGCGCGGCCTGATCTTCGCCGCGGTAGTGCCCCCGCCCGGGCCACGGCGCAAGAAAGAGGAGGATACGAGCCCCTTGCTCGCTTGAGACGGAGCGCCGCTCGTCGGGCTCGAACGTAAAGAGGGTGCCTGGCGAGGCTTCGAAGATCTCTCCGGCTGTCTCAACGCGGACGTTTCCGTCGACGACGAGAACGAACGCATGCTCCTTGACCTGGTGCTCGCCGAGCTCCTGTCCTGGATCGAGCCCGATCAGGACGGCGCGCGCAGCGTCGTCGGAGTCGAGGACTACGGGGGAACGGCTCCCGCCTGGAGTGTCGATTTCGTGGAGATTCCAGCGATGCATCGCCGCGATCCTAACCGGTCGCCGCGGCACGGCTCGCTCTCGGAGGCCCTCCTGCAACCGGCACTCTTTCGGCACAATCGCGTCACTCACGCGTGCGCGCTCCGCCGATAGGCTCGCAGCGGGGAGGAGGCTGGGCGCGCCTTAAGAAGGGGCGTGGCAAGGACAAATCGCGGGCGAGAAACCCGCGCCAGGCCCGACGGTGGCGCGGCGCACGGCGCCGTTAGACTCAGCCTCCGGTGAACGCCGCGTGAGCATCGTCGTCGACCGTTACGAGCTCGGCCCGATCGGGACGAACTGCTACGCGGTCCGTTCCTCCCGCGCCGCCGAGGAGACGGTCGTGATCGATCCGAGCGGGGAAGCCGCTCACCTTCGCCTGGAGCTCGCGGGCCTGGGTGCTCGCTGCGCAGCGATTCTGATCACGCACGGGCACTGGGACCATCTCCTCGGCGTGGCCGATCTTGCCGAGGGCACGGGGGCGCCGGTGTACATGGCCGAGGATGAACGGGCGTTGCTCGAGAACCTGCCGGACCTCGTTCCCGCGGGCGTACAGGCGCGGCCGTTCACAGCGAACGTGTTCCTCCGCGGCGACGAGATCCTCGAGCTGGCCGGCATCACGTTCGAGACGCTGCGAGTGCCCGGTCACTCACCCGGCCATCTTGCCTACTACGCCGACGGCTCACTCTTCTCCGGCGATGTGCTCTTCTCGGGATCTGTCGGCCGGACTGATCTGCCGGGAGGCGACTGGGACACGCTCGTCGAGACGCTGCGGGCGCTCACCGAGCGTCTTCCGCCGGAGACCGTCGTCTACTCCGGCCACGGCCCGCCGACGACACTCGGCGCGGAGCTCGCGCGCAACCCGTTCCTGGCTCCTCTGCGCGCCTCGTGACGATCTTCGAGGCGCCTCGCGGCACACACGACATCCTTCCCGCCGAGCAGCCGCTCTGGCGTCTCGTTGTCGGCGAGGCCGAGCGACTCTGCTCGCTCTACGGATACCGGGCGATCCAAACGCCTGCCTTCGAGGACACCGGGCTCTTCCAGCGGACCTCCGGCGCGGGCTCCGACATCGTGCAGAAGGAGATGTACACGTTCGAGGACAGGGGAGGACGTTCGCTGACGCTTCGGCCCGAGGCGACGGCCCCGATCGCGCGCGCGTACCTCGAGCACGGTCTGCACCGGGAAGGACAGCCGGCCAAGCTCTACACGATCGCCACGATGTACCGGTACTCCGCGCCGCAGCGGGGGCGGTTCCGCGAGCACTGGCAGCTCTCGGCAGAGGCAATCGGCTCCGCCGACCCAGCGATCGATGCCGAGCTGATCCAGCTCTATGACGAGCTGCTCGCGCGGCTCGGCATCACCAACTACGAGCTGCTGCTCAACTCGATCGGCGACTCACGCTGCCGGCCCGCTTACCTCGAGCGCCTGACGGCCTGGCTGGACAAGCACGAGGACGTCCTCGACGACGACGCCCGCCAGAAGCGCGCCAGCAACCCGCTGCGAGTCTTCGACGTCAAGAGCCTCAAGGTCCAGAAAGCCTTAGCCGACGCGCCGAAGATCGGGGAGGCGCTCTGTGACGAGTGCCGGGCCCATTTCGACGAGGTTCGGGCGCATCTCGACAACTATGCGATCGAGTACACGTTGAAGCCGACGCTCGTGCGCGGACTTGACTACTACACACGAACGGCCTTCGAGTTCGTGGACGAGGCGATCGGAGCGCAGAGCTCGATTTGCGGCGGCGGCCGCTACGACGGCCTGATCGAGGAGCTCGGAGGCAAGCCCACCCCCGGCATCGGCTTCGGCGCCGGGATCGAACGGCTCCTGCTCTCCCTGGAGGCCGCCGGCGTCACCGCCGAGCAGACCGGCCTGGACATCTTCGTGGCGCTACTGGAGGCAGACCACAAGCCGCGCGTGCTCCCCCTCGTGGCCGAGCTTCGACGGGCCGGCCTGCGCACCGAGGTCGACTACGGAGGCCGAACGCTGAAAGGCCAGCTGACGCACGCCGGACGGCTGGGCGCGGAAACAATCGTCGAGTGGGGACCGGAAACGTCCACCGTTCGGCGCCGCGGGCAGCCCGATGAGGAGGTTCCGACCGCCGAGCTCCCGGAGAGGCTGAGGCGATGAGCTGGCGGGATATCGGCGCGGGCGAGCTCCGTAAGGAGCATGTCGGAGAACGTCATACGCTCGCCGGCTGGGCGGCGCGCCGGCGCGACCACGGCGGGCTCGTCTTCATCGACCTGCGCGACTCGAGCGGTATCGGGCAGCTCGTCGTCAATCCCGAGCGGGGCGGCGACGCCGCTGCGGCGGCCCGCGAGGTCCGAAACGAGTTCGTCCTCCAGGCCGAGGGGGAGGTCGTCGCCCGCGCGCCTGAGAACGTCAACCCCGGGCTGTCGACCGGCGAAGTGGAGCTTCAAGTCGATCGGCTCGAGATTGTCTCGAGGTGCCCCCCGCTTCCGTTCCAGCTCGACGAGGAGGGTGTGGACGAGACGCTTCGGCTGCGTTATCGCTGGATCGACCTGCGCCGGCCGCGACTTCAGCGCAACCTCCGGCTGCGGGCGCGGATGGTCTCGACGATCAGGCGCGTGATGGAAGCGGCAGGGTTCCTCGAGATCGAGACGCCGATCCTGTTCAAGCCCACGCCGGAGGGCGCGCGCGACTTCCTCGTCCCCTCTCGCCTGCAGAAGGGTCGCTTCTTTGCCCTTCCGCAGTCGCCGCAGATCCTCAAGCAGCTTCTCGTGATCGCCGGCTTCGAACGCTACTTCCAGATCGCACGGTGCTTCCGGGACGAGGATCTCCGAGCCGACCGGGTCCAGGAGCTGACGCAGCTGGACGTGGAGATGGCCTTCCCGGACGTCGAGTTCGTGATTGCTCTGATGGAGCAGATGCTGACCGACGTCTGGCGCGAGTGCCTCGATCGCGAGCTCGAGACGCCGTTCCCTCGAATGTCTTACGCGGACTCGATGCTCCGCTACGGGACCGACAAGCCCGACTTGCGCTACGGCCTCGAGATACGCGACTTCACCGCCGAGACGCGCGGTTCCGGCTTCAACGTCTTCGCGGGGGCTCCGGCAGTTCGCTTCTTGACCGCGCCGCAGGAGCTTTCGCGTGCGGAGCTCGCCGATCTTGAGGAGTTCGCGAAGACATGGGGCGCGAAGGGCCTGGCCTACGTCGTGCACGACGAGCAAGGCGAGCCCCGGTCACCGATCCTCAAGTTTCTGTCCGAGCCCGAGCTCGAGGCAATCAGGGCCGAGCCTGGCTCGACGGTTCTCTTCGGAGCCGACGAGCCGGACGTGGTGGCGCGGGTACTGGGCGCGGTACGCCAGCACCTCGCCGAGCGGCTCGGGCTGATCCCGGACACCGTCTGGCAGTTCGTGTGGATCACCGACTTCCCGCTGTTCGCGTGGTCGGAGGAGGAGCAGCGTTGGACCGCGCAGCACCATCCATTCACGAGGCCGACGCCGGAGTCGGAGGCGCTGCTCGAGTCCGACCCCGGCGCCGCCCTTGGGATCGCCTACGACCTGGTCGGGAACGGCGAAGAGCTCGGCGGCGGCTCTGTCAGGATCCATGAATCCGAGCTCCAGGCACGGGTCTTCGACGTGCTCGAGCTCACGCCCGACCAGCAGAAGGCGCGCTTTGGCTTCCTGCTCGAGGCTCTCCGGATGGGAGCGCCGCCGCACGGTGGGATTGCCTTCGGCATCGACCGGATGTTGATGGTGCTCGCACAGGAGTCGAACCTTCGCGACACGGTCGCCTTCCCGAAGAACCAGGCTGGCGTGGACCCGATGAGCGGCGCGCCCTCACCTGTCGAGGAGGATCAGCTGGCCGAGCTTGGAATTCGGCTCTCTCCGCAGGATGGAGAGCCCTAACGTCCCGGTGTTCAGACGCCGGTTCAGCAGTCATACTTGAGTCCCGCACGTCGAGCAGGAGGGCGAGGAGGCGCATGGCAACGGAAGGTCAAGGTAGGGCTTCGGCTCGGGCGACCCCGGCGCTCACGTCGCTGCCGCGGGTCGAAGATTTGCCGGGCGCGGCCGACGGGTACGACCGGGACAAGGTTCGCGAGGCCTTCGAGGCCTTCCGGCGCCACACGACGCAGCTCCAGGTTCAGCTCCGCGTGCTTCAGGCCGCAGGCCAGAGCGGAATCGAGCCGACGGGCCACGCCGTGCGCATGGATGCCCTTCACCTGATCCGTGCCGCCGCGGAAATGGCAGACACGATCGAGCGCGACGCTCAGAACGCATCCGCTGCCCAGTTGCGCCGCACGGAGGAGGAGGTCACCCGGCGCCAGCATGAGCTTCAGGAGCGCGAAGGCGAGGTCGAGCGTTATCGAGGCGAGAGCGAGCGCCAGCGCGCCGAGATGCTGAACGCGGCGAAAGCCGAGGCCCGCCAGACGGTGCAGGACGCCCAGCAGCAGTCGGCGCAGGAGATCAAGGAGGCCGAGTCCCGTGCCGCCCGTCTCCTCGAGCAGGCGCGTCATCAGGCGACGGAGCTGACGAACTCGGCCCGGGCCGAGGTCGAGCAAACCCTCGAGTGGGCCCGCGCGCAGGCGGGCACGATCATCCACCGCGCCCAGGAAGGCGCTGAGCAACTTCTCGGCGCGGCCGGTCTCGGCGATGAACGCGTCGGCAGCGTCGCTCAGTCGATCGCCGACGCCGCGGAGGCCGCGGCCAACGCGAGCCGCGGCCGCGAGCAACGAGAGTCGCTCCGCGCTCCAGAAGAGGAACCGCGCAGCGCCAAGCCGAGGGCGGGAGTCGAGGAGATTTCAGAACCGCCGCTCTCGGCACCTGTCTCGCCTGGCCCTTCACCGCCGTCTCCGCCCGTGGCTGAAGACGCCGGTCCCGAGCACGGGACCGAGGCGGAGGGCGACGGCCAAGACGACGGCTAGGCTCTCAGCGTGCTCCCGCGCCGGCTCGGAGTCCGGTTTGCGCTCGAGGCGCTCTTTCTGATCCTGCTTGCCCTGGGCGCAGGCCTCGCAGATCTGCGGCCGCTCTTCATCGTGATCGTGATGGCCGCCGCGTGGCTTCTCGTTGCTCTGGCCGAGGTCACGGCGGAGCGGATCGACCGGTCGCCTCTCTCCTACTTGCTATCTGACTCGCTCCGCGAGGAAGACATGCGGCCGCAACGCGTTTTCGGACCTCACCCCGACGAGGGAACGGTGGTTGCTCCGCCCTCGGCTCGGCTGCCGATGAGCCAGAGCGAGCCGGTCGAGGAGGTCGAGGAAGAGCCGCCCTCGGTCGCCGAGCCGGTGGTCGACGAGCCCGCGCCTGAATACGGAGAGCCGGAGGCTCCGGCACGTCGCCGCCGCATGCGATCGTTCCTGCGCCGCCGCACGCCGGAGCTCGAGTCCGCTGCACCATCACCGCCTCGACACGTCAAGCTGCTCCCGCGCCGTTCAGCCCCCGAGCCGAACCGGGCCTCAGAGGAGGTGTCAGATCTCTTCGGCCCGCGTAGCCCTGACGAGCCCGAGGAGACGGGCACATGAGGCTGAGGATCACGCTGATCCGCTTCCTCCTCGAGGCGAGCTTTCTCGTTCTCGTTGCCGCCGCTGTCGGTTTGGCTCGTCTTGCGCCGCTCTGGATCGGCCTCGTCATGTTCTGCGCCTGGCTGTTGGTGGCGCTCGTGGAACGGACCGAGGCGCGATCAGGACGTACGCGTCGCGCGGAGCTCGCCGGCGGTGCGGCTGCGGACCCGCTGGACGCGATACCTGCTAAGCCGCTCGAGCAGGCCGGCGAGGGTTCGAGCGAAGAATCCCTTGCGGAGCCGGAAGCCGAACGAGCGCCCCAGGCAGAGCCTGTGCCGGACGAGCCGGAGCCCGAGCCCCCGCCCGAGCTCGACCTCACACCCGAGCCGCAGCCCGAGCCCGTGCTGGAAGCCGTGCCGGAGCCGAAGCCTGAACCCGAACCCGAACCCGAGCCCGAACCCGAACCCGAACCCGAGCCCGAACCCGAACCCGAACCCGAGCCTGAACCCGAGCCAGAGCCGGAGGTTGTCGTGCCGCTCGTACCGCGCACCGAGAGCCCTCGGGAGTGGAACATCTGGGAGCTCGAGCGAATCGCAAACGAGAGTCGAGGAGACAACCCGGCGCGACACGAGGAGCGGGCGCTTCTCCTGATGAACCTCCGTGAGTATGCGAACGCGTCCGGGGACCTCCCTGTGGACTTCGACCCGCTCGTCCGTGACGCCTTCGGAGCAACCCTTGCACAGAGTCGCGAAGCCGGATGACCCCGGCGCTCGCACAGCGGGAGGTAGCGCTCGCCGCGATCGCGCTGCTGGCGGCGATCGTCGCGTTGGCACTGACACCCCATGGGAGCGGTGCGAAGACACAGAGCCTCCTCCAGCCGGTACTGCTGGACGGAGGTCGTTGGCGCGAGAGTCTCGCCGGTGCGACGCCCGAGCGCTTTGGGCGCCGAACGAACTGCGGAATCGTCGTTCAGCCGGACACGATCGGGGTCACCGACTCGGTCCTCCCGTGTGGCATCAAGCTGTACATCGCCTACAAGGACAGCCCGCAGATCCTCACGCAGGTGATCGAGCGCAGGCCGGTCCCGCCTGGGCGGAAGTTCGAGCTGACGCCGAGGCTGACAGAGAGGCTCGGCCTGGACGGCGTCCAGAAGATCCGCTGGGTCTTCGCCGGAACCGCGGTACAGTGAGAGAGCTCGACCCTGTGCGTGGCCCGGGTTCTCAATGTTGAACCAACATCAACGCAGAGGGAGCTGTTGTTCAGCCCGAGGCGCGAGCGCCGGAGGCGACGCGGCACCCACCTGGCTAGTCCAGGTTCGCAACGGGCCCGGGAGAACGGCAGGGTGGAGCCGGTGACGGGGGAGCCAACGTGGCTCCCCCGTTCCCCGTTAGCCTGACAACATGGTTGAGGTCGTAGGCGATGCCTCGCGCGACGGGCGCTGGGCCATGGTGCGCCTGGTCGTCGACCGCGACCGGATCATCGGCGCGGAGGCCGAGGGGCTCGAGCTGCCGCTCGAAGGCATGACCCTGCTCGAGGCGGCGGCCGTCCGAGGGGAGGAGCTGGCGGGAGACGCGCTGGCGAACGCTCTCGGGCCGGTCTTCCGGGCCGCTCCGAAGCCGGGTCGCGTCGCGGTAGCCATGAGCGGCGGAGTGGACAGTGCGGTGGCGCTTCTGCGCGCGGGCCCGGACGCGATTGGCGTCACTCTGCGCCTCTGGCTCGATCCGCAGGGACCTGATGCGGACCGTGCCTGCTGCTCCCCCGACGCTGTGCTCGCGGCGCGCGCAACCTGCCACTCGCTCGGACTTCCGCACGTGACGCTCGACCTACGTGAGGAGTTCAGGCGCTCGGTGGTGAAGCCGTTCGTCCGCGGCTACGCGAGGGGTGAAACCCCGAACCCGTGCATCCGCTGCAACGGGAGCTTCCGGTTCGCCGAGCTCCTCGCATTCGCGAGACGCGCCGGCGCCGAGCGGCTGGCGACGGGCCATTACGCCCGCGCGCGAGAGCACAAGGGCCGGTTGCTCCTCGCGCGCGGTGTCGACGCGCTCAAGGATCAGTCGTACATGCTGGCGCGGCTCGACCCGCGTCTCCTCGAGCAGGTCTGGTTCCCGCTGGGGGAGCAAACGAAGGGCGAGACTCGTGCCGAGGCCCAGCGGGCGGGGCTCAGCGCGGCGGGGCGCGCCGAGAGCCAGGAGGCGTGTTTCCTCGCCGGCGGTGACTACCGCTCGTTCCTGGAGCGCCATGGTCTGTCAGCCGCCGACGGCCCCCTCGTCGACCCAGCAGGACGCGAGATCGGCCGGCACGACGGCTTCTGGCGCTTCACACCTGGCCAGCGGCGGGGTCTCGGCGTTGCAGCCAGTGAGCCCCTGTTCGCCCTTCGCAGCGATCCACGAACGAACACCGTCGTCGTCGGTCCCCGCGCAGCGCTGGCCAGGCGCGACGTCGAGGTGCGCGGCAGGCTCTACGTTCCGGTTGAGCGCGCCGAGGCAAAGCTCCGCTACGGCTCGCCGGCCGTCGCAACCGACGTCGTCGGAACCGAGAACGGTTTCGGTCTCCTGCTCGACGAGCCTGCCTACGGCGTCGCGCCCGGACAGGCCGCCGTGCTCTACGAAGGCGACCTCGTCGTCGGCGCCGGGACGATCGCCTTCGAAGATCCAGCCGGAACCGCGCAGGCGGCTCCGGCGTTTGAAGTGGGGGTCAGATGACCGGCGACGAGATCACGCTCACGATTCCGGGGGAGGAGCCGTTTCACGAGGTCGCGCACCTCGTGCTCGGCGGGTTCGTCGCACGGCTGAATCTCTCGTTCGAAAGCCTCGACGATCTCGAGACGGCGCTCAACGCGGTCCTCGAGCGGGCTTCGGCTGTGGGCAACGGACAGGTCACCGTCAGGCTTGCCGTCGAGGACGGGGCGATCCGCGCCTCGGTCGGGCCGTTCTCGGACGAGCGCCTGCGCCCCGAGCTGGAGCGTGAGCCCGGCGACCGCGTAGACCTGCGGCGAATCCTGGACACAGTCGTGGACGACTACACGCTCGATGAGGACGGCTGGCTCGAGCTGAGAAAACGGGTCGAAAAGCAGGAGGGCGGTTGATGCCCGAGAGCGACAAGGTCCTGCTTCGGCGCTACCACGAGTCCGGCGACCTCTCCGCGCGGGAGCAGTTGATCGAGCAATACATGTCGCTCGTTCGATCGCTCGCCCGGCGGTACGCGTACCGCGGCGAACAGCTCGAGGACCTCGTCCAGATCGGCGCGATTGGGCTGATCAAGGCGATTGACCGCTTCGACCTCGCGCGCGGGGTCGAGCTCACGACCTACGCGACGCCGAACATCATCGGCGAGATCAAGCGCCACTTCCGCGACCGAGGGTGGTCGGTGCGCGTTCCACGCGGCCTCCAGGAGCTCAACATCCAGCTCTCGCGGCTGCTGGAGGAGCTGACCGTGCAGCTCGGCCGCTCGCCGACGATTCCCGAGCTCGCCAAGGCTGCGGGGGTGACGGACGAAGAGGTGCTCGAAGCTCTCGAGAGTGGCCGGGCCTACAGCTCGTTGTCGCTTTCGGCCGGCTCGAGCCAGGACGAGGAGGGCGAACTTGATCCCCTCGAGTCCCTCGGCACCGAGGAGCCTCGGTACGAGGTCTCAGAGCACCTGGCGGTGCTGGCGCCGGGGTTTCGTGTGCTCGACGAGCGCGAGCGGAAGATCCTGCACCTGCGGTTCTTCGAGGGCCTTACCCAGTCTCAGATCGCCCAGCAGGTTGGCATCTCGCAGATGCACGTCTCCCGTCTGATCCGCCGGTCCCTGGAGAAGATCCGCGGCGAGATCGCCGCCGAAGAGACCGACGAGCGCGCGACCGCCGGTACGTAGCTCTGGCGCGGGGCCGGCCGGCGCTGCGACCAGAATGTGCGGCTGCTGTCATTGCGGCAGCGGTCGGGCGGCGACCGCTTCTTCGCAAGATCGGCGGCGCGCCGGTCCAACTTGTGGAACTTCACTCGTTCCCGCCACCGCGAACGAGTGAGCGAGTGCGTGCGGCGGCCGGATCTCGGAGGCGCGGCCGAGGCGGATAATCTGGCGTCGATGCGCTCGACCGCCGAGCTCCGCGCCGGATACCGCGCCTTCTTCGAGTCGAAGGATCACACGTTCAGGCCTTCGGCCTCCCTGATCCCGCGCGCGGACGACCGTTCGACGCTTTTGGTCTCGGCCGGGATGCAGCCCTTGATGCCGTTCTTCCTCGGCCTCGAAGAGCCGCCGGCGCTTTTCTTGACGACCGTGCAGAAGGTGTTCCGCACGCCCGACATCGACGAGGTAGGCCTCGACGGCTTCCACCTCACCTTCTTCGAGATGCTCGGGAACTTCTCGTTCGGGCAGTACTTCAAGGAAGGCGCGATCGAGCTCGCCTGGGAGTTCCTCTTCGATCACATGAAGCTCGAGCTAGACCCGATCTGGGTGAGCGTCTTCGCCGGCGATCCCGAGCTCGGGCTCGGCGAGGACGAAGTTGCGATCGCCCACTGGGAGCGAGTCGGCATGCCGCCGGAGCGGATCGTCCGTCTACCGCGTGCCAACAACTTCTGGTCGGTCGGCGGCCCCGGGCCGTGCGGGCCCGACTCGGAGATCTTCTACGACTGGGGCGAGGACGTCGGCTGCCGGCGGCCCGATTGCACACCGGGTTGCGAGTGTGAGCGGTTCCTCGAGTTCTGGAACCTCGTCTTCATGGAGTTCGAGCTACACGCCGACGGCTCGCTGACGCCGCTGCCGAAACAGAACATCGACACGGGAATGGGGCTCGAGCGCGCCGCTCGGATCCTGCAACAGGTGGACTCGGTCTACGACACGGACGGCTACCAGGCCATCATGGGCTGGATCGCCGAGCAGTCCGGCGTCTCATACGGCGAGAGCGAGCAGGCGACGAAAGCCCACAGGATCCTCGCCGACCACGGGCGCGGAATGACCTTCCTCGCCGCCGACGGGGTAACGCCCTCGAACGAGGGGCGCGGTTACGTGATGCGGCGGATCGTCCGGCGCGCGGTGCTTCAGGCGGGCCGGATCGGGCTCGAGACGCCGTTCCTCGGCGGTCTCGCGGAGGTCGTCGTCGGGCAGATAGGCGAGGCCTACCCCGAGCTGCGGGAGCGCCGGGACGAGATCCAGGGCGTGCTGCTCGAGGAAGAGGAGCGCTTCTCGGAGACGCTGGCCAGGGGACTTCGACTGTTCGAGGAGGTAGTCCGCGGCGATGGGATCTCCGGCGAGGACGCGTTCCGGCTGCACGACACGTACGGCTTCCCCGTCGAGCTGACGGAGGAGCTCGCCCGCGAGCGGGGCCTCGCCGTCGACGTGGACGGATTCCGTCAGCTGATGGAGGAGCAGCGCGAGCGCTCGCGCCCCGCGGCGGCACCGGACGTCGAAGTGCGGGTGAGCGGCGATGTTCGGAGCGAGTTCGTCGGCTACGAGAAAACCGAGGTATTGACCGCGATTCTCGCCTACGAGGATCTCGGCGACGGCCGTTTCCAAGCGAAGCTCGAGCAGTCTCCGTTCTACCCGGAGGGCGGCGGGCAGGTGTCGGACACCGGCTACATCGAGAACGAGGAGACGGGAGCGCGCGCAGAGCTGCTTGCCGCGACGCGCCTACCGGACGACGACCAGGTGCTGACGTTCGCGGGCGAGGGATTTGCGGCGGGTATGCGCGTTCGCGCGGTCGTTCCATGGTCGGTTCGCTTCCCGACGATGGCGAACCACACGGGTACCCATCTCCTCCACAAGGCGCTCCAGGACGTCCTCGGCGACCACGCGCGGCAGGCCGGCTCCGCCGTCCGGCCTGACAAGCTGCGCTTCGACTTCACGCATCCGCAGGCCCTCACCGCGGAGGAGCGGGCAGAGGTAGAGCGGCGGGTCAACGAGCGGATCTTCGCGAACGTGCCCGTCCGCGCTTTCATCGTCCCGATCGAGGAAGCGCGCCGCCTCGGCGCGATGATGCTCTTCGGCGAGAAGTACGGCGACGAGGTTCGGCTCGTCGAGATCGCCGGCTACTCGCGCGAGCTCTGCGGGGGCACGCACGTGCGCGCGACAGCCGAGGTCGGGCCGTTCGTGATCCTCTCCGAGAGCTCGGTCGGCTCGGGAGTGCGCCGGATCGAGGCGGTGACGTCGGGCGAGGCCTATGCCTTGCTGAACGCGCGCGCGAGAGAAGTGGACGAGCTTCGCGGCGAGCTCGAGCGGGCACGCAAGGAAGGCGGAAGAAGGGAGGAGCCGCGCAAGGTGCGCCTGGAGCCGAGCCGTGAGGAGGAGATCGGTGGCGTCAATGTCTACGTCGGCCGAGCGACCGGGGTGGACGTCGATGCGCTACTGGCGGAGTCCGACCGGATCAAGCAGGAGCGCGCGCCTGCCGCGGTCGTGCTCGGATCCAGCGAGGACGGCCGTGTTCACCTCGTCGCGAACTTCGAC
>JBARRQ010000024.1:0-4022 GCA_049644305.1 Gaiellaceae bacterium
GAGCGGATGGCGTTGCAGGGGCTGGCGTGGGCGCGCGCACTTACCGGACGCCCCGTGGACGACGTGTGCCAGCGCTTCCGCTCTACTTCCGACTCCGCCTCCTACATCAGCGAGGCTCCCGAGCAGATCGCCGGCCTTCGGCTCGCGTGGAGAGGCCACATGGCGCAGGCGCGAACGGTTCTCACGGGTCTGCTCGAACTGGCGGACGAGCGAGGCGAGGCAGTCTCGTACGCGTTGCAGCGCGTGAATCTCTGCGACGTCGAGCTTCGCGCGGGCGAGCTCGATGCAGCGGAGCGGCTGCTCGACGAGTGGGGCCAATCGGCCGCACGACTGGTGGTCGTCCCGACGTACGAGCGCTCACGCGCCCTGCTCGCCGCGTTCCGCGGCCTGCCGGACGAGGCCGAGCGGTGGGCGGCAGCGGCGATCGAGGGCGGCGAGCCGATCGGCGTGCGCTGGCAGGTGCTGGAGGCCCTGCGGGCACGAGGCCTCGCCGCGCTGCTCGCGCACGAGCCGGAACGGGCGGCCGAGAGCCTGCGCGCGGTGTGGGAGCACACGCGGCGTGAGGGGATCGACGAGCCGGGCGCCTTCCCGGTCGCGCCGGATCTGGTCGAGGCACTGGTAGAGCTCGGCGAGCCTGACGAGGCACTGCAGGTCGCCGACCGCTTGCAGGAGGTCGCCAAACAGCAGGAGCATCCTTGGGGACTGGCCACCGCGAAGCGCTGCAGAGCTCTTGTCCAGCTTGCTTCCGGGCAGGACGAGGCTGCTGCGCTCGAGCAGGCGGCGGACGACTACGGAGAGCTTGGTCTCCGCTTCGACCGAGGGCGGACGCTGCTCCTGCTCGGCCGCGCCCAGCGCCGGGGCAAACGCTGGGCGGCGGCCAGGAAGGCTCTCGAGCAAGCCGCCGAGGCGTTCGAGGAGATCGGCTCGAGCGGCTGGGCGGAGGACGCCCGCTCCGAGCTAGGCCGGATCGCCGCGCGGCGGCCCCAGCAGGAGGGCCAGCTGACGCCCTCGGAGCAGCGGGTGGCCGAGCTCGCGGTGGAAGGGCTTTCCAACAAGGAGATCGCCCAGAACCTGGTCGTGAGCGTGCATACGGTCGAGGCCCACCTCACGCACGCCTACGCCAAGCTCGGCATCCGCTCTCGGGGGCAACTCGCGCGCCGCCTCGCGCGCGCCAAATGATTAGGGGTTTCCAGGATTTCACTCAGGGCCGCGCGGGCGTAGCGTCGAGCTCTCCTAACTGAAAGGAGGCTCCCCGTGAGACCTCGGAATTGCGGGCGCTGCGGCTCGGTTGCGCTCCTCGTCGTTTTCGGGCTCGTCGCAGCTGCGTTGCTCGGGCCCGGCACGACGCAAGCCGCGCAGGTGCCAAAGGCGGTCCAGATCACGAAGACGGCCGACGCGGGCACCGCCAACGCCGGCGACCAGATCGGCTACACGATCACCGTCAGCAACCTCGCGAAGCCGCCTGCTTCCGACGTCCTGGTGACGGACACGCTGCCGGCGAACAGCGGCACCAGCTGGAGCATCAGCTCGGCGCCACCGGGCGCGTGTGCGATCTCGTCGGGCGTTCTCCGGTGCTTCGTGTCGCACATGCCGAGCGGGTTCTCGGTTCACATCGTCAGTCCGACCACGGCCGCCACCTGCGGCACGGTCAGCAACACGGCGTCCGTGACGACGAAGAAGAACGGCGGCGCCACATCGCAGACGGCGACGATCACCGTCAACTGTCCTGACTTGACGATCACCTCGATCGCGTACCCCAACAACGACCTCTCGGCCTGCACCGTGACCGTGAAGAACATCGGCACCGGGACCGCCAACCTCTCGGGCGTGGTGGTGCAGGGCTACTACGAGCCGGACACGACGTACAACTCGACCACGGGCGACCCGGCGGGCGGAACGACGTTCTCGCAGCCGACCCTCGCCCCTGGTGCGAGCGTCGACGTCACGATCTGTACCGGCTCGGCCCCTGCAGGCGACAAGTACCTGGTCGTCAAGGTGGACGCCACGGATGCGCTCGCGGAGAGCGACGAGACCAACAACGTCGCCTACAAGGCTCTCCCCGCGCCGGACCTGACGATCACCTCGATCGCCTATCCGAACGGCGATCTCTCGGCCTGCACGGTGACCGTAAAGAACATCGGCACGGGCACGGCGAACCTCTCGGGCGTGGTCGTGCAGGGCTACTACGAGCCGGACACGACCTACAACTCGACGACCGGCGACCCGGCCGGTGGGGCTTCGTTCTCGCAGCCCACCCTGGCTCCGGGTGCGAGCGCCGACGTCACCATCTGCAACGGCTCGGCTCCTCCGATCGACCATTACCTGGTCGTCAAGGTGGACGCGACCGATGTCCTGCCCGAGAGCAACGAGAACAACAACGTCGGCTACGCGCCGCTGCCCGGGCCGGACCTGACGATCACGTCAATCGACTACCCGAACGGCGATCTCTCGGCCTGCGTCGTGACGGTGAAGAACATCGGTACGACGACCGCCGACCTCACGGGCGTGATCGTTCAGGGCTACTACGAGCCCGATACCGCCTACAACCCGATCACCGGCGATCCGGCCGGTGGCTCGACGTTCTCCCAGGGCACCCTGGCTCCCGGGGCGACCGCGCAGGTCACGATCTGCACGGGCTCGGCTCCGTCGACCGACCACTACCTGGTGGTCAAGGTCGACGCGCTCAACGTCCTCGCCGAGAGCAACGAGGACAACAACGTGGCGTACAAGCCGCTGCCGTAACAGCGCTCTCGCAGCGGGGATCACCGAGACAGCCCTGGGAGACCGGGGCTGTCTCGCGTTTCGGGCCAAAAGATTAGGGGTTTCCAGGATTTCCCCCGAGGCTGCACCGGCGTAGCGTCGACGCCATGGCCGAGTACCTGGTCGAGCTCTACCTCTCGCGCACGGACGGCGCCGCCGTCGAGGCCGGCGCGGAGAACGCCCGTCTTGCCGCCGAGGAGCTCACCCGGGAGGGAACGCCGGTCAGCTACCTGAGCTCGCTCTTCGTTCCGGAGGACGAAACCTGCTTCTACCTGTACGAGGCCGCCTCGGCCGAAGCGGTCAGGGAGGCCGCGCTACGCGCGGAGCTGTCGTTCGAACGAGTCATCGAAGCAATCGCGCAATGAGAGGGGGAAGGCAAATGAGAAGGATCGGCAGATACGTCCAACGGCATGGGATCGCACTCGTGGCGCTCTTCGTGGCGCTCGGCGGGACGACCTACGCGGCGACGGGCTATCCCGCGAACATCATCGGCGCGAAGCAGTTGAAGAAAGACGCCGTCACGAACCCGAAGATCAAGGACGGCGCCGTGACAGGCGCCAAGGTCGCGAACGACTCGATCACGGGCGCGAACGTGCTCGAGTCGAGCCTCGGTCAGGTGCCGTCGGCCGTGCATGCCGACAGCGCCACGAGCGCGACGACCGCCACCAACGCGACCAACGCGACGAACGCCACCAACGCCACGAACGCGACCAAAGCCACCAACGCCGACCAGCTGGGAGGGATTGCGGCGTCCGGCTACCAACGGCGCGTGACCGACTCATGCGGCTTCACCAAGGCGATCTCGGCGATCGGTGCGGATGGAGCGGTGACCTGTACCTCGCCAGTCTTTCCGATCGTGATCGACGCGCCCAACGTGAGCGTGCACGACCTCAACGGACCCCTTCCCTTCCTGCACATGGGCGTCAACTGCAACGCCGGTGCGACACTCGTCTCGTTCGTCAACACCGGGCCCGACGGGGCGACCCTGAACTGGATCTACAGCAATGGCACCACCGTCTACGCGAGCGGCACCTCTCTGGACACCACCGTGCCAACCAACGAGCGGGACTTCGGTTTCAAGAACGTTCGAATCGAGGGCCAGTTCGTCTTCGCCAACGGGGCCGGCGTGACCACCGTCAACCTCCACGTCTACGACGGCGGCACGGGCGGCTGCGAGGTGCGGGGGACCGCCGAGTTCACGGGATGACCTCGATCGCGCGCCTCATCGAGCGGCACGGGATTGCGCTGCTCGCGCTCTTCGT
>JBARRQ010000025.1:0-18634 GCA_049644305.1 Gaiellaceae bacterium
CGTCGAAGGGCCCGGCGCGAAGTCCACGCCGACTCGACGTGCCGGCGTTGATTCCGATCGACGACATCTCGATTCCTTAGACGAGGCGCTTCATAGCTAGTTGCACCCTGGCTGAGCTTGGGCTTTCCTAGGACCTGCAGCTGCTGCGAACCTCGCGCCGCCTGACCCTTCCCGGACACACCGTGTCCACCCTTTGCGGCGTTTTCCGCGCACTCTCCTCCTAACCCCCCATCTGGTTATCCTGATGCGACGCGCCCCCGTCGACTAGCGGCCTAGGTCACGGCCCTTTCAAGGCCGTAGCACGGGTTCGAATCCCGTCGGGGGCACTTTTTGTCAATACGGATATTCCCCAAGACTCGCTAGGAGCCCGTTTTGAAATGAGGTTCCGTGGGGATTGCCTCCTCAGGCCTGAGGTTTCGTTCGTCCCGGCGAAAGGCTGCGGCAGCGGGACGCAAGATCACGCAAGGGGGAGGAAGAATGGTGCGGAAAGCAATACGTGCGGTCGTCATAGCCGCAGTCTTGGCGTTGCCACTCCTGCTGGTATCGGGCGTAGCGGGAGCCGGGACGACGCCGGGCATAGATCTCTCGAGCCCGGCGGCGATCACGAGCTACCTGACGTCGATCGGCGTCGATCCGGCGACAGTGACCTGGCAGTCAGGTCTGAACAACTACGCCGGGCCGAACTGTCCGGGAGTCGGCTGGAACTGCACAACTTCGACGAAGGTCGTCCAGATGTCGGATCCAGGCGGCCAGAACAAGTTCGAGTGCCAGCCCCCGGCGTCTGGCACGGACGCGTCCTCGAATACGTGCGTGATCATGCAGTCGGGCGAGAACAACAAGGCTCGCTGCAAGATCCGCGACACGACTGAGCCGGGGTCGACCGAGAAATGCACGATCGGGCAGGAGGGCCAGCGAAACTCCGCTGACGTCGACATGACCACCGACCAAGGCGCGGGTCCGACACAAACAGCGAGCCAGGATGCCGAGGTCACGCAGAAAGCGACCGAGCGGAACCAGGCGCAGGTCGACCAGACGATCGAGCAAGCCACGTCAACGGGGGATCCGCAGAGCCAGGACGGCTACCAGCTCGCCAACGTTAGCCAGACCGTGACCGGCAGCGACAACTTCTCGCACGTGCACCAGTCGCTCGGCCAGGACGAGTCGGGCAACGCTGGAACGCAGACGCAGAACACAAACCCTCAGCCGCTTTGCTCTACGAACACCCTCGACCCGCAGAAGAATGCCAACCAGTGCGCGAAGGTCACCCAGGACAATCCGAACGGCGGGAAGAACGACTCGCACCTGGAGCAGGCGATCGGCGAGCGCCAGACGACGACGAATGCGTCGAGCTCGCAGTCGCAGGGCAACTTCAGCAACGGCCAGGAAGGAGTCATCCACCAGACGAACCCCAACGGGGTCGGCCAGAACCATGACACCGCGCACGAGAACCTCGTGCAGCGGGCGAAGAGCCCGATCGCCACGAGCTTCCAGAGGCAGAGCACCGACCCCACGTGCTGTGGCCATAGCCAGGTAGGCGGGGTGATCAACCGGGAGAACATCGACGAGTCCACGACAATGAGCGCGTCGAACCCGAACGCATCTCAGGACTCGACTCTCCTCGGGGAGGCGCATCAGCAGCCCGTGCCGACGGACGCCCCAACGGCCCCGTCGACCACGTCGCCCGACGACAGGTGCTCGATCGACCAGCACGGACGCGTGAACGGCGCCTCCGGCAACTTCTCCGTAAGCGGCCAGAGCCCAGCCGAGTGCGCAGACTTGACACTCGCCACCGAATGCTTCAATGGCGAGGGGTCAGCCTGCCAGCCGGTAGGTTTCGCGCCCGTGACCATGCTGAGCCTCCCGTCGACGCCGACCCTCGGCGCCGACATCGCAATGCCTGACTACACCAGCCTGCCGCCCGACTACGTCGATCCAGGCGGTTGGTGGTAAACGACTAACTAGATCGAGCGAGCGGGACCGGGCTGTCCGGTCCCGCTCGTGATCTTCTCGAGCTCGTCTTCGATCTGCGCGCACGGGCCCGAGGCTCCCATGCGGTCGAAAGCCTCCCGCGCGATGGTGAGCTGCGAGCACGCGTCGTCGAACTCGCCGAAGTGCCTCAACGCGGCCGCAAACAAGATCCGCGCGTCGGCGGCCTCGATCAGCCGGCGTTGCTGGTCGAGCAGGTCGATCGCCTCCGCGTAGAGGTCGAGGGCCTGCCGGTCGTCCTCTCCCACGCTCACCGCACCGCGGGCGAGCAGGGCGTACGCCTGCGCGACGAGATCCTCCGCCGGGACTGTGCGCCATGCGAACTCCAGTAGCGTCGCGGCGTCCGAGCCGCGGTTCTGCCGGACCAGAGTCTCGATCAGGGAACGGTAGACCTCGAGCACCTCGCGGCCTCCTTCCTCGACTGCGATCGGAATCGCCTTCCGCAACCGCTGCTCGGCTTCCTCGAGCTCGTCCCGCGCCAACGCGTAGACCCCGAGGGCGCGGAAGTTCTGCAGCTGGAAGTAGGACTCGCCCGTTCGCTCGAGCCAGTCGCGGGCCTGCAGGTTCAGGCGCTCGGCCTCGTCCGCGTCGCCGCGGTAGTACTTGACGAGACCCAGCAGGAACGTCGCCCGCGCCTGGTCGCGAAGGCCGCCGAGCTCGCCGGCGAGCTCGATGCAGCGAAGGAGCTCCAGCTCCGAGCCCTCGAGCTCGCCTTCGTTGAAGAGCAGGAAGCCCAGGCGTAGATGGCCCTCGACGGCGAGTGTGCGGTCCTCCATCTCCTCGGCCACACTGACCGCGGCCCGCAGGTCGTCGGCGGCCTCCTCGGCCTGCCCGTCGAAGTCGGCGCGGATGGTGGCGAGGCTGTACGCAGCTCTCACCTGGAGCGAGCGGTCGCCGCTCTGGAGCGCAAGCGCCTGCGCCTCGGTCAGCCTGTTGCGCGCCTCTGAGGCCCGGCTCTGCCGGTGGTCGATGTTGCCGAGCGTCAGGAGCGCCATGCAGCGGAGGTCCGGCCGCTCGGCCGAGCGCGCTTCTGCCGCAACCTCGGCCAGCTCCTCGGAAGCCTGCCGCAGCTCGCCGAGCGCGGCTCGTGTACGCGCGAGCGGGAGTCGAAGCTCGAGCGCCCTTTCCTGATGGTCGTCACCGAGCAGCGCCAGCGCGCGCTCGTAGTAGCGCCCCGCCTCGCGGTAGCCCTCGCGCCGCTGAGCCTTGTCCGCCGCGCTCGAAAGCGCCGACGCCGCCTCGAGGACAGGGGGCTCGATCGGGCTGCGCGCGATCTGTCCGGCGAGCTGGCACGCCTGCTCGAGGTGGTAGGCGACGATCTCGACGAACTCGCCTTCGGGTGCGCGAAGCCCGGATAGCCAGTCCGTGAAGCGGACGTGCAGCTCCGCCCGCCGTCCTTTGGGCAGCCGGTCGTACGCGACGTCCCTGATCAGGATGTGCTTGAAGCCGTACTCCTGATCGCCGGCGATCGTCGACTGCGCGTGAGCCTGGACGAAGTCGCGGCGCTCCAGTGTCGCGAGACTGCCCGAGATATCACCCGTCGCGCCCGCCAAGTGGGCGACCGCGCCGGTCCAGAAGGTCCCGCCGACGATCGAGGCTTGCTGGGCGACCCGCTTTTCTCCTGAGCCGAGGGCGTCGAGGCGCGAGCCGATCAGAGCCTGCAGGTTGTCGGGAATCGGGAGCGCTTCCGCGGATGCGCTCGGATCGAGATCGGCATCGGCCACCATCCTCACCGTCTCCTCGAGGAACAGTGGATTCCCGCCGGCCTTCTCCAAGAGCGTCTCGAGCTGCCGGCTTCCCGCCTGCTCCTCGCCGACGAGCGCGAGGAGAAGCGCGCGGCACTCGTCCTCGTCGAGCGGCTCGATCTCCACCAGTCGGCGGTTGCCATTGGTCTCGAGAAGCGCGGGATCCGAGTCCTTGAGCTCGGGACGGGCTGATCCGACGACCAGAATCGGCAGCTCCCCGTCTGGGGCGGCGAGCGACCGGACGAGCTCGAGGAGCGTCGGCTCGGCCCAGTGCAGGTCCTCGAAGACGAGCAGGAGCGGCCGCCGGGCCGCCAGCAGCTGGAGCAAGCGCCGGACTCCCCAGTGCAGCTCCGACTGCCCGATCTCCTCAGTCGAGTACGTCGCGAGCGGTGTCGTCGCAACGCCGAGAAGGTTGGCCGCCGCGGCAGCCATGGTCCTGAGCTCGTCCGTGTCGCTGGTCGAGAGGCCCTCGAGAAGAGAGCCGAGCTTGGCCGAGATCGCCGTTTGGTCGTCGTCGTTCCGAATCTCGGTCACGCTCTTCAAGATCTCGGTCACGGGCCAATAGGTGATCCCCTCGCCGTACGGGAGGCAGCGCCCCCAGTGGACGGTGCCCTCCCGCTCGACGCGTTCGCAGAGTGCCTGGAGCAAGCGGCTCTTGCCTATGCCCGGCGGGCCGACCAGAGTTACGAGCTGCGGCCTGCGATCGTCAACCACCTTCTGCCAGAGGTCCGAGAGGATCGCCAGCTCGTCGGCGCGGCCAACGAGCGGGGTGTGCGGAGCCGGGCGCTCGGCCTCGGTCCGCTCGCCGAGAACCTCCCAGATCGGGATCGGCTCCGTCTTGCCCTTCGCCTGCACCGGCTCGGCCTCGCGGTACTCGAAGACCGCCTCGGTCGCCCTGAACGTGGCTTCGCCGACCACGATCCCGTCCACCGGGGCACCGCCCTGCAGCCGCGCGGCGGTGTTCATCACGTCGCCGGCCGCCATTCCTTCGCCCTCGACGGCGGCCGATCCCAGTACGACGAGCGCTTCGCCCGTGTGCACGGCGGTTCGGACGTGGATGTCGAGCCATTCGTCCTGCGCGTTCAGGTCTTCGACCGCGCGCTGGATCGCCATTGCCGCGCGGACCGCCCTCTCGGGATCGTCCTCGTGGGCGACCGGCGCGCCGAACAGGGCGACGACGGCGTCGCCGATGAACTTCTCCACCGTCCCGCCGAAGCTCTCGAGCTCGGTCCGCAGTCGGGCGTAGTAGGTCGCGAGCCTTGCCCGGACGTCCTCCGGGTCCATCTGCTCCGCGCGCGCCGTCGAGCCGACGATGTCGGTGAAGAGCGCGGTGACGACCTTGCGCTCTTCTTCGGGCGCGGGCTCAGGCTCGGCGAGCGACCCACCACACTCGAGGCAGAACTTTGCGTTGGGCGGATTCTCTTGTCCGCAGGCGGCACAGACAGGCACGACTTCAAGTTTAGGCATTTATCGGTCGAAAGTGGTAGTCGTTTCTTCACAAAGCTGACGTCAGGCCAGAGGGAGCTGCCGACCGCTGTGGCGTCTGGCACTCTAGGTACTAGGGCGGTTAGCTCAGTTGGGAGAGCGCCTGCCTTACAAGCAGGAGGTCGCTGGTTCGAGCCCGGCACCGCCCATCGGTTCAACCAAGCGGGTTTTGCGGCGAAGAAAAGAGGCCCCTTTCGGTGCGCCTTGGCCCAGCGCTTCGGAGGGGGCCGTCACGGCTCCGGTCTCCTCCGGGCTTGACGTGGCTACGCTGGCATCCGATGGCCAATGTGACGATCGACCGCTCGACAGGCAGTCTTCTGGTCGACGGACGGAGGGTATTTCCGATCGGCTTGGCCGACGCGCCCCCGCTCGGACGCACCGCGCCGAATGGGAACGATGGTTGGGCCGAGGTAGCCGCCGCTGGTGTCAACTTCATCCGCACGGGCCGCCACACCTGGGGCGGGACTGCGATCGATGCGCAGATCGCATTCGAGCACGACCAGCAGAATGCCGCTGCAGGCCACGGCCTGCACTGCTTGCTGCGGCTCGGAAACGTCGGAAACCTCGGCGCATCACCATCGCCGGTCGAGCAGCTGCTCGTACGGATCACCAACGAGTTCAAGTCAAGCGCTGGACTCGGCGCTTACTACGGAGTCGACGAGCCCGCGCTCGGCCACGTCGCTCCGGGCGGTCTGATTCGTGCTTACGAAAAGCTCAAGGCGCTCGATCCCGCGCATCCCGTCGTGATCAATCAGGCACCGCGAGGAACCGTTGCCGCGCTCGATCCTTACCGGCCGGCCTTCGACATCACCGGCGCCGACATCTATCCGGTCTCCTACCCGCCCGGCGTGCATAGTGACGAACCGAACAAGGAGATCAGCGTCGTCGGCGACATCACGAAGAAGATGGTGGCCGCCGCTGGTGGAAAGCCGATCTGGATGACACTTCAGATTGCCTGGAGCGGCGTGATCCCAACCCAGCGCAACCCCGACATCGTCCCGCGCTTCCCAACACTGCACGAGGAGCGATTCATGGCCTACCAAGCCGTGATCCACGGGGCCCGCGGACTGTTCTTCTTCGGAGGGCAGCTCACCGAAGTGATGAGCCCGGCCGACGACAGCCTCGGCTGGAATTGGACGTTCTGGACCCAGGCGATTCGACCCCTCGTAGTCGAGCTCAGCTCACCTGCAGTCCAGCCGATCCTCCTCGGCCAGGCCGGTGGAGGAACAGTCGGAACGGCGGCACCCGGGGTCGAGCTCGCGACCCGCCAAGATTCGACGTCCCTCTATGTCGTGGCCGTCAGGCGCGCCGGGGGGCAGGCAAGCCAGATCGCTTTCACCGGTCTCCCGCGCAAGCACGACGGTACGCCGCTCCTCACCGGGGAGGTGTTGTTCGAGTACGTACAGGAGCCGTTGCCGCCCCCAGTGCTGCCCGGTAGGCAAACGTTCAGACCGGTCAAAGTCGCAAACAACGGATTCCACGACTGGTTCGGCCCCCTCGACACGCACGTCTACCGGTTCAAGCTGAGGTAACGCGAAGATGAGAGTCTTGGCCCTCGGAGCCACGGTCGGGCTGGGGCTCCTGCCGCCCCTCGGCCACCGCGTCGCCCGCCCGCGGGCTCGTCCTGGTTAGCCCGGGTTCGGAAGTCGCTGGTTCGACCCCGGCACCGCCCACTTGAAAGAGGTGGCCGATCTACATGAGTGGCGCGACGCGTGCGTAGGCAGCAAGGAACTTGGGCACCTGGCTTTCCCAGGTATACCGCGGAGCGACCTCGCGCAGGTTCGCGCGAAACCGGGCGAGATCAACCCGCGACTCGAGGATTGAGTTGATCGCTGCGGCGTAGTCCGAAGGCTTGCGGAGCGCCGCGACTACGCCGAGTCCGTGTCGCGTCACGAGCTGACGGAGATACGGCAGGTCGTTGACGACCATCGGGAGCGCGGCCTGTATGTAGTCGAAGAGCTTGTTCGGCGAGCTGTAGTACGTGTTGAGGTCTACGGGCTGGTACGGAATCACCCCGACGTCTGCGGACGCTGCGTACGACAGCAATTCGTTTTGCGGAACCGGTTCGACGAAGTGAACGCGACCGCGGCTCTCTCGTTCGGCGAGTCGGCGCAACTTAGGTTCGAGGCTGCCTTCGCCGAGGAGTACCAAGACGGCGTCGCCGGTGAGGAGACGGGCTGACCGAACGAGGTTCTCCAAGCCACGGAACTCGGAAAAGCCGCCTTCGTAAAGGACGATCCGGGTTGTTGCCGGGAGCCCGAGTCGCTCGCGAATGAGGTCGTAACGACCCGGTCGAGGATCGAACCCGGACGGCCGGTCGGCGCAGTTGAGGATCACGAGAGGCGCAGCAATGCCGTGGCGACGAGACAGCTCGCGTGCAATCAGCTCATTGACCGTGATCAGGAGGTCTGCATGCGGTGCCAGGCGTCGCTCCAGGCGGGCCCAGGCCCTGCGCCTGATGCGGATCGGAAGCGCCGCAACCTCCGGAAACAGCTCGTGCGCGTCGTACACGAGCCGCCCTCCGGCTGCCTGCGCCGCGCGGTATGCGAGCTCGAGGTTCCTGAGATCGTGCGCGTGGTAGACGTCGGCACGAGCCGAGATCGCCTGTGGCAGAGCGAGCCGGAGGAAGGTCGTGCGCCCGATCAAGACTCCGAAGACCGCAGCGACGTAGCTTCCTCGGGAGACTCCTCCGACCCGGTACAGCCAGGAAAAGCGTGGATCGCGACCGCGGACGGCGACTCGTTCGACCGGGATTCCCTCGACAGTTTCTCGGCCATTCTCAGTTCCCGCCGCCCGGCTGATGATGCTTACCTCGTATCCAGCAGCCGCGAGGCTTCGTGCTTCTTGGACGATCCGCCGGTCGATGTTCAGGTCCTGGGTGATCATCAGGACACGCACCGGTCCCACTTCCGAGGACGGGATCACGCGGCCTCCAGCCTCAAGAGCAGCGCCCTGAGGCCTTGCTGCTGTTCTGGAGGGGCGATTGCCGCGGCGGCGGCGATCTCCTCGCGGGCGCGCCCGAGCTGCCGGAGTTGGAGATAGACGATTCCGAGACTTCGCCGGATCCGCCACAGGTTCGGGTTTGGCGCCGGCTTCGCGGTACCGGCGGCGCGGGCTCGTTCCTGAATTCCCAGAAGCGTGTTGATGGCCGCGCGGAAATGGATCACAGCGGCCGAAGGGCGCTGCAGGCGAACGTAGATCAGCCCGAGTTGGTTTTGCGGGGACCAGCTTCTCGCCCCTTCGAACCGGCGAACGGCCGCGCGAAACGCCCTGATCAAGCCATCGATTCGCCTGGCTTTCACGAGAGTCGTGACTCGAGCCAGAGGATCGCCGAGGCTGAGCGCCTCAGGATTTCGCTGCAAGGCGGTTCGGTAATCGGCGAGGGCGGCGTTGAACTCGTGGAGCCCGAGGTACGCATCGCCGCGGGCCTCTCGAGGCACCGTCATCTCGGGCGACGGTTCGAGCTCGATCGACTTCGTCAGGGCATTCACGGCCGCGCCGAAGCTGCGCCCGGCGATGTACGTCGAGCCGAGCTCCAGGTAGAGCGAGGTCGAGCGAGGGCTCGCACGAAGCGCGCGCTTGTACCACAGCTCAGCGTCCCTGAGCAGCCCTCCCGTCTCGCCGCTGCCGGCCGTTTCAGCCCTGAAGCGGTCAAGCCGCGCCAGGTTGGCGTAGTGGTCCGGATCCGCAGGAGCCAGACGCTGCGCCTTTTCGAAGGCGGCTCGTGCTGCTTCGAACATCCCGTTACGGCCCAGCCCGGCTATCTCCCGAACGGGCGCGTGGATGAGGTGCTGGATTCGCATCTGTTGGGCGGGGCTCGTTCCGGAGATGGGCCGGGCCAGTGCGAGTTGGACAAGGTCGGTTCCAAACCAGAGGTAGTAGGCGTCCTGGCGCGGAGCGAGGCGCAGCGCCGATTGGAAAGCGGGGATGGCTTGAGCTCGCTTTCCGTGCTGTTCCAGATCGAGCGCCCGACGAAAGGAGATGTCTGCCGCGATCGGCGCGTTGTTCACGAGCACGAGCGCGCCTGCGGCGACGGCTGCCAGCGCGGCGATCCACCACCCCTGCCGCGCGCGCGGCATGGAGGCCTGTCCCGATGGCCGGCTGAAGGTCCAAACGAAAAGGGCCGCGAGAAGCCACGCAAACCCTGCGGAAAGCGTGAGGTCGGGCGCCCACCGGCTCGACGCGAGGAAGGGCCACACGACCGCGACTGTCAAGAGCACGTAGCCGGCTGCCGCAGCAAGCTGAAGCCTCGGTATCTCGGTTTTCGGCGCTTCGGGCTGTTTGCGCGCGCTCGCAGCTCTGATCGAGCCGAGCGCCATGGTCGCCCCGATGATCAGCCAGACGTACGTCAACGTCGCGACGACCGGGATTCCGAACTGAACCTCTGTGAAGTGCGCGCTGACCGCTGCGACGAGGCCGAGCAGGAGGCTTGGCGCAACTGGTGAACCGGCTTCGTCCGGCACCGGCCGGCCGCGCCAGGCCGCGCGGACGAGATAGGCGACCAGCCCGATCAAGCCCGTGAACGCGAGAAGCACGCGCACCCGGCGCCCGTGCACGAAGCCGAGTCGTTCGAGCGCGATCGCGAAGAACAGGTTGAAGACGAGCAGGTATGCAACGAGCCCGAGCACACCGTTCATGACGAGCGCGTCGAGCAGGGCGCTATGCGCTCGGTCGGGGATCGAGCCACGCCCTTCGAGCACGAGCAGCTCGGGTTGGAAGACCTGGCCGTAGGCGTAAGCGAGCGTCTCCGGTCCGTAGCCGAGCAGCGGCCGGACCCATCGGTAGTGATCGCTCTCGGGTCCGGCGACCGGGCGATGGACGGCAAGGTCGAGCGAGCCGCGCCAGATGAGGAGGCGGATCCGACCCGTGCCGCTCTCCGTTTGAGACAGCCGTGTAAGCGGACCGACGTACCGCGCGGCCCGCCCTGATCCAACGTGCAATGCGGACACGTTCGCTAGCAGGACGAGAGCGACCGCCAGAGCGGCGACCACGAGCGCCGCCCGCCCGAGCCGCCTGGAGCCCGCGCGTGCCACCGCACCGAGACCGAGCACCCCGCAACCAACCAGGAGCCCGATCAGCGGGCCGCGGCTCTCCGAGAGCACCAATGCCGCCACCTGGAGCGCGAAGGCGAGGGCAAACCCGCCGGCCGCGAGCGCGCTCAAGCCTCGCCCGCCCGGCAGCGCAGGCAGTGCCAACGCGAGTACCAGGAATGCGCCGAGGACCGGCTGGGCGGCCCACCAGCGATTGTGTGCTCCCGAGCCGACGAAGTACGCCAAGAGGCCGAACTGAACGACCACCAGCACGACCGCGACCAGCGGCACGCTCCACCCCCGATTGCCGCCTGCGATCCACGGACCGGGTTTCCGCACCCGGCCGATTGCTGCTGCGGACCGCACAAGGCTCAACGGGGCGGCCATGCACATGATCGCGCCGAGGAAGATCGGGTTACCGGCTGTCGAGCTCGCTCGTCCATTCCAGTCGGTCGTCCAGTGCAGCGGGTCGAGGCCCGCGGCCTGCGCGATCCCGTACAGGGCGGCGGCAACGCTGCCGAGAATGATCGCCGTGACTAGCCGCTCGAGCTGAGCAGCCGAGCGCATGTTCGCGGCGACCGCGAGGCACGCGAAGACGTAGCAGCCTGTTGTGTAGAGGCCCTCGGTGCGCACGAACGAGCCGCCGAAGCTCTGGCGCGGGGCGATCGACACAAGGGTCGAGAGCGCGTACGTCGCCGTGAAGAACAGGATCGCTGCGAGGAGCGGGTCACGGGCCAGCCTCGCTGGGGCAGCGCGCAGCGACAAACGACTCCCTTCGGCCGCCTTCACCAGCCAGGCGACCGCCATCACCGCACACAGGTTCCGAAGCAGGACCGCCTTGTCGCTTTCGAAGATCCTGAAATCGAGCCTGTTGAAGTAGATCGGGACTGTCGCGGCGGTTGCGAGCCAGCTCGCCTCGAGCAGCCTGTCGGCCAGACTGCCCAATGTGGTCGTCGTCGAGCCAGGCATCCGTTCTGCATGCCCTCCGTTGCGGCCGGCCGGGCGCCGAGAACGCGCGCGCGCCACTGCGCGCTGGACTAACAATCCAAGGGTGGGGGTGCTCACATGAGCGAGACTCGTGACCGCCGACCGTTCATATGAGGGTCGTGATTGTGACGCAGTATTTCCCACCCGAGGTGGGTGCGACTCAGACGCGGCTGTCCGAGGTCAGCGCGGAGCTCGCGCGCCGAGGGCACGACGTGACGGTGATCGCGCCGTTTCCCCATTACCCGAGCGGCGTTGTCCCGCGCGAGTATCGTGGCGCGCTGCTGAAGCGTGATGTACTCGAAGGTGTCGACGTCGTGCGCACCTGGGTCTACGGCGTGCCCAGCAAGCGTGCGGTCAAGAGGCTCGCGGACTACGTGTCGTTCGGGATCAGCTCCATCTTGGGGGGACTGGCGGCCGGCTCGGCCGACGTTGTCTTCGCTGAGACGCCGCCGCTCTTTCCCGCGCTCGGGGGGTTCGCGATCAGCCGGCTGAAGCGCTGCGCATATGTCTGCAACGTTGCAGATCTCTGGCTTGCTTCGGCAGTCGCTCTCGGCGTGCTTGACAGGCCTGCCGTGATCCGTCTCGGCGAGGTGCTCGAACGATTCGTCTACCGAAACGCGAAGACAGTCATCGTGGTTACAGATTCGATCTTGCAGGCGCTGCGCGCGCAGGGCGTCTCAACGGCAAAGCTCGAGCTCATTCCGAATGGAGTTGACACGAGCCTCTTCCGTCCCGACATCGATTCCGCGTTGTGGCGCGGTCGCTTCGGCGGCGACGAGGCATTCGTCGTCCTCTATGCCGGGAACCACGGCCTGGCCCAGGATCTCGACACGGTCCTCGACGCCGCGCGCCGGCTTCGAGGCGATACGACCGTTGCGTTCGTCCTCGTCGGCGACGGAGCAGGCAAGGAGCGCCTGCGCGGGAAGGCGGCGGCGTGGGGCCTCGACAACGTCGCGTTCTACGATCCTGTGCCCAAGTCCGAAATGCCACGCGTCCTCGCCGCGGCCGACGCCTGCGTGGTACCGCTCCGAGATATCGAGCTCTTCAGGGGAGCGATTCCGTCCAAGATCTTCGAGGCCATGGCAGCGGCAAGGCCGTTGCTGTTGCTCGTCGGCGGAGAAGCGGCCGAGCTCGTCGGACGCGCCGGCGCAGGTATCTGTCTTTCTCCGGGATCGGCGGAAGAGCTCGCCGAAGCGGTGCTTCGGCTCGCAGCCGATCCTGTTCTCTGCAGTCGCCTCGGCTCCGCCGGACGCGCATACGTGGAGGCTCACCATGACCGATCGAGCCTCGTCGACCGTTACGAGCAGATCCTCGCCCTCGCGACGCGACCCTGACGGACCTCTACCGTGCTCTGGAGAACGCGGCGGAGGCAGCGTCGACGGTGCGCGACTCGACGCCGTACTCGCCGAGGACACGAGCGGCCACGGCATGCATCTCGTGCTCCCGGCGGACGTACTCGATACCTCGACGGCCGAGAGCGGGCCAGCCGGCGGGCTCGCAGATCAACCGCTCGAGTACCTCGTAGATTGACTCCGGACCGGCGCTCACGATCGGCAGGTCGTTCGGGTAGAGGGACCAAAGGTCGTCGCGGATTCGGCATACAACCGGGACGCCGGTGGCCATCAGCTCGACCGAGACCGTGCCGTACGCACCCATCATCAACTGATCGACAGCGATGTCGGCCCGAGCTGCGACCCGCGCTACCTCCGAGTGCGGCACCCCTTCGAGCCTCATGAGCTCGACGGGGTAGCCGGCGGCGTTCAGCCGGTCAACCGCATCGATGAGGTGCCTCGTCCCCTTGATGTCCGGCGCCGACGGGGCGTGCAAGATCCGCACGGGGTCGCGAGCGGAGAAAGCGGTCCGCCACGACGAACGCGGGGTCCACTGTCCCAGGTCGATCGGCCCGGGGAGCAACTTCGCGCCAGGGACGAACTCGAGCAGGTCCGGCGTCGCCACAAAGATGGCGTCCGCACGGGCGGGGTGCGGAGGGCGCTTGCTGAGGCACGCGAGCGTGACGCACTCCGTGCAGCCGCTCATCTCGTAGGTCATCAGGTTCTCGGCGCGATCTCGCACCTCGCAACCGTTGAAGTGGAAGACGACGCGCTTGCGGAGCGCGCGCAGTAGGGCGAGGTCCGGGTGCGGAGGCGGGAAGAGGGTGTTTCCGAAGTAGAAGTGGAACACGTCGTAGCGACGCAGCGCCCCGAGCGCAAAACGCCCGACCGCCGCGGCCTGCTTGACGCGCCTGTCGCTCCGCTCGAGTCCGAGCGAACGATCCGACCGGAAGCCGTACTCGTGCGGGAAATACTCGACAGACGTTGCCTCGAACCCGAGATCTCGCTGGGCACGCGCGAGCAGTCCGGGGATGCCCGCGATGTTCGACGGGGCGTGCAAGATCCTCAGCCTGTGCTCCGATTCCAGCCGGTTCGGCGCCGACGCGGCGCTCCTCACCAAGTAATCATCACCTCCCCCGGATGCTCGTTCATTGTGACGTAGCGATGTCGAGAAGCCCTCACCGGCCACGCCGCGGATGAGCCTCGCCAAGAACGCGGCGGGCGGCATGGCGACCGGCGGCGCCGTATTCGCACTCGGCATCATTGTGAGCGTCGTCCTGACCCGCAGCCTGGGCCCCGAGGCGCGCGGCGTCTACTACCTCCTCGTCACGACCAACTTGCTGCTGGCGACGCTCGTCGAATTCGGCGTCGGGGCCGCGTTGAGCACGTTTGTGGCTCGAGGACGGTTCGGGCTCGGCGAGTTGAACAGCGCGGCTGTCCTCGTTGCAGCTGCCGCAGGGGTCGTAGCCTTCGCTGCCGCGACAATCGCGTTCCCGTTCCTACGAGGCGGAGTGTTTCGCAATCTCCCCTACTCGTACGTCGTAGTCGCGCTCGTCCTCGTCGCGCTCGTCGTGTACCAGAGTTACTGGAACGCGATGATGATCGGCGCGGGCCGGATCGCGCTCCTGAACAAAGCGAACCTCGCGCTCAACGTCCTCAATGCGCTGCTCATCGTTCTCCTGGTCGGTGTTTTCGAGTTCGGCATCCCGGGCTTCCTCGCGTCCTGGGCGATCAGCATGTTCATCGGGGCAGTGGGCGAGTTCGCGCTCCTAGACCGCCTGTACAGCACAGCTTGGCGGCCCAAGAGAGCGACGCTTGCTGCCTTGCTGGGCTTCGGCGTTCGCGCGCAAGGGAGGGGCATCGGGCAACAGCTCTTCCTCCGCTTCGACATGTATGCGCTGAACGCCCTGGTCGGCACCCGCAGCGTCGGGGTCTACTCGCTCTCCACGTCGCTCGCGGAAAGGCTGTGGATGCCGGCGGCGGCGATCACCGCTGCGTCGGCCGGCAAGATCGCGGAACTGCCCCGTGAGGAGTCGGCCCGTCTGACGGCCAGGGTCACCAGAGCGTCGATTCTGATCATGATCGCTCTTGCCGCCCCGTTCGCGGTTGCCAGCCCATGGCTGATCCCGTTCATGTACGGGCAGCGCTTCTCGGCGGCAGTGTTGCCGCTCGTGATCCTGCTCGCAGGGACGCTCTGCTTTGCGGCAAATGCTGTCGTTGAGACCTTCCTGGTCGGTCAGCTCCAGCGGCCGGGCTTGGTTTCCCTCCTCTCCGGGCTCGAGTTCGCGATCAGCATCGGCCTCTACACAGGCCTGATTCTCTGGCACGGGATCGTCGGGGCTGCAATCGCCTCAACGGTGACGTACGCGCTCGCGCTCGCCTTGACGCTCGCCGTATTCACTCGCGAGAGCGCCCTCTCCATGCGAGAGATTCTCGTGCCGAGCGCAGATGATTTCCGCCAATACCTTCGCGTACTGAGCGCGGCGGCCGGCCGGATCGGCGTCGTTGGACGTCCTAGCCGCCAGGAGTGGTGACGCAGTCAGGCTGAGGGCTCTCGGTCACAATGCAGGCGCATGACCTCGATCCCGACGATGGCGCTGGCCGCAGCATTCGCCGCGTTGTTGTGCGGCGCCTTCCTGCGGCTGCCGGGGCCGACGGCTCTTCCGAAACCCGACCGGTGGCATTCGCAACCGACGCCCGCCGCGGGCGGAATCGCCCTCTTCGCTGCGTTCTTGCTTGCGCTTCAGCCCGGCGTTCTGCACGCCGCGGTGCACCGCACCTACCTCCCGGTCGTCCTCGGAGCTGCCGCCGCGTTCGCTTTGGGGCTCTGGGACGACAGCAGACCGTTGTCCCCGCAAGTGAAGCTCATCGGACAGATCGTGATCGCCGTGGGCGCAGCCGCCGGTGGCCTCCGTCCCGACTGGATTTCGACGTGGGCAGGAATCCCGCTCGCCGCGGCTGCCCTACTCGCGGCGATGAACGGCTTCAACCTGCTCGACAACATCGACGGTTTGGCAGCGGGCACGGCGCTCATCGCCTCCACGGGACTGGCGGTTCTCGCCGGATTGGTCCCGGGCTCGGGATCGTCGGTCGTCGCCGGAGCGCTGGCCGGCGCATGTCTGGGATTCCTTCCCTTCAATTACCGTCCCGGGCGTCCTGCCGCCCTCTTCATGGGCGATTCCGGCTCGCATCTCCTGGGTTTCGTCCTCGGCGGCCTCGCTCTCCTCGCGAGCCCCGGAGGCGCCGGCGGGGTGGCGGCTGCGATCGCGGCCCCGCTCCTGATTCTCTCGTTGCCGATCCTCGACACCAGCCTTGTTGCCGTCTCGCGCCTGGGGCGCGCGCAGCCGGTGTGGAAAGGCGGGCTCGACCACTCTTCCCACCGGCTCGTCGACCGTGGCTTGAGTGAATGGCGCGCCGTCGCCCTGCTCCTCGGTGTCGCCGCCTTCTCCACGACGACAGCTCTTCTCGTCGTGATCGTCGATCGCCCCGTGGCAACTGCTGTGTCCGGGGCGCTCGTGTTCGTGGGCCTGATCCTGCTGGCGGCGTTGCTCTTCAAGTTCCGAGGCCCTACCCGCGGCGAGCTGGGTATGGGTCAGAAATCGAAGACGTAGGGCCGAGCTTTCAGGCTGGAGAGCGCACGCAGCGGGCCCTATACTCGCGCCATGCGCTTCATCGCTGCGGGAGTGCTCGCGTTGTGCGCCGCCGTGTTGATCCCGCCTGCGGTCAACGCAGTCTCTACTTCAGGTGCCGGCGCCCAGCGCGCGGCGAGCGGTCCTCCGGAGACCAAGATCGAGCCGCCCGTGACTCTGGTGCCCGACGGGATCAGGTTCGAAAAAACCCTTACCGACAACGGGAACCACTTCTACCTCTTCTACCGTTACCAGCCTTCCGGCAGCACCGATTCCGTCGCCGCAGCAGCAAAGTATCTCGCCCCCAGCAACGTCGTGACGTCGACGGTTCTCTTCCCAGCCGGGAACGACGTGCTGCGCATGGACGCCAATCAGATCCCGAATAGCAACAACTTCAATGTCGTCGCGGCGGTCAGGCCCTCTGGAGTCGCCAACGGAATTCCCCAGTACGGGATCTACCACGGAGCCAACCGCGTGTTCGGGCCTGTCACGAATCTCCCGGCACCCACGACGTTCACCGGCGTGAGAAATGTGGCCATCGATTCCGGCCACGACTTCGTAGAAGAATGGGGGCAGGGGGGAATCGAGGCATTCATCGTTGCCGGCAACGGGACAGCGTCGGGTCCAATCACAATTACCACTGACCCGGTGACGTACACGCCTACACTCGAAGGAGGCAACGGAGAGCCGATTTACACGCTGTGGACGACGACCATCGCGGGGAAGAACGTCGTGCGCCTCGGGGACTACAACCCGAGCACGGGAACCGAGTCTCCCGCTCAGAATGTGTCCGATCCGACGAAGGGCGCCATCATCCTTCCCGACATGTCGGTGAACCCCCAAGGTCAACCCAGCATTGTCTGGACGTACAACGACTACACGGTCTGGGGAAGCTTCCCCGGCGGGGGACCCGTGCAATTGAGCACGACCGGCCTCTACGGATTCCTCCCGCAGGTGACCAACAATCCCTTTGACGGTTCGACCTTCGGCGTGTTCGAGCAGGGAACGATCCTCACAAACACCACCCAGGCCGTGCGGGTACCGCGGGGAAGTGGGCCGGGACCTGTGTTTCAGATCTCTGCATCTAACGAGGAAGGGTCCGACGGCCATCCGATTTACGGTTCGTCCGGGGATCTCTTTGTCTCGTACACACAGGTCATCAGCAGTACCGAGGCGAATGTGCGGCTCGCATTTCAGCCCAAAAATGGGACCTTTCAGTCGCCCTTCAGCGTGCCGTCTTTGCCGGGTTTTGCGGCATTTCCGGAGGGTACGCCAAACCGAGTCGGGGATATCCTGTTCAACTTCGAGGTTTTCAACTCGGGGTCATACGATGCAGACCAGCTTTTCCTGTTCGACGAATCGCCGCCGAATTTGAGCATCGGCGCGAAGAAGAACGTGTCGCTCTTCCTGACCTGCCCGGACACCGAGAAGTCCTGTTCCGGCACTGCCACCGCAACCCTGAGCGGGCGCAGCGTGACTGCGGCGCAGAGTGCAACCGCAGCGTCCGTAGTCGGCAGCGCGTCGTTCAAGGTCCGAGGAGGGAAGAGCGTGAAGGTCAAGCTCAAGCTCACTCGCGCCGGCAAGCGGCTCTTCGCCCACCATCGCTCGGCGAGGGTTCGAGTCGTCGCCAGCGTGAAGGATGCGGTTGGCAATACCGCCGTGATCAAGCGCTCGCTCACCCTCAAACGCTGACGCCGCGAGGCGAGCTTCAGGCTCAGCCGTCTCGCAGCTCGTAACGCTCGCTTACATTCCGGTCCGGGAGGTCGGCTCGAGCTGAGCTCTGCCGTACGTGGCGTTGCACTTGGCGCAGACGACTTCGACCGAGGAGCGGGAGAGCCCTGCGAGATTCGACGGGAGGGCGTATTCCTGCGCTCCGGTCGTGCTCCGGAGGGGCGCGAGCTCGCGGCGGGAACTGCCTCTGACGAGATAGACGAAGAGCTCGGGCGCCCTCTGCGTGCTGAAGCCCGGGCCGAAGCGGAGTCTCAGGGCTCCGGAGGAATCCCGCACGAGCTTGACCGTTCCGACCGTCCCCGCGTGGACCGATCTGAAGCTGCCCCGCGCCACGACCCCCGGGGGCCCTTGGGCGAGTGCGCTCTCGGCTCCGCCGCGGGTGAGGACGATGCCGGCCGCGAGCCCGCCGAGCGCCGCGGCGGCAGCCACCGCTAGAAGCAAGCGAGCCCGCCCCGAGATTCCCTGCATATGCTCACTCTGCCAGAACGGGAGCGGGAGCCTCAGCCGGGACGCTCGAAATCCCGTCTGACGAAGAGCTCGCGGTAGCCGAGACGGCGGTTGAGCTCGCGCATCGGGAGGTTGTCCGGGTCGTTGCCGGTGAGGATCTCGGTGATGCCCTCCTCGACCGCGCGGCGGATCGAGGCGAGCTTGGCGAGACGCGCGAGCCCGCGGCCTCGTAGCTCCGGCAACGTCGCGGTCCACTCGTTCTC
>JBARRQ010000026.1:0-19158 GCA_049644305.1 Gaiellaceae bacterium
CCTGTCGAGTAGCCGCTCGCGCGCGAGCCGGAAGTTCGAGCGCACGTCCTCGGGCGGCACACAGCGCTCGTCTCCCCACCACAACGACGACTCCCCCCAATCCGGCTCCCGTTCCGCGGCGAGCTCGTAGGCCCGGCCCGGAGATTTGCCGCCTGTCAGGACGATTGCCTGTCCGGCGCGCGCTGCGGCGACGAGCGCGTCCGCGACGAACGACGCGACGTCCTCCTCTTCCTCGAGGAGAACGAGCTCGGCCCCATAGGTCACGGCTCGCCGGCGGCAAGCTCGCGCGAGCGCTCCATCGCAGCCTGGATCGCGTTGAGGAACGCCGCGCGCACGCCTGCGCGCTCGAGCTCGCGGATCGCCCGGATCGTGGTTCCTCCCGGCGAGGTGACCTGCTCTCGCAGCTCAACGGGGTGAACCCCCTCGTCACGTAGCAAGTGCGCGGTGCCGAGCATCGTCTGGACGACAAGCTGCGTCGAGATTTCGCGCGAGAGGCCGAGAAGGATCCCCGCTTCGATCATCGCCTCGGCCAGGAGCGCGAAGTACGCCGGGCCGGACCCGGAGACGGCAGTGACGGCATCCATGTACCGCTCGGGCACGCGGACCACGGCGCCGAGGTGGCTTAGAGCCTCCTCCGCGAGCGTCAGATGCTCGTCGCCGGCGTGCGCTCCGGCACAGACGCCGGCGATACCCTCGTGCACCGTCGCCGGGCGGTTGGGCATGGCGCGCACAACCGGCACGCCGGCGCCGAGGCGGCTCTCGATTGCCGACGTCGGTATCGCGGCGGCCACGGAGAGCACGGTCTGGTCTGGAGTCAGAAGGCCGCCGATCTCCTCGAGAAGCGCGTCGAAGTCTTGCGGCTTGACTGCGATGACGACAAGCGCTGCGCCGGCGACCGCCTCCGCGTTCGAGGTTGTCGCCCGAACGCCGTAGCGCTGCTCGAGCTCGGTCGCGCGCTCCTCGCCTCGAACCGTGACGACGAGCTCCGAAGGCTTGCGCCAGCCACCGCTGAGCAGCCCGCGGAGCAAGGACTCGCCGATCGTCCCGACCCCGAGAATCGCGACGACGCGCTTGTCGGCAGCCATGTGTCGAGAGTCTAGGCGGCTGCGCTCCGCGGCATCGGGACGAGCCCGAGACGAAACGCAGAGAGCAGGTAGATGCTCGCGAGGCCCTCCCAGCCCGCATACCGCTCGAGCAACTCAGCCGTCTCCCACGGCTCGACCCAGCGCCCGCGGAGGGCCGAGCAGAGCTTCACGAGCCCAAGATCGCCGGTCAGGCCGCGCTCGAAGCGGCCCAGGCCCTCGAGGCAGACGACCCCGACGGACCACGGACCGAGGCCGCGCTCGCGCTCGAGCCTGTCGGCTGCCGCTGCCGTCGGGAGCGCCCGGAGACGCTCGAGGTCGACCGAGCGACAAAGGCGGATGAGCGTTGCGCCTCGACGCGCGCCGAGGCCGAGCCTCCGTAGCTCGGCCGGGGCAAAGCGTCCGAACGCCGCTGGGTCAGGTGGGGCGTGCAGCCATGTGCCCGGCAGCTCAGGAGTCGCGGCGCGGATCAGGTTTCGCTCGATCGCCCGCGCGCGCCGTGCCTGGATCAGCTGCCCGCAGACCGCTCGCAGGAGCGCGTGCGTGACGGTCGCGAGCCTGAGTGGGCGAAGCCCACGCAGACGGGGAAGCGCACGCGCCAGGAGCGGGTCGTCGCGAAACCGGTCGAGGAACTCGGAGTGGTCGTCGTCGAGGGCGAGGACGAAGCGAAGCTCCTCGAGGCCCTGTTCGTCGGGTGCCTGGAGCTGGACTGTGCCGTTCGGTTGCTGCCAGGCCCGGCCGAGCCCGCCGCAGGCAAGGGCCGCGACGAAAGGCCCGTTGGCGAACGTGCGAGTCGCGTCTCCCGAGAGACGTCCGGAGAGGCGGAGCGAGAACGGGCCGCGCGGCCGAACTTCGGCCGAGATCACCGCTCGCCGCGGGCTTCCGCTGCGGCCGGTTCGGCGGCGAGGTCGCTGGCGCGCTCGAGCACCTCGAGTGCTTCGGCTTCGCGTCCGACGCGGCGCAGGAACTTGCCCCAAGAGCGGTACGCCTCGATGTAGTCACGGCGATGACCATGGGCCACGAGAAGCTCGGCGGCCTCCCGGAAGGCGACGCCGGCCGCGTCTGCATCTCCGGTGAGCGCCAGGCCTTCGGCGAGTGACCACAGTGCATTCCCGCGCTCGTGGGGAAACTCGTCGCCGGCGAGCTCGAGTGCAGCTCTCGCCCGCTCGACCGCCTCCTCGCCGCGTCCGACCATGGCCGCGCGCTTGGCCTGGTCGCGGTAGAGGTTCACCAGGTCTTCGCGCTCCGCGCTCGACCCGAACAAGACCTCGGCTCGATCGAAGTGCGGCCCGGCCTCCTCCGCCCGGCGTTGCGACATGAGGATGTCGCCGCAGAGCAGTTGCGCTCGCGCGAGGTGAAGCGTGTCGTCCGTCGCCTCCAGGAGTGCCATCGCGCGGCGAATGTAGTTGAGCGCCGCAGCGTGTTGCCCACGAACGTCGTTGAGGCGAGCCAACGACCAGAACAAGCGAACCCGCGAGTATCCGTCGGTCAACTGCTCGGCCCGTGGAAGCACCTCGTCGAGAACGCTCTGCGCCCTCGCCAGGTCGCCGAGATCGGTGAGCGCGTAGCTGAGATACGTCGTGAACCTGATCTGGGACGAGAGGTCCTCGGGCTCGAGCTCTGCGAGCTCGTCGAGGCAGCGCTCGAACAGCGCGACCGCTCGATCTGGACGCCCGCTGGTCGAGTACGCGTGTCCAAGCGTCGCAAAGACATCAGGTCGGGCAGCAGGCGAGATCGACGATGCCTCGAGGCCCGCTTCGAGGCGCTCGATCGTGTCGGCATTTCGGCCGGCGGCGGCAGCCGCGAGCCCGAGGGCGATCTCCACCCGCGCGCTGGCGACCGCGTCGCCCGCGGCCACGGCCTCAGCCCGTAGCTGCGTCAGCCTCGCCTCGGCCTGCTCTGGATTCTCTGCGAGCCTCAGCTCCAGCTCGGCGTCGGCGATCTTGAGCTCGCGGGCGTCCGTGTCGCGGATCTCCGATCCCGTCTCGAGGTAGTCGGCGGAGACTCCGAGCTTGCGGGCAAGCGTCCGTAGCGCCTTCACGGACGGCCGGCGGGCTCCTCCTTCGATGCGCGAGATGTAGGCGTAGGAGACGCCGGGCCCCGCGAGGGCGCGTTGAGAGAGGCCCCGCTCGAGCCGCAAACGCCGCAGGCGCTCGCCAATTGTCTCTGGATGTTGCTGCCCCACCGAACGCAATCTTTACCTCGGATTTCCACATCGTCAATGTCTGCCGGCGGCTTGACAACAAATGACTACCCCGTTTGGGTAGTCGCTCCGAGTCGTCAGCGAAAGGGGGTGACGAATGTCCGCCAGGATCAAGGCCGTGGTTATCGGCTTGGGGCTGCTCGCGCTCGCTGCGTTGAACGCATCCACGCCGTGGGGACCGTGAGCCCCGCGCTCTGAACGGAGCGGGAGCGACTTCGGCCGCTCCCGCTTTCGCTAACCACAGTCAACGGAGCGGCAAGCAACTGCCGCAGGCCTCGGGGGGGTATCGTCGGCGCCGTGAGCATCGACCCGCGAGTCGACATCGGCCATGTCCATCTGAAGGTGTCCGACATCGACCGGTCGCTCGCTTTTTACCGGGACATCCTCGGCTTCGAAGTCATGCAACGGATGGGCGACCAGGCCGCATTCGTCTCAGCCGGGGGCTACCACCATCACCTCGGCCTGAACACGTGGGAGTCGCGCGGTGGCTCGCCGCCTCCGCCTGGCACCACAGGGCTCTACCACGTCGCGATCCGTTATCCCGACCGCCGAACCCTCGGCGACGCGCTGCGGCGGCTCGTCGAGGCGCGCTGGCCGGTCGACGGTGCAACCGACCACGGCGTCTCCGAGGCGATCTACCTTCGCGACCCGGACGAGAACGGGATCGAGCTCTACCGCGATCGGCCGGCGGAGGAGTGGCCGCGGGCGGAGTCCGGCCAGGGCGTTTCGATGTTCAATGCACCCCTCGACCTCGACGCGCTGCTGGCCGAGGCCGACTAGCATCGAAGCATGCCGAAGGGATACGCGGAAGGTCCTGCCGCCGAGGAGGCCGAACGCCGGCGCGAGGAGCTCGAGCGCGGTGTGCCGGACCGGAAGGGCGAGAGGCGGCTAGCCGTCTACGGCTCCACCTATGCGGAGCCTGAGCGGCACTTCATCGGCTGGCGCGACGAGGTCGATCCCGACGAGATCTTCGCCTCAGGCCAGGCCTGGGGGATCAACGTGGTCCGCGCTACCGTGTAAGGCGTGGCCAAGCAGGTCGAGCAGCTCGAGCAGGTGACAATCCGCTTCGCCGGCGACTCCGGGGACGGCATGCAGCTCACCGGCGGGCGCTTCACGAGCGAGACGGCGCTCGTCGGCAACGATCTCTCGACGCTGCCCGACTTCCCGGCGGAGATTCGCGCTCCGGCAGGCTCGCTCCCGGGCGTCTCCGGGTTCCAGCTCCACTTCGCCGACCACGACATCCTCACACCGGGCGACGCGCCGGACGTGCTCGTTGCGATGAACCCGGCCGCGCTGAAGACGAACCTGCGCGACCTGCCCAAGGGTGGCACCCTCATCGTCAATCGCGACGCGTTCACGGATCGCAACCTCGTGAAGGCGGGCTATTCCGAGAACCCGCTCGAAGACGGCTCGCTCGACGAGTTCCATCTGCACGAGGTTCCGCTGACGACGCTCACGCTCGAGGCGCTCAAGGACGTGAACGTGACCAAGCGCGAGGCGGAGCGCTCGAAGAACATGTTCGCGCTCGGCCTGATGTCGTGGCTCTACCACCGGCCCACCGACGCGACCCTGGCGTTCCTCGAGCGGAAGTTCAAGTCGAAGCCCGAGATCGCGGAGGCGAACATCCGGGCGTTCAAAGCCGGCTGGGCCTACGGAGAGACGTCCGAGGACTTCGTCGTCTCGTACGAGGTTGCGCCCGCGCAGATGGCGCCGGGCGCCTACCGCAACATCACGGGCAACCAGGCACTCGGGATGGGTCTGGTCGCCGCGAGCGTGCAGAGCGGGTTGCAGCTCTTCCTCGGCGCCTATCCGATCACGCCTGCCTCCGAGATCCTCGAGAACCTCTCCCGCTACAAGCGCTTCGGGGTGCGCACCTTCCAGGCCGAGGACGAGATTGCCGCTGTCGGCGCGGCGCTGGGCGCGAGCTTCGGTGGCGCTCTGGGCGTCTGCACGTCGAGCGGGCCCGGCATCGTCCTGAAGTCGGAGACCGTCGGCCTCGCCGTCGCGCTCGAGCTTCCGCTCCTGATCCTCGATATCCAGCGGGCCGGCCCATCGACCGGGATGCCGACCAAGCCCGAGCAAGCCGACCTGCTGATGGTGCTCTTCGGCCGGAATGCCGAGTCCCCGGTGCCGGTGGTCGCCGCCTCGACTCCGGGCGGCTGCTTCGACGCCGCGTTGGAGGCGGCGCGGATCGCGCTGAAGTACCGGACGCCCGTCTACCTGCTGTCAGACGCGTATCTCGCGAACGGGTCGGAGCCGTGGCTTCTGCCCGACGTCGCGTCCTTGCAGGAGATCCCGGTCGAGTTCGCGACCGCGCCGAACCGCGACGGCGAGTTTCTGCCGTACGTCCGCGATCCGGAGACGCTTGCCCGGGACTGGGCGATCCCCGGAACGCCCGGCCTCGAGCACCGGGTCGGCGGGCTCGAAAAGCAGGACGAGACCGGAAACGTCTCCTACGATCCGGACAACCACGACCTGATGGTGCGGCTGCGCGCTCAGAAGGTGGCCGGGATCGCGGCGGACATTCCCGAGCTCGTGGTCGACGATCCGGAGGGCGCCGAGCTGCTCGTGCTCGGCTGGGGCGGCACGTACGGTCCGATCACCGCTGGAGTGCGGCGGGTGCGCAAGGAGGGGAAGAAGGTTGCGCAAGCTCATCTCACGCACCTGAATCCATTCCCCCGCAACACGGGTGAGGTACTACAGCGCTACGAGCGCGTGCTCGTGCCGGAGATGAACCTCGGCCAGCTGCTGAAGCTGGTCCGCGCGGAGTTCCTCGTCGATGCGGTGGGCTACAACCGCGTTCGCGGAGTTCCCCTGCGGGCGAGCGAGCTCGCCGAGGCGATGGAGGCGCTGTTGTGACCGAGGGCAATGGGAAGCCCCTGCTGACGGCGAAGGACTTCACCTCCGACCAGGAGGTGCGCTGGTGCCCGGGGTGCGGGGACTACGCGATCCTCGCGGCGGTGCAGAAGTTCATGCCGGAGCTCGAGCTGCCGCGGGAGCGGATCGTCTTCATCTCCGGGATCGGCTGCGCCGCGCGCTTCCCGTACTACATGCAGACCTACGGGATGCACTCGATCCACGGCCGGGCGCCGGCGATCGCGACCGGGCTTGCGCTGTCGCGGCCGGACCTTTCGGTGTGGGTCGTCACCGGCGACGGCGACGCGCTCTCGATCGGCGGCAACCACCTGATCCACGCGCTGCGCCGGAACGTGAACGTGAAGATCCTGATGTTCAACAACCAGATCTACGGGCTGACGAAAGGGCAGTACTCGCCGACATCGCCGCTCGGAACGGTCAACAAGACGACGCCTATGGGCTCGCTCGACTGGCCGTTCAACCCGGTTGCGCTCGCACTGGGCGCCGAGGCGACGTTCGTGGCCCGCTCGATCGACACCGATCGCGCGCACCTCACCGAGACCCTGCGCCGCGCCTATGCACACCCGGGCACCGCCTTCGTCGAGATCTACCAGAACTGCAACGTCTACAACGACGGCGCCTTCGACGCGGTTCGCGACGAGAAGGAGAACCGGATTCTGCTCGAGCACGGCAAGCCGATCCGCTTCGGCGGTGCAGACGAGCGCGGCGTGCGCCTGCGGGCCGACGGCTCCGCGGAGCTGGTGGATCTGAGGGAAGCGGGCGAGGGTGAGCTGTTGGTGCACGACGAGCACGCCGAGACTGCGTCACTCGCTTTCGCGCTGGCGCGGCTCTCGCACACGCCGCACGGCCCGACCCCGATCGGCATCTTCCGCGACGTCGAGCGCCCGGTGTACGACCGCCTGATGCAGGATCAGCTCGACGAGGCCCGTTCTAAGGAGGGGGAAGGCGACCTCGCCGAGCTTCTCCACGCCGGCGACACCTGGACGATTAGTTAAGCCCGGCACATATCGAACGCCGCCGCGCGGCGGCTTGGTCTCTCCTGGCGCCACTAGACTCGCCCGTCGTGGGGTCCCGGCTCCCCTTCCTCGATTGGCAGACCTGGTACACGGTCGTCGGCGACGGCGAAGCGCCGGGCCGGTTGCCACTGCTCGTCCTTCATGGGGGACCGGGCAGCGCGCACGACGCCCTCGAGGGGCTCGGCGCGCTCTCCGCGCAGGGGCGGCGTGTCGTCTTCTACGACCAGCTCGGGAGTGGGGAGTCCGACCGGCCCGACGACACCTCGCTCTGGACCGTCGAGACTTTCGTCGATCAGCTGCGGTCGGTGCGCGAGGGGCTCGGGCTCGATCGGATTCACCTGTACGGCTCCTCCTGGGGCGGGATGCTGGCGCTCGAGTACGCGCTGACCCGGCCTGAGGGACTCACGAGCCTCGTGCTCAACTCGACGCCGACGAGCGCTCCGCGCTGGGCGGAGGAGGCAAAGCGCCTGTACGCCGCGCTGCCGCCCGGTCTCACCGAGGAGGCGGCTGAGAAGGAGTTTTGGCTTCGGCACATCTGCCGAATCGACCCGGAGCCGGAGCCGCTCAGGCGGTCTCGCGAGAAGTTCGGCGCGCAGGTCTACGAGACGATGTGGGGGCCGAACGAGTTCACGGTCACCGGCACGCTCAAGGACTGGGACGTGATCGACCGGCTCGGCGAGATCAGGGTCCCTGCCCTGATCACCTCGGGCCGGTACGACGAGTGCACGCCGGCGCTCGTCGAGCCGCTCCACCGAGGCATCGAGGGCTCGGAGTGGGTGATCTTCGAGGAGAGCGCGCACGTGCCCTACCTCGAGGAGCCCGATCGCTACCTTGCTGTCGTGGGCGCGTTCCTCGACGGCGTCGAGGCTCAGAGAAAGGCCTGAGCCGCGGCGGCTGCGCCTGCGACGAGCAGGATCGCCCCGATCGCCTGAACGAGGGCTCTCTCCGACAGACGGCCGGTCAGCCGCGCGCCTACAAGCGCGCCGGGGATCGAGGCGGCTCCGCCGACGATGATCAGCCGCCAGTCCGGCTCGGCCGACGGGAGGTGCCCGAGCAGGCCCGCGACGCCGACGCAGACGCCGACCGCGAGGTTCGTCCCGACGGCTCGGGCCGGCGGCTCGCCGACTAGGCGCAGCAGCGCCGGCATCCGCAAGGAGCCCAGGATCAGGCCGACGAAGCCGCCGAGGAGCCCGATGACAGCGCCGGAGACGACAGCCGAGAGCACGTGGGGCCCCTGGCGCGCGCGCACCGGCGGAGTCGTGCGCAAGAGCAGGTCGACGCCGCTGAAGAGGAGCACCGCTGCAATTGCCAGCAGGAGCGCCGCCCGCGGGACCTTCCCGGAGAGGTAGCCGCCGGCGAGCGCGCCGGCCGCCGAGGGCGGCGCCATCCATCCGAACAAGCGCCAGTTGATCCGTCCGGCGCGAATATGCGTCGCGGAAGCCGTTGCCGCCGCCACGCCTGAGACGGCGATGTTCGCTCCGCCGGCAGCCGCGGGCGACGAGGCAGCGAGCAGGAACAGAGGTAGCCGGAGGTTCCCGAGCACGAGCCCGACCGCACCACCGGCGAGCGCGACCGTGAACGACCACGCGGCCACTCCGATCAGCTCGAGTGCGCCCATCGGCCCGGCGACCCTACCGGCCGAATGTGTTGAGGTCTCGTGGCGAGGCTACGTATCCCGATCTACGTCGGGCGCTTCTCGGGCTAGCTGTCGAGGACGTCGACCGAGACGATCAGGTCGGGGCGAATGAACCGGCCGGCGTAGAAGGGCCATGAGCCATTCGCGTTCGAGAACTGCTCGATTACTTCCTGTGCGCCCTCCATCGCGGTGCCGAAGTCACGGAACTCGCCGACCTCGACTCCGTCGCCGTCCTTCAAACGGACCACGACGGTGAAGGTGCCGCGCCGCTGGCCGAACTGCTCGTGCAGGTCAGGCTCGAAGGTCGGCTCAGGGTCGGCCGGAAGGGAAGGCTCGGTGATGACCACAGGCTCCGGGAGCGCGGGCTCGGCGGCCGGCGGTGTGAGATCGATTGCGGGCAGCTCGACCGAGGGCCACTCCGGGTCCGCCAGTTCGGCAGGCTCGGGAGTGGGCGGAATCAGCGTCACCGGCTGAATGTCAGGCAGCTGGTCCGGCTCGTCCTGCTCAGGGCTCGGATCGGGGACGGTCGTCTGCTCGGGCGCTTCGAAGAAGTCGGGGGTCGAGACCGCCGGCTGAACCGGCTCGATCTCGATCAGCGGCTCCGGCGGGGCCATTGCCGGGAGCTCAGGCTCCGGTGCGGCGACGGTGATTTCCGTCGGCACGACGTCCGGCTCCGGCGATGAAGCGGGAACGACCGGCTCCAGCGGCGGCGGAGCCATGAGCGGCTCAGCCTGGGCAGGCTCAGGCACCTGCGGAGCCTGAGGCGGCTCCGGTTGTGCCGGAAGCTCCTGTGCGACGGGCGCAGGGGCGGGCTCGGGCGGAGAGACTGGGTGCAGCGGGGCCGGCACGGTGTCCGGGGGCCGGATGGCCGGCGGGGGGGAAGGCAGGTCCGCAAGGGGGCCGGGCTCGGAAAGCGTCGCGCTGGGCCCTCGAACGACGGGCGGGCTCAGCGGAGGCTCGAGTCCAAGGCCCATTCCGGCGGTGATCTCGTGCGTCCCTAGTGCAGACATGTTCCCCTTTCCATTGGTCTCGTGGGGCTCGCGTAGAAGCTTGCGAGCGCGTCGGGCCAACTCGGGATCCACGAGCATGAGCTCGGGCGAGAGGCACCGTACGAGGGATTGATGATTGATGAGACCAATTCGCCGCAGTTTTCGTTCGTACGCCATGCAGGGTGATCCCCGCACACGCACTATCGGTGACCCGCCTCGCAGGGGGCATGCCCCGTTGGAGTGATTGGCGGAGGCGGCAGGCGGCGTGTACACCGCCTGCCGCCGTTGCGTCTTACTGGTTGGGTGCCTTCGGCGTGGGGCTGGCGCTGACGCTGAAGTCGCTCGAGTTGTCGTCCGTGTCGTGCCCGTCGGGCAGGCGTTCCGCGCTGTTGCCAGGCGCGCTCGCGGCGGGCGGCGCCGCGGCGGCATGACTCTCGACGAACGCATTCGTCGCGCTGCCGTAGCCGACCGAGTCGACGATCGCTCCGCTCGAGTCGCGGAGTGCGAGCCCGCCGCCTGTCGCGGCGAGACCTGCGGTGAACCTCTGGTCAGGCGTCGTCGCGCCGGCATAGGCGCTCCCGCCCAGGAGGTAGAAGCCTCCGGCCGGGAGCACCGTGCCGGTGGGGATGGTGGCGAGGCCGACGTCGGTCGTCCCCGCGGCGGCCCGATAGACGAGGCGGTAGCCGCCGATGTCGGCCGGGGCGCTCCCGGCGTTGTAGAGCTCCACGAACTCGTTCGCCCCGGCCCCGGTCGTGCCGGTCATGAGCTCGTTGATCTTCACGGCTGCGGGGCCGCCCCCACCTCCGCCCCCGCGCGTGCAGGCGATCGAGGCGGCGCCGTCGGTGGCGCTGTAGGAGACGGTCAGCGTCCCCGGGCCGCCCGCAGCGGTGCACGGCGTTCCTTTCAGGTCGTCGAGCGATGCGATACGAGGCCCGGCTGGGCCTGTCGGCCCGGCCGGGCCCATGGGCCCTGCCGGTCCTGCGGGCCCGGGCGCACCCGCGCTTCCCTGGCCGCCGCGCGGCCCCTGCGCTCCCGTAGCGCCGACGGGCCCCTGGGGTCCAGCCAGTCCGGCGGGACCGGGCGTACCCGTCGGCCCTCCAGGCCCCTGCGGCCCACCCGGCCCCTGAGGACCGGCCGGTCCCTGAACGTTCCAGGACAGCGCCTGCTCGCCTCGCCTGCACGAGGCGGGGGCCTGCACCGCGCGGAGGCGGCCTCCGCTCTTCTGCGCGCAGGCGAAGATGACGCCGTTCGCGCGCCTGTGCGGAGTTCCCTGCGCCGCGATCGCCGCTCCCGCCGCCAGCGCCAGCGCCGCGGCGAGCAGCAGCAAACGTCTTCGGGCCAATTGCATTCGAGACTCCTCTCGTTCGGTTGCCGCCACCGATACCGGCGGGCCGAGCGCGGAGTCAGGGTCTGCGCGCCTTTCGGCACGACCTCGCAGCCAATTTGTTGCGAAAGCCTCCGGCTCTAGAGCGCGAAGTACAACGTGGCTGCGAGGCCCGCGGCGACGCAGTAGATCGCGAACGGCACCAGCGTGTTCGTCTCGAAGAAGCGCATCAAGAAGCGGACCGCGAGGTACGCGGTGGCGGCCGAGCAGAGAGCGCCCACGAGCGCCTGGCCGCGAACTCCGTTTCCGGCTGAGCCAAAGAGCTCGGGCAGCTTGAGGACGGCGGCTGCCCCGATGATGGGCGTCGCGAGCAGAAACGCGAACCGGGCGGCATCCTTGTTCGAAAGGCCGACCAGCAGCCCGCCGCCCATCGTCGCGCCCGAGCGCGAGAAGCCTGGAATCAGCGCGAGCGCCTGGGCCGCGCCGACGCCGAAGGCGCCGCCCCAGCCGACCTGGCGTGCGATGCGGGCGTCGTCGTCCTCCTCGACCTGTGGCGCGCGGCGGCGCAGCAGCTCGGCCCCGTACAGAAGAAATCCGTTCAGGATCAGGAAGAAGGCCGCCGAGCGCGCCGAGGCGAAGACGTGCCGGAGCTTGTTCTCGAGAAGGAGGCCGAGGATCCCGGCCGGGATCGTGGCCACGACGAGGAGCCAGGCGAGCCGCGCATCGGTGTCGGCGGGGTCGATCCCGCGGTCGCGCAGGCTCCGGCCGAGGCCCTTGACGATCCGCACCCAGTCACGCCAGAAAAAGCCCAGGAGGACGAGCGCCGTCGCGAGGTGGGTGGCGACGAGGAAGCTGATGAAGTACTTGTCGTTCTGGTGGATGTTCCAGCCCAGCAGGCGGGGCAGGATCACGCTGTGACCGAGGCTGGAAACGGGGAACAGCTCTGAGACTCCCTGGAGGAGCCCGAGAACGACGGCTTGCCAGTAGGAGATCAGCGCCGCGGCGGGCAACTCAGGCGGCCGGGCGCGTGCGCCTGGGGCCGCTCTGGAACCAGGCAAAGGCAAGCAGCGCGAGCCCCACGAGCATCGAGGCGATGCCGTGCTTCACGTGGTGATGGCCCGACCCTGCCTGATGGCCGGGGATCCACGAGGGAAGCGACTTGGCGGGCTCGGCCCAGTAGACGAAGGCCAGGACGATCAAGGCCAGGCCGATGAGCGCGGCCACGAGCACGACAGGGCGGCTGTTCAGGCGCACGGGTCGGGACGATAGCGCCTAGAGCGGAACGCCATCCGGCAGGATGTACGCGGAGAAGGCGAGGGCGAGCACCCAGGCCAGCCGGTCCTCCTCGACCGCCGCGAGCGGCACCGCCCAGGCGGCGTACCAGGGCAGCAGCCAGGGGGTTGCCACCAGGAGAAGGATCGATGCGAGGCCCATTCGCGGCCGCCCCGCGCGCGCGCTGCGCACGAGCAGGGGCGCCATCAGGGCGAGCGGCACGAGGGCGAGCCAACGAGGCAGGCCGAACTGCTCGAGCCGTGAGGGAATCGCCCAGTCGGAGCGCCGGCTCGCGAAGGTCCCGAGCGTGGTCAGCCAGGCGGTTCCGAAGAAGAAGAACGCGATCCCGGCAACCAGGCCGGTGGTGACGAGGAAGCCCGTCGTCATCAGGAGCGCCTGCCGCCGGTTGGCGCTCAGGAGCTTCAACGGGAGGAGCCCGAACGCCACCCATTTCAGGCCGCCGGCGAGCGCGAAGCTCACGCCGGCGGCACGTGGCCGCCGGGCCGCGAGGCCTAACGCTCCCAGGACGAAGACCATCATCCAGATGTCGTTGTGCCCACCTCCTGCGAAGCTCACGGCAAGCAAAGGGTTCCAGCCCACGAAGGCTGCTGCGAAGCCGGGCAATGGCGCGACGGATGCGGCAAGGGCGGTCACGGCGAGCATCCCGACGGCTCCTGCGATCCGGTAGCTGAGAGCAGCCGCCTTCGGCGACTTTCCACTCGTTGCAGCCAGGCCCGCCGAGGCAGCGGAGAAGACCGGCCCGTACACGGACTGGGTGAAGCGCCAGTCGCCCGCCATCGCGTTGGCGGCCGGATCGTTTGCGAACTGACCCGGCGGCACGATGTAGGGGTTCACGTGATGGACCGCGGCTAGCCGCCCGTAGGCCCAGTACGCGTAGACGTCGCGCGAGATGACGAGCGGGCCGGCCAGCGGCACGAGCTGGATCGCGGCGGCGACTGCGCAGACGATCGCCACGTTCGTCCGGCGGCGGCGGACGATGAAGAGACCGATGAGGTAAACCGCGAATGCGCAGCAGGCGGCGGTGAGGAAGACCGTCGACGGCAGGTCACTTCCCTCCGGCGCACCTGCGCGCACGCCGGAGCCCTGCCAGGACGCCGCGATTGTCGCCAGCGCGACCAACGTCGCCACGGCGAAGCCGAGATAGACGGCTCTCACGCCGCCATCATTTCGTTTCTCACGCGTTAACGGCGCAGGTTCTCGACGGCACGGCGCAGAACGTCGCGCAGAGCGCGCTGGTCAACTGCCGAAAGCGAGGCGATCGCGAGCGGCGGCTCGCTCATGATCCCCACCACGTTCTCGCGAAGATCGACGCCCGCAGGCGTCAACGTCAGAGCCTTGACCCGGCGGTCGCCCTCGGCGCTTCTCCGCTCGACGAGCCCTCGCGCCTCGAGCCGGTCGGCGATCCCGGTGATGTTGGAGGCGTCGCAGAGGAGCCGCTCGGCGAGCGAGCTCATCGGGAGCGGACGCTCGGGATCGAGCAGGCGAAGTGCGTGTGCCTGCGAGAGGGTCAGCCCGAGCTCGGCGAGACGTGCGCCGACCTTCGCGCGCTGGTCCATGCCGATCTCGAAGAAGAGCCTCTGCGCCTCGTGGGCGGGAGAGATCCGCCGGCCTGTTTGAGTCGCCATGGCGGCCATAATACTTGAACTACCACATACTTGACACAATCAAGTATCTGCTAGGGTCTTGCGCGTGGATGAGCACGCCATCGAGGCCCAGGGGCTCGTGCGGGTCTTCAAGAAGGGGCCGCGGGCGGTCGACGGGATCGACCTTGCCGTGGCGCCCGGCGAGATCTACGGCTTCCTCGGCCCCAACGGGGCCGGCAAGTCGACGACCGTGCACATCTTGACGACACTGTTGCCGCCGACGGCCGGCACGGCACGCGTCGCGGGCCACGACGTCGTGCGCGAAGGGCCGGCGGTGCGGGCGGCGATCGGTGCGGCGTTGCAGGAGGCGGCGCTCGACCCGCTCTTGACGGGACGGGAGCATCTTCGGCTACAGGCCACGCTCCAGGCTCTGCCTCGCGAGACTCGGAAGGCGCGCGCGGACGAGCTGCTTGCTCGCGTCGGGCTGAGGGAGGCCGCCGACCGCAAGGTACGCGGCTACTCAGGGGGCATGAAGCGCCGGCTCGACCTGGCCATGGCGCTCGTGCACTCGCCGCGCATCCTCTTCCTCGACGAGCCGACGACGGGGCTCGACATTCAGAGCCGGACGGCGCTCTGGGAAGAGGTCTCGCGCCTCGCCCGCGATGAGGGCGTGACCGTCTTCCTCACGACGCAGTACCTCGAGGAGGCCGACGTTCTCGCGGATCGCGTGGGGATCATCGACCACGGCCACATCGTCGCTGAGGGCTCTCCGGCCGAGCTGAAGGCCTCGGTCGGGCGGCCCACCGTCGAGGCCGTCCCGGCGGATCCGTCCGAGCGTGAGCGCGCCGCGGCGATCCTGGCCCGGTTCGGCGAGCCGTGCGGGTCGGCCGACGGCGTTGCGGTACGACTGCGCTCGGGCGAGGCCGACCTCGTGGGGATCGTGCGGGCTCTCGACGCCGAGAACCTGAAGGTCGAGCATCTCCAGTTGCACCAGCCCTCGCTCGACGACGTCTTCCTGGCCAAGACGGGCCGGACCCTCGAAGGCGCGGCGGACGAGGAGGAGGAGGGCGAGGCCCGCCGCGGCCTGGCGATGGAGCCTGCTTGACGCCCCAGCGGTGAACGCCTTCGCGGACCAGGTCGTCGTGCTCGCATGGCGCTCGATTGTCAGGACGATCCGCCAGCCGGCGAACGTCGTCGCGCCGCTGCTCTTCCCGATGCTCCTGCTCGCGGTCAACTCGGGCGGGCTGAAGGCCGAGACCCGGCTCCCGGGCTTCCCGACGAGCTCGTTCGTCGCCTTTGCGCTCGCGGTGCCGTTCATCCCGGGCGCGCTCTTCGCGACGATGAACGCAGGCACCGACCTCGCGCGCGACATCCAGACGGGTTTCCTGAGCCGCCTCTCGCTGACTCCGATGCGAAGGCTCGCCGTGCTCGCGGGCCAGCTCGGCGGCGTCGTGACGATGGGGCTCGTCCAGGCGGTTGTCTACCTCTCGGTGGGCCTCGCCGTCGGCGTGCACATCAAGGCCGGCGCGCTCGGTGTGCTCGTGCTGCTCGTGTTCGCGATCCTCGTGACGCTCGGCTTTGGCGCGCTCGGCGCCTTCGCCGCGCTTCGGACCGGCTCGGGCGAGGCGGTGCAGGGCCTGTTCCCGGCGTTCTTCGTCTTCCTGTTCATCTCGTCGATGAACATCCCACGCAACCTGATTGCGATCACCTGGTTCCGCGACGTTGCCACTGCGAACCCCGTCTCCTACCTGCTCGAGTGCGTCCGCAGCCTGATCATCACGGGTTGGGACGGAGAGGCGCTCGGCCTGGGCTTCGGAATGGCGGGAGCGATCGCCGTCGTGTCGCTCGCGCTCGCCTCATGGGCTCTCAGGGTGAGGATGGAGCAATGAGGCGACGCTTGCCCGCCGCGTTTGAATCGACGGAGGCCGCGTGAAGACGTTGGCCGTTGCCCGCGGGGTCGCCTGGAGGACGCTCCACAACGTCTTCACGAACCCGTCGCTGCTCGTGCCGTCGATCGTGTTCCCGCTGTTCTTCTTCGTAGCGTTCGCGGGCGGGCTCTCGCGCGTCAGCAACGTGCCGGGCTTCCATTTCGCCCAGGGATACACGGCGTTCCAGTTCGTGTTCGTCCTGCTGCAGTCGGCGGCGTTCGGCGGCGTGTTCACGGGTTTCGGCATCGCGCGCGACTTCGAGGGCGGCTTCGCGCGCAGGCTGCTGCTGGCGGCGCCGCACCGCAGCGGGATCGTCCTCGGTTACGCAGCGGCTGCCCTCGTCCGGTGGCTGTTCACCGTGTCCGTGCTGACCGCGGTTGCGTTTGCCGTCGGGATGAAGGTGGGCGGGAGCGGGGTCGACCTGTTCGGCCTCTACGCGCTCGGGCTGATCGTCAACGTGGCAGCCGTGCTCTGGGCCTCCGGCGTCGCGATGAGGCTCAGGACGATGCAGGCCGGGCCGCTGATGCAGCTGCCGGTCTTCCTCGTTCTCTTCTTCGCCCCCGTCTACGTGCCGCTCTCCCTGCTGCAGGGGTGGATCCATTCGGTCGCCGTCGTCAATCCGATCACGCGCGTGATCGAGGCGGGCCGGGGCTTCCTGGCCGGGAATCCGACGCAGGCCGGCGCTGCCTTCGCCGCGGCCTTGGCTCTCGCCGTCGGTTTTTCGCTCTGGGCCCTCCGCGGCCTGCGCAAGGCCGAAGCCGCCGGTTAGCAAACGCCCCGCCCGGCCGGAGTCATAGGCTTTTCGCAGTGGACGAGCAGGTGCTGCTCGTGGAGGACGACCCCTCGATCCGCGAGATTACGACGCTCGGACTCGAGCAGGCGGGCTTCCGCGTCACCGCGACCGGCGACGGGCGCGATGGTCTACTGCGCTTTCGGCAGGGCTCATTCGACCTTGCGCTCCTCGACGTGATGCTCCCGTCGCTGGACGGGCTCGAGGTCCTCCGCGAGATACGACGGGAGAGCCAGGCACCGGTCGTGATGCTGACTGCGCGCGCCGACCTCCACGACGTCGTCGTCGGGCTCGAGCTCGGCGCGGACGACTACGTCACGAAGCCGTTCGAGCTGCCCGAGCTCGTCGCGCGGATCAAGGCCGTGCTCCGCCGATCGGCGGCCGAGCCTGCAGAGCAGACGATCTCGGTCGACGACATGGAGATCGACCCGGCCGGTTTCACGGTCAGGCGCCATGGCGAGGAGATCGCGCTCACCGCGACGGAGTTTCGGCTTCTGCTCGAGCTCGCCCGCCGGCCGAAGCAGGTCTTCACGCGCGACCTCTTGCTCGAGCTCGTCTGGGACTACGACTACCTGGGCGACTCGCGGCTCGTGGATGCGGCGGTCCAGCGTCTGCGGGCGAAGATCGAGGACGATCCCAAGCAGCCGAAGCTGATCCGCACTGTCCGCGGAGTCGGCTACCGCTTCGACGCCGGGCAGTAAGTGCCGCTCCGCCGACGCCTCACGATTGCGTTCGTGCTCGCGGTGGGCGCGTCCGCCGCGGCGCTGGCCGCCGGGTCGTACTTCGTCGTGAGACACAACCTGCTGGCCGACTCCGTCAAGTCGTCTGCGAACCAGGCCCGGCGCAACCTCGAGACTGCGCCGACCTACCTCCCCGGCAGCCCGGACAGGCTTCTCGCTGCCTACCGCGGAATCGGCGGCTTCGACACGGTCGTGGTTGTCCGCGGGCAGTCGTATTCGGGTGTAGGAGTCGGGTCGAAGCAAGTGCCGGGCGGTCTGCGCCGGCTTGTCCGCCAGGGCCGGCTCGGCTATCAGCGCGAGACTGTTGCCGGCACGCACTACCTGGTGGTCGGCGGGCCCGCCAAAGGCGCCGAGCTCTACTTCTTCTTCTCCGAGCAAGGGCTCCGGCACGAGCTCGCAGTCCTGCGCAACATCCTGCTTTCCGGCGGCGGGATCCTCGTCTTGCTGGCCGCGCTCGCCGGCGCTGTTCTCGCCCGCCAGACGCTACGCCCGGTCGCACAGGCGAGCGCAGCGGCGCATTCACTCGCGGAAGGGCTGCTGGAGACGCGGCTCCCGGTCGAGGGGAAAGACGAGTTCGGCGCCTGGGCCCAGGCGTTCAACGAGATGGCGTCGGCGCTGGAGGCGAAGATCTCTGCACTCTCCGCCGCCCAGGCCCGGGAACGCCGGTTCACCGCGGACGTCGCGCACGAGCTCCGAACGCCGCTGAGCGGGCTTGTCGGCGAGGCCTCTCTCCTCGCCGAGCATCTCGAACGAATGCCTCCGGAGTCTCGCCGCCCCGCGGAGCTCCTGATTGCAGACATCGGCCGCCTGCGGAGGCTGGTCGAGGATCTGATGGAGATCTCCCGTCTTGACGCAGGCGCCGAGGCCGTGCAGCCCGAGCGAGTCGACCTCGCTCCTTTGACGGCTGCGATTCTGCGCGCGCGAGGCTGGGACGGTCGGGTGCAGCTCGACGCCGCGGAAACCGTGCTCAAGACCGACCCGAGGCGCCTGGAGCGAATCGTCACGAATCTTGTGGACAACGCGCTCGAGCATGGCGGCAACGGTGTGATCGTCCGGGTCGGGCGTGAGGGCGACGGTCCGTTCGTCGAGGTCACGGACGACGGGCCCGGGATCCCGCCCGAGCATCTGCCGCACCTGTTCGAGCGTTTCTACAAGGTCGATCCGTCGCGCACGGAGCGCGGGTCGGGGCTCGGCCTTGCGATCGCGCAGGAGAACGCCCGCCTCCTCGGCGGTGAGATCGAGGTCTGGAGCGCGCCGGGCCAGGGCAGTCGCTTCACGCTGCGGCTTCCTGTGGCGGAACTGTTACGAGCCCGTGACCGGAGTGATGAATAGGAGGACGAGGATCGAGGGCGTCCACAACCAAGGGAGGCCTTCGTGAAACCATCGCTCATCATCCTCACCGCCGCGGCGCTTATCGCCACTGCCATCGCAGCGACGTCGCGCGTCTCCGCGGCGCCTGCCGCGTCGACATCGGCCGGAACGCAGCGCCAGGCGGTTTACGGCCACATCTCGTCGATCGTGCGCAGGGGATCGCGGTTCGAGATGCGGTTCGATCCCGCCTGGTGGCTCACCGGCCTCACCGCCGAGCGCGCGTGCGGCTGCCACCCGGTGGCCAACGACTACTACATCGTCGACGAGAGCCATCGCCTGCTGACCTACGCGGTTCGGGCCGACGCTCACGTCACCGTGCTCACGCG
>JBARRQ010000027.1:0-3148 GCA_049644305.1 Gaiellaceae bacterium
TCGTGCGCGTGCGCGGTGGGCCAGTCGCATCTCTGTTCATCCAGGTCACGAGTGTGGCGACCGCCGGGACTCCCTTCACCGTGACGGTTCGTGGAGTCGACGCGTACGGCAACAACGCTCTCGGCTACGCCTCGACCGTCGCGCTGACGAGCACAGATCATGCCGCGACGCTGCCGGCCCCGTACCCGTACGGACCGACCGACCTCGGTCAGCACACCTTCACGAACGTGACGCTACGGACCTTGGGGACCCAACAGATCACCGCGACGGACTCCAACGGGCTCGTTGTCCAGAGCGGTCCGATCACGGTCTCGCCCTACGGCGGGTAGCTACTCGGCGTTGGCTCTTCGCGCCTCGGCCGGGACGTGGGTGGTGATTGTCGCCACGACCTCGTCCGGGTCGTCGGTGGGAAGCAGCAGCGCCATGTCCTCGGGCGAGATCATCCGCTCCGCTAGGAGCCGTCCGTCGATCCAGTCCAGGAGTGGCCGCCAGTAGGCCGTGTCGAAGAGCACGACCGGGAAGTGGAGGACCTTGCCGGTCTGGATCAGCGTCAGCGACTCGAACAGCTCGTCGAGCGTTCCGAAGCCGCCGGGGAAGATGACGAAGGCCTCGGCCGCCTTTACGAACATCGTCTTCCGCACGTAGAAGTGCTTGAACGTGACCTCGATGTCGAGGTAGGGGTTCTCGTGCTGTTCGTGCGGGAGCTCGATGTTGAAGCCGACCGATACCCCGCCGCCCTCGCGGGCCCCGCGGTTGGCTGCCTCCATCACGCCCGGGCCGCCGCCGGTGACGACCGCGAACCCTGCCTCCGCAAGCCGCCGGGCCACGTCGCGCGCATTCACGTACGCGGGATGGTGCTCATCGACCCGCGCGGACCCGAACACGGTCACCGCCGGCCGACCGATCCGCTCGACCGCGACGAAGCCCTCGAGGAACTCGTCCGCGATCCGTGCGACATGGCCGGCGAGGTCGCCGTCGCGCCTCTCGAGGAGGCGGCGGTCCTGCACTAGAAGGAGCGCGGGACGTGCGTCGCGTGCATGCCGAGGACGAGCGCAGCTGCCAGCCCGAAATAGAGAATCCCCATGGCCAGCCGCCGGCGCGGCGCGACGCGGTAGTACGCCTGTATCTCCGGAAGCTTGCGCATCTGCCAGCGGTGCCAGATCTCGTTCGCGGCGACGATCAGGATCAGGATCAGGATCGGGTTCGGCCGCACGATCACGAGCGCGATCAGGCCGAGCACGCCCGCGAACCAGAGCGCCGGATGCAATGCCGCTGCGACCCGCCCCCCGTCGAGCGGGCTGACGGGAAGCAGGTTGAACAGGTTGATGAAGAATCCGAGGAACGCGATCGCCTTCAGCGAGCGCGAGTCGTACGCCACTCCTGCCGCGTAGACCACCGCGGCGGCGGCCGAGCCAAGCAGCGGCCCTGCGATCCCGATCTTCGCCTCCCGCCAAGCGTCGTGCGGCATCTGCCGCATCGTGATCATCGCCCCGAGGAAGGGGATGAAGACGGGCGCCGACACGGGCAGCCCCTGGCGCTTTGCCTCGATCACATGCCCCATCTCGTGGACGAACAGGAGCAGAACCAGGCCGACGCCGAATGCCCAGCCGCCGATCCACACGTACAGCGCGGCCGAGACGAACATCGAGAAGAGGAACTTGAACTTCAGCAGGACGGCGCCGAACTTGACGACGAGCCCTATCAGCGCCGCGACCGGCGCCCAGATCTTGCGCGCAAGGCTCTTCCAGCCGGGTTCCGGCTGGATCGGCTCGTAGCCGCGAAGGTCGGGCTCGAGCTCAGGCGGCGGGTAGAGCTGGCTCACCGACTCATCGTAGCGACGGAATGCGTCGCCGCCGGTTGACGCTCCGGGCGGAAAAGAGGATCGTTGCTTGCCTGTTTAGGCCATCGATACAGGGAGGGTGGGCAATGACCAAACGGATCATTCGCTACGTCGAACGGCACTCCGTGGCTCTGCTGGCGCTGTTCGTGGCGCTCGGAGGCACCTCGCTCGCCGCCAGAAACGCGCTGGTGCCCAGGAACAGTGTCGGGTCACCTCAGGTGATCAACGGATCGCTTCAGACGGTCGACATCAGCGCCAAGGCGAGGCAGGCACTGAAGGGGCAAAAGGGCTCGAAGGGTGACCCGGGCGGCACCGGTGCGAAGGGCGCCACGGGCGCCAAGGGCACGACAGGCGCGGTGGGCCCATCGACCGGTGCAGCAGGCGGAGCCCTGACGGGCAACTATCCGAATCCAGGCCTCGCTGCTGGAAGCGTCGGCGCCGGCAACCTCAAAAGCGTGACTTTCGTGCAAGGCACGGGGGTGCCCGTAACGAACGGCTCGTCTGCAGAGGCAACGGTCACGTGCCCGGCGGGTACGCGACTCATCAGCGGAGGTCCCGAGTGGGGAGGCGACACCGCCGGCACGTCGATCATCTACGCGGTCCCAAGTCCCACGGGCGATCCGAACACGACACTGGTCGTAAAGGGAAGGGTTGCGAGCGGAGCAACTAACAACACGATCTTCGCTGAGGCGGCCTGCATGGCGGCCTAGCACGACGCAGGGTTTCGGTCAGAGGCGGCGCTACGGCGCCGCCTCTCGCTTGAAGTGGGTGCCGTCCTGCGCGCGGCCGAGAATCCTTCCGTCCACTCGACAGGAAGGAAGGAAATGACCAGAAGGTTCGGGCGCTTCCTGCGCCGCAACACGATCGCGCTGCTAGCGCTGTTCCTTGCGCTGGGCGGAACGACCTTCGCGGCCACGGGTTACCCGGCGAACATCATCGGCGCGAAGCAGCTAAAGAAGAACGCCGTCACGACCCCGAAGATCAAGAACGGGGCTGTCACGGGCGCGAAGATCGCGAAGAACACGATCACCGGCGCCAACGTGCTCGAGTCGAGCCTTGCGAAGGTTCCGTCGGCGAAGACCGCGGATAACGCGACGCACGCCACCAATGCTGACAATGCCACCACCGCTACGACGGCCACGAGCTTGACGGCTGCCGGCAGCTACACAGACATTCCTCTAAACACCGGCTGGGTAGACGATTCGTCAGCGAGCGGCACTTACCAGGTCGAGCCGTATGCGCCGGGCTTCTACAAGGATCGTGAGGGCTACATCCACCTTAGGGGCGCAGCGGACCGGACCTCGGGCA
>JBARRQ010000028.1:0-8061 GCA_049644305.1 Gaiellaceae bacterium
GCCGCCTTCCCGCCCGACCAGCCACGTCTCCTGCATGTAGAGGCAGTCGCGGCCGTTCTCCGCGATCGCGTGGGGATGCATTGAGAAGACCATGTTCTCCCGCAGCTCGGTTTCGACACCTTCGCCGATCTTCGGGAACTCGATCATCGTCATCCCGATCGAGTGGCCGGTCACGTGGCCGAGGTGGTAGCCGCGCTCAACGAAGCCCTGCGAGACGGCCCGGTGGGCGTCATGCGCCGTTGCGCCCGGCCGCAGCGCACTCACAGCGGCCTCGAAGTACTCGTCGTAGGCGTCGCGCATCCGCTCGACCTCGGCGTTCGGCGCTCCGATCGCACGGGAGACCTCGACCCAGTGGCCGCCCGGGCCCGCGATCTCGAGCGACGGGATGCAGAAGTCGCCGAGGATTGTGTCCGTGCGGGCGATCGTGAACTCTGCGCCGACGAGCACCATGTTCATCGTCAGCCGCCCGCAGCCGCGCTCGACGAAGAGCTTCTCGGCGGGGGCGAGCACCTCGCCCGCCGAGCGGCCGGGCGCGTAGGCCTCGAGGAACGCCCAGAAGCCGTCCGTGTTGATCCGCACGCTCTCGCGCACGGACTCGAGCTCGTCCTCGCTCTTGACTGCGCGCGCGAGGTCGAAGCCGACGTCCCAGCCGACGAGGTCGCAGGCTCCCTCGAGCGCCTGGTTGTCGCGCACGGGCATCACGTAGTCGAGCCCGTAGACACCGACTCGCTGCCCGCGAAGCCGGTCGGCGAGCCACTCTCCGGGCCGGTCGGCGAACACCTGCTCCTCGATCCAGGTCGTCCCGTGCTCGCCCACGTAGCGAGCCTCGCTCGGGAAGACGATGGCGGGCTCACCTTCCAGCGGCAGCACCACATAGGCGTAGCGGTGAACGATCTGGAAGCCGGAGAGGTAGGCGACTGCGCCCTCGAAGCCCGTGTACTCGCTCCCGCAGACGAGAGCCGCGTCGAGGCCGGCGTCTCCGAGCGCCCGGCGGACTTGGCCGTAGCGCCGCTCCACTTCGGCCGTCACCGGCCTACCCTAACCGGAGCAGCCCGCGCTTTTGTGCGAGCAGATCAAGGACGACGCGCACGTCCTCGGCAGTGTTGTAGCAGTGCGCTGAGATGCGCAGGTTCCCATCGCGCGACGAGGTAACGACGCCCTCGGCGCCGAGCGCACTCACGAGCGCCTCGGCGTCGATCGAGGCCACACAGACGAGGGCGCCGCGCTGCTCGGGCGCGCGTGGGGTCATGACTTGTGCGCCGAGGTCATCGAGGCCGTCGAACAGGAGCGCGTTCAGCTCGCGAACGTGCGCCTCAGTCTCGGCGACCCCGATCTCCTGCATCAGCTCGATGCCGGCAATCCCGGCGTAGAGCGCGGGGATCGGCGGGGTGCCCGACTCGAACCGGCGTGCCGTGGGCGCCGGCGAGTAGTCGTGGATGTCCATCTGGAAGATGTCACGGTCGGCGAACCAGCCGGTGGCGGTCGGCTCGAACCGCTCGACCAGCTCGCGGCGGCAGTAGAGGAACCCGAGGCCGGCCGACCCGAGCAGGTATTTCAGGACGCCGGCCGCGAGGAAGTCGCAGTCGAGCGCGCGCACGTCGACCGGCATCGATCCGACCGCCTGGTAGGCGTCGAGGAGCACGAGTGCGCCGCGCTCGTGCGCGAGGCGGACGATGCCGTCGACGTCGATCCGGCTGCCGTTGCGAAAGCAGACGGCGGTGATCGAGACGAGCGCCGTCTGCTCGTCGATCGCGGCGTCGAACCGCTCGAGCGGAATCGTGCCGTCAGCCTCCGCGGGAGCGTGCACGACGCGCGCGCCGCGCCGCTCCTGGGCGTGCCAGATCTGACCGATCGTCGGGAACTCGAAGTCGCTTACGACGACCTTGTCGCGGCCTCGGTCGAAGCTCAGGGCGCTCGCGAGCGCACTCACTCCCGCGGAGACGGACGTGGTCACCGCAACCTCGTCTTCGTCCGCGTTGACGAGCCGGGCGACGCTCGCCCGCGTGGCCTCGAGCTGCTCGACCCAGTACTCCCACGGCGCGCCGTGCTCGTCCCAGTCGGAGAGGTAGCGCTCGTAGGCCTTTCGCACCGCGTCCGAGAGCGCGCCCTGGGAGCAGCTGTTGATGTAGACCCGGCGCTCGAAGATCGGGAACCGGTGCCGGATCCGCGCCGGCAGGGCGTCGAGGCTAACGGCCAAGGTAGGCCTTCCTGAGATCCTCGTGCTGGAGCAGCGAGGAGGCGGCGCCGGAGAGCACGATCCTCCCCGTCTGGAGGACGTAGCCGCGGTCGGCGATCGAGAGCGAGACGTTCGCGTTCTGCTCGACCACGAGGATCGCCACACCCGACTCGTGCACCTGCTTGATGATCTCGAAGTTCTGCTCGACCAGGATGGGCGCCAGCCCCATCGAGGGCTCGTCCATCAGCAGCAGCTTCGGATGCGACAGCAAGGCGCGGCCCATCGCCACCATCTGCTGCTCGCCGCCCGAGAGGGTTCCTGCCAGCTGCTTGCGGCGCGTGTGGAGAAGCGGGAAGAGCGAGTAGACGCGGTCGAAGTCCTCCTTGCGGCCACCGTTCTTGAGATAGGCGCCCATCTCCAGGTTCTCCTGGACGGTCATCGGTGCGAACAGGCGCCGGTTCTCGGGCACGATCGCCATGCCCCTGCCGATCCGGTAGCTCGTCGAGCGCCCGGTGACGTCCTCACCGTCGAACCGAACGGTTCCTCGGCGCGCCTGGACGAGGCCTAGAATCGTCTTGAGCGTCGTCGACTTGCCGGAAGCGTTGCCCCCGAGCAGGCATACGAGCTCGCCCTGACCGACCTCGAGCTCGAGCTCCTTGAGGATCAGGATCTCGCCGTAGTAGGTGTCGATCTGCTCGAGCTCGAGGAGGGGCACTACTCGGCCACCTCCTTCGCGCCGCGCAGGCCCAGGTAGGCCTCGATCACCCGCTCGTCCGTTGCGACAGCCTCGAACGAGCCCTCTGCGATCTTGACGCCGTGGTCGAGCGCGACAACCCGGTCCGAGATCCCCTCGACCACGTGCATGTCGTGCTCGATGACGAGGATCGTGTAGCCGCCCTCATCGCGCAGCTTCCCGACTAGCTCCGTCATCTCATGGGTCTCGACCGGGTTCATGCCCGCCGCCGGCTCGTCGAGAAGCAGGATGCGCGGCTCGGTGGCCATCGCCCGGGCGATCTCTAACCGGCGCCGGTTCGCGTAGGAGAGGCTGTAGGCGAGCTGATCCCAGCGGTAACCCACCAAGCGCTGGCCGAAGAACGCGAGCTTCTCCTCCGCCCGGCGTTGGATCTCCTTCTCCTCGCGGCGGGCTCCCGGGGTCCGCACGATCGATCGGAGCACTCCGACCTTGGTGCGACCGTACTGCGAAGCCATCACGTTCTCCTTGACCGTCATGTTCAGGAAGAGGCGGAGCGTCTGGAACGTCCGGGCGATACCGAGGTTCGTGATCCTGTGCACCGGCAGGCCCACGAGGTTGGCTCCGTCGAGCAGAATCTCGCCGGCGTCGGGCCGGTAGAGGCCGGTGATCAGGTTGAACAGCGTCGTCTTCCCGGCGCCATTCGGTCCGATGACGCTGACGATCTCTCCCTCGTTCACCACCAGATCGAGGTCGTCGATCACCCGCAGCCCGCCGAACGACTTGCTGACGCCTTCCAGCTTCAGCAGCGGCGTCACACGATCTCCACGCGCGCGGTTCCAAGCAGCCCCTGCGGCCGTGCGTTCATGAGCGCGATCAAGAGCGCCCCGAAGAGAATGAGACGTGTTACGGCGGGCTGCTCGACGAGCACGTTCTCCCAGACGACGGCTACCAGGTAGAGCGTCGGTATCAGCCCCGCTGCACGCCACCAGCCTCGCAGCTGGCTGAGCGCCACTATCGCCCCGACGAGCGCGATGTAGGCGATCGTGTGGAAGCCTCCGTGCCCACGCGGAATGATGACCCAGTCGCGGATCTGGGGACCCAGGGAGCCGGCGTCGACCACCGACCCCCCCGTCCAAGAAGGGGCGACCGAGCCCACGATCTCGTGTACGACGATTCCGAATGCGGCGGTGCCGACGAGCACGAAGGTCGCTTGGGCCCACGGTCGGATCCTCGCGACGAGGAGGAGAATCGCTCCGTAGAAGAGCCAGCGCTTGAGCTCCGGATGGTCGTTGGAGGGCGCCAGGAACTGGAAGGAGACGTTGATCACGATCGCGCCGATGACGACGCCGGCGATGCTTCCCAATCCGCCGAGGATCACGATCGCGTAGATCGTGATCAACAAGGAGATGTCGAAGTTGCCCGGGACCGTGCCGGTCTGAACCGCAGCGAAGATCGCGCCGCAGAGCCCCGCCGTTCCGGCACCGAAGGCAAACGCCATCAGCTTGAGCCGGTTCACCGGCATGCTCATCGTCTCGGCCGCGAGCGGGTCCTCACGCAGAGCCCTCCATGCGCGTCCGGTTCTCGACTCGTTGACAAAGAACAGGCCCGTCGCCGCGAGCACGAAGACGATCAGCAGCAGATACACGTACTGCTTGGTCGAGTGCAGCTGGTACCCGAAGAAATTGATCGGATCGACGCCCGGGATCCCGTTCGAGCCCCCGGTGAGACCGGTGCCCGCAACCTTTGGGTTGGCGTTGTTGGTGAAGGCAACAAACGCCTGCCCGAAGAAGAGGGTCACGATCGCCAGATAGTCGCCTAGCAGGCGCCGGGAGGTGAATCCGAGCACGAGCCCGACGAGGGCGGTCGCGACGACGACGACGGGAATCGATGCCTCCGCCTGCCAGTGGATCCCGTAGTGGTTCGACGAGAGCAGTGCGTAGGAGTAGGCCCCGAATCCGTAGAAGGCGACATAGCCCAGATCGAGCAGACCCGCGAAGCCGACGACGATGTTGAGCCCGAGCGCGAGGACTGCGTAGAGCAGGGTGTAGAGCCCGTACGCGAAGAGGTCGCCCTCGTTGAGGTAGAGAGGGAGCGTCCCTACGAAGGCGACCAGCAGGATCAGCTTGATGGGCGGAGGGGTGACCGCCCAGCCGCGCGAGACGAAGGCGCTCGGTCCCCGTCCGACCTCGCGGCGCTCCTCGGCCTGTGCGACCCACTCGTCGACACCGATCTGAGGCCGGTCTGTGGCGTCGGGCCGATCCGGAGCGGTGGGCATGTCTGAGCCGTTTGCCATCTCCTCAGACCTTCTGGATCGCGCGCGCGCCGAAGATGCCGGTCGGGCGCAAGAGCATGAACAGGATGAGAATGCCGAAGACGACGAGGTCCGACCACTGTCCGCCGACGTATCCCGTTCCGTAGGCCTCGGTCAACCCGATCAGGAGCCCGCCGATCATCGCTCCCGGAATGCTTCCGATCCCGCCTACGACCGCAGCGGTGAACGCCTTCAGGCCGGCCAAGAAACCCATGAAGTGGTAGGTCTCGCCGATGTAGAGGCCGAACATGCCCCCGGCCGCGCCCGCGAGCACGGAGCCGATGAAGAAGGTAGACGTGATTACTCGATCGGTGTCGATCCCCATCATCGCCGCCGCCTCGCGGTCGTACGCGGTTGCCCGCATCGCCTTACCCAGCCGAGTCCGGCCAACGAGCAGCGTCAGGGCAATCATCAGCCCGATGCTCGTCGCCACCACCAGCACCTGGACGACGGTGACCGGTCGACCCGCGACGCTGAACGCGGCCCGGAACAGCGGCCCGGGTAGGCCGGTGTTGGGGTTCCCGCCGAGCTCGAACGCGCTGTAGTTGTAGCGATTGCCGCCGGTCAGGAGCAGGACGCTGTTCTCGAGGAAGAACGACACTCCGAGGGCGCTGATCAGTGGCGCGATTCGGGGAGCGTTGCGGAGCGGTCGGTAGGCGAATCGTTCCACGGCGACGCCCAGGACGCCGGCCCCGAGCATCGCCCCGAGGAACGTGAGGATCAGCAGAGGGACGATCGCGATGCTCGCTGCGAGCGGCGCGCCGAGCGACGTGAAGACGCCGTAGCCTAGAAACGCCCCGACCATGTAGATGTCGCCGTGGGCGAAGTTCAGCAGCTTGAGGATCCCATACACCATCGAGTAGCCGAGCGCGATCAGCGCATAGAGGCTTCCGAGGACGATCCCGTTCCGAAGCAGCTCGAACGCTCCTCCCCACCCGAGCGAGCGAACCGTGTCGATGATGCTGAAGAGGGTGAGGTGCACGCGCGAAAGGTTGTCAGAATGGTGTGCGGCCCACTCACGGTGGGCCGCACACGTGGATCATTGATTTCGTGCCGCTAGGCGACCCGCACGTACTTGCCTCCACTGACGATGTGGAAGACCGCGAAATTGGCGGGGCTGGACATGTCGCCGGCCCCCTGCGCGGCGCCAACGTTCTTCGACAGGAACCGGACCGGGAAGCCGAGCAGCGAGGGTGCCTTTCCGATCTTCACTTTCAGGAGGTCCTTGCGCACCTCGGCCCGCGAAGCCGTCCCGTCCGCGCACGCCATGTCGATCGCGGTGGCATCGACGAGAGTCGCGGTGTAGCTCGGGAGGCCGAAAGCTTCGTCTTTGCCTCCGTGCGCCCTGGCATAGGCCTTCAACGTCCCGCTGTTGAAATCGACAGGGAACGCCGAGACGTAGGACCCGGCGCCCGAAAACGTTCCTGGTGCGAACGTTCCGTCGGAGCCGAACACGATCGCGCTCTTCCCGGCCGCACGCAGCTGGTTGTAGAACAGCTGCGCCTTGGGGGCGAGCTGCCACGGGATGTACACGACCTGAGTGTTCGACGGGATGCGGGTGATCAGCGATGAGAAGTCCGAAGCCGACTGGCTGACGTGGTCGCGGCTTACCGTCGTTCCCGACTTGGCCTTGAGCAATAGCTGGACCTGATCGGCGAGGCCCTGGCTGTAGGACTCCTCGTCGTCGATGATGAAGATGCGCTTCTTCTTCAGGGTGCCGTTGATGAAGCTGGCGACCCGCGCTCCCTGCTGGTCGTCGTTGGGCACAGTGCGGAAGAAGTAGCCAACCGGGGTCTCGCGAGGCTTCCCAGGCTTGCTGCGCGTCAGAGCGACACGCGTCGCTGAGCCTGTGACAGCCGCAAGACCAGCCTTCTTATAGACGGCGATGGTGTCCTGAACTTCCTGGCTACCGGCGGGTCCGACAAGCGCGAGGATGCTGGAGTTCGAGGCGAACTGATGCGCCACGGCCAGAGCCTGTGCAGTGTTGAGCTGGGTGTCGCCCGGGATCAGTCGGATCTTTGTCTTGTGTGCTTTGTTGTAGCGGGCGACGAAGAACTGCGCCCACCTCAGCTGCTGCAGCCCGAGAGAAGCGGCGTCGCCCGTGAGTATCGTGGACATGCCGACGGTGCGGGTCTTGCCGCACTTGATCAGAGCGCTCCCCGCCGCAGCGGGCGACTGCGTCGAGGCGCCTCCGGAGCCTGCCGCCGCGACGGCCAGCGCCGCAGCCAGCGGAAGTACAGCCAGTTTCTTCATGTATCCCTCCCTTGGATTACCCGCCTGTTAGACCTCGTCCACGTTTCATTGGTTTGCCTCGTACGCTCGGGAGGCGGGGTCGCCCGCCGGGTGGAAGACGGCGACGATCCGCATCGGTGAGTCGCCGCTGTTCTCGAGCGAGTGTACGAGGAAGGAAGGCAAGTGGATGCAGCTTCCGGGCGCGACCGGCTCGTCCCGGTCATCCGTGTGCAGGGCGCCCTCCCCGTCGAGAACGTAGATCACCTCGTCGTAGACATGGCTGTGCTCGGGCGCTCGACCCGGCGCGATCACGCCGAAGAACTGGGTCAGGTCCTTGCACCCGACCTCCGCCGTCACCAGGTAGCGGAACTCGCGGTCTCCGCTCGCCGGCAGCGACGGCTGGTCCGCGTAGCGCACCGTGCGACGCCCGCCCTGCGGTGCCGCTCCGTTCGCCTGGGGTGCGGTCGCCGACACGATAAGCAGCGTCTCCGGCCCCGGGTTCTCGACCTCGTACGACTCCTCGGCCTGGAGGTAGGCGGCAGTGCCGGGCTCGAGCTCGTGTGATCCCCCGTCGACGAGGAGCGTCCCGCGGCCCGACACGGCGTACATGATCTCCTGGACGCCGTCCAGGACGCGCGGGCGAGAGCG
>JBARRQ010000029.1:0-28025 GCA_049644305.1 Gaiellaceae bacterium
CCGCTCCCGCTCGCGCTCGACGAGACGGCCTGCGGCGAACGCCGCGCCCGAGCCTGGCGCGTCGGCGAGAAGGCCTCGCAGGCGCGCTTCGGCCACGATCGCGTCCTGGTGCGCGCCCAGCACGTCCTGCAGCGCCTTCGCGCGGGCCACCACTCGGCCGGCGGCCTTGCCGATCTCGGGCTCCGCGAGCTCCGCGGCGTACCGGGCTCGCTTGCCCAGGATCCGGGCACGGTGGAGCTCTTCGTCGGTCGAGTCCGGGCCGAGCCGCTCGGCCGCCTTGCGCAGCCTCCGAAACTCCCGCTCCGCGAGCTTGCTCAACGAGACTTCCGATTGACGCACGCTGGGCGCCCGAGCCCCAGCCTCGAGCGCGTTCAGGAGCTGCAGGTAACGCTCGCTCGAGAGCGCCTCGACCGCAAGCGCCTGCGCCGCCTCGCGCTCGTGCTCGAGCGAATCGACCAGGGCTTTCGCGGCCGTCTGCTCCGGCAGCTCGAGCTCCACGATCTGATCCTTCAGGCGCGCGACGAGGACATCGAGATCGCGCCGCGGCCCGAGCGAGCCGCCGAGCCACTTCAGCTCCGCGCGCAGCGGCTCGGACCATTCAGGGTCGAGCAGCGGACGTGCGGCGCGCAGGACAGCGCGCGCCCGCCGGGCCGCAACCCGCAGTCGGTGCACGTCCTCCGGATCGAGGTCGAGCCGGACGCCGGGGTCGTGAAGGAGAATCTGCGTGTACTGCCGCTCGAGCATCGCCCGTAGGCGACCGATCGGCTCGGCAGCAGGCTCCTCGAAGTTGCCGATCAGCGTTAGGACGGTCTCGTCGAGGCGGCCCGGCTCGACGGCGAATGCTTCCGTCCGGTCGAGACCCTCGAGCACCTCGACCTGGTCCGAGCCCCCGTCGCGCTGCACCTGCAACCGCAGGACCGGCTCGGGCGTGCTTCCCCGCAGGAATGCCGGTAGAAGGCGGGCAACCCGGGTCGGCGGCGAGGCCGGCCCACCCGCCTGCTCGAGCTCCAGGCGCTCGTCATCGAGTCGGGGCAGGTCGAGCCGCCAGATCCCCTTCCCTTGCTCGAGCCGTCTCGATAGCGTGGCCCCGGTGAGGGCCAGCCGCCGCTCGGCCACGTCGTAGTAGACAACTTCGAAGGCGCCGTTCTCGCCGGCCACGGCGGGCCATCGTACCGCCAGGCTGATCAGACCTGGCGTGAACGGAGCATCCGCAGGAGGCGGCGCCAGGCCCAGGCTGGGATCCGCCAGGGGATCGCCGCTGGACGCGGGCCCTTCCGGCCGGCCAGGCGCCAGCGCACCCAGGCCCAGAACCATCGCGGCAACGGCACGGGCTCCACGTAGTCTCGCCAGCCGCTCCGGGCGATGAGGGCGCGCAGCTCGTCGCCGGGGCATGCGGTCGCGTAGAAGTCGGAGTGCGGACGTACGTCGGTCGCACCCGGATATCGCCGGCGGTAGGCGAGGACGAGGTCGGCGAGCGCCTGCCGGCCTTCCGGCGTGAGGTCGTCCCGGCCCTGGCGGTCGTTGCCGAGGAAGGAGACCGCGAAGTAACGGTCGTTCCCGTCCTTTGTGCCCTGCGCGGCCGGACGAATACCGAAGCCGCGGCCCTCGAAGACATAGCCGTGCCGGCAGAACAGGTGGTTGTACGCGATGTCGAGCCAGGGCTTGGTCGGATCGTTCGGGTCGGCGCTCATATGGAACCGCTGGATCCCGCGAACGCGGCCCGCGCAGTTGCGGTGGTCGTCCTGCTCGTCGCTCGCGGAAGCGGTGTAGTGGACGGCGAGACCGTGCACGGGGCCCGGCATCGGGGGTCGCCCCCGCGGAGGCGCTGCACCCCAGGCCCGTCGGCGGACGAGCTTCACGTCAGCCCCAAGGAGGAGGATTGTGCGTCCACGTGCCGCCGACCATTGTGGCGACGACCTGGAGCTCGGGAAGCTCCTCGGGCTCGCAGGTGACCGGGTCTCGGTCGAGGACGACCAGGTCGGCGTAGAAGCCCGGGATCAGCTTTCCGCGCCGGTGCTCATCGCGGGCGAGCCACGCAGGCGTGACGCAGGTCGCGTGAAGTGCCTCCTCGATCGTGACCGCTTGCTCGGCATGCCAGGCAGGCCGCTCGTCGAGCGTTCGCAGCACGCCGGCGCGAATACCCGCCAGCGGGTCGAGCTCCTCGATTGGCGCGTCCGACCCGTTCGCGACCACGGCGCCCGCATCGATTAGGGACCGGTAAGCGTAGGCGCCGCTCGTGCGCTCGCCCCAGAAGCGGTCGGCGAGATCCCGGTCCGACGGGGCATGGCTGAACTGGACGGAGGCGGCCACGCCGAGCGCCCCGAAGCGCAAGACGTCCTCGCGCGAGAGCAGCTGGGCGTGCTCGATCCGCTGGCGCAGTCCGAGCGGCTGCCACTCCGCGCGCGTGGCTTCGAAGGCGTCGAGCGCTTCGCGGTTCGCGAGGTCGCCGATCGCGTGTACCGCAAGAGGGAAGCCGGCACGGGCGGCGGCACGGATCAGCTCTTCGAGCTCTGCGCGGCTCGTGATCTCGACGCCGGAGCCGTCGAGCATCCGCGCCGTCTGCGAGCCGAGCGTGCCGTCCATGAAGGCCTTCAGGTAGCCGAGGCGCAGCAGCGGGCCGCCGAAACCGCTCTGGATGTCGGCGTCCGCAAGCTCGTCCGCCTTCTCGGCCGGGAGCGACTGCCAGACCCGCAAGGAGAGCCTGCCCTCGGCTTCGAGCTTCTGCCATAAGCGCAGCGCGCCGAGCCAGCCGTCCTTGTCGTGCACTGCAGTGACGCCGCGGGAGGCCGCGAGCTTCATCCCCGCGTGCATCGCCTGGAGGTACTCGTCGTCGGAGATCTCGATGTAGGCGTCGCGGAAGTGCCAGCAGGATTCCTCGCGGAGGACGCCTGTGGGCTCGCCTTGCCCGTCCAGCTCGACCACGCCGCCCGGAACCTGCAGGTCACCGTTCGCGTGGGCGAGCGCGGCCGAGTTGAGCCAGAGCGAATGCGAGTCGCGGGCCATCAGCGCGACCGGCCTGTCGGGAACGATCTCGTCGAGCGCCTCCTTCGTCGGCTCGGCGGGCGGAGACCAGTCGCCGTCACGCCAGCCGCGCCCTCTGAGCCAGCCGCGCGCTTGTCGTGTGTCCTCGTGCGCGCGTCGCACACGCGCGAGAGCCTCGTCCAGCGAGCGCGTGTCTTCGAGCCGAACCTCGTGCTGCGCGGCCGCCCAGGTCGGAAAGTGCACGTGGGCGTCGTTGAAGCCCGGGACGATGCAACGGCCGCCGAGATCGACTCGGTCAGGCCCCGGCAGCGCGGTCTCGTGTGTCCCGACCCCGCCGGCTACCCGTTCTCCCGCGATCGCAAGGCTACGGACCCCCGGCAGCGAGGGCTCGAGCGTCCGGATTACGCCGTTCTCGAGGATCACGTCGACCATGATCGTAGAGCGGTAGGCTCGCGCGGTGATCGACCACCTCGGGATCGACGTCGAGCAGTACTCGCGCAGCAAGGACTTCTACGTGCGGGCCCTCGAGCCCCTCGACTACAAGCTGCTGAGGGAGTTCGGTGACAAGGTCGGCGGCGGATTCGGCCGTGACGGCGCGCCGTTCTTCTGGGTGCGTGAGCTGCCGTCTCCCGGCATCGTCCACGTCGCGTTCGCGGCCACGGACACAGATGCGGTCGACGGCTTCCACGCCGCCGCGCTCGAGGCCGGCGGCGAGGACAACGGCGCTCCAGGGCTTCGCCCGCAGTACCACGCCGGCTACTACGCCGCGTTCGTGCTCGACCCCGACGGGAACAACATCGAGGCCGTGACCCACATCTCGCAGTAGCCCTCGTGTTCGACCACGTCACGATTCGAGCTTCGGATGTAGAGGCATCGCGCCGGTTCTACGAGACCGCGCTTGCGCCACTTGGCGTCGGCGAGCCGTACCTGGGCGGCCACTTCTTCGAGTGGGGCGACCTCTCGATCTCGGCGGCGCGGGACGACCGCCCGCTCACCCGCCGCGTGCACGTCGCGCTTGCGGCCCCTTCGGCGGAGCACGTGGATGCGTTCTGGCGCGCGGCGATCGAGGCCGGCTTCACGGACAACGGCCCGCCCGGCCTGCGTCCGCGCTACCACGAGGCGTACTACGGCGCGTTTCTCCTCGACCCGGACGGAAACAACATCGAGGCCGTCCACCACGGGCGCCTGCCTCGCTCCGGGGAGATGATCGACCACGTCTCGATAGGGGTGGGCGATCTCGCAGCCTCACGCCGCTTCTACGAGACGATCGGCCCCAGCTGCGGCTTCGCGCTCGCGAGCGAGCACGATGGCTACCTCGGTTTCCGCGGCCACGCAGACGGCCCGTGGCTCTGGCTGGGCGAGAGGAGGGCGAGCGAGAACGTCCACCTCGCGTTCCGCGCACCGGACAACGCGACGGTCGAGGAGTTCCACCGCCTCGCGCTCGGCGCCGGCTACCGGGACAACGGCGCGCCGGGCGAGCGCCGCTATCACCCAGGCTATTTCGGCGCGTTCGTGCTCGACCCCGACGGGAACAACGTCGAAGCGGTCTGCCACAACCGCCGGCAGGTGCCTGGCTGAATGTCCCCGCCAAGTCGCAATAGCTGCGTGTAGCTCTGAAAGAGCGACCTCGAGCCGCGAGAATGGCGCACACGGTCGAACCCGACGGAAGGGTAGGAACGATGGCGAACGTACTGTGCGTGCTCTACGAGGATCCCGTGACCGGGTATCCGCCGGTCTACGCCCGGGACGACATTCCAAAAATCGAGCGCTACTACGACGGGCAGAGCACACCGACTCCCGAGCGGACCGACTTCACGCCGGGCGAGCTTCTGGGGAGCGTCTCGGGCGAGCTCGGGCTCCGAAAGTTCCTGGAGCAGCGCGGGCACCGGTTCATCGTCACCTCCGACAAGGACGGGGCCGACTCGGCCTTCGAGCAGGAGCTCCCGGGTGCGGAGATCGTGATCTCGCAGCCGTTCTGGCCCGCGTACCTGACGGCGGAGCGGATCGAGAAGGCGCCTGACCTGAAGCTGGCCGTGACCGCAGGAATCGGTTCGGATCACGTCGATCTCCAGGCGGCAATCGATCACGGTGTGACGGTTGCCGAGGTCACCTACTGCAACAGCATCAGCGTCTCCGAGCACGTGGTGATGATGATCCTCGCCCTCGTGCGGAACTACATCCCCTCCTACCAATGGGTCGTCGAGGGTGGCTGGAACATCGCCGACTGCGTCTCGCGTTCCTACGACCTGGAGGGCATGCAGGTCGGGATCCTCGGCGCCGGCCGCATCGGCTCGGCGGTGCTGCGGCGGCTGAAGCCGTTCGAGGTCGGGCTGCACTACACCGACCGGCACCGCCTGCCGGCCGAGGTCGAGCAGGAGCTGGGTGTCAGCTACCACCCGAACGTGGAGTCGCTGGTTCGGGTGTGCGACGTGGTGTCGATCAACGCGCCGCTCCATCCGGAGACGGAGCACCTCTTCGACGACGAGCTGATCGGTCAGATGAAGCGGGGCGCCTATCTCGTCAACACCGCCCGCGGCAAGATCTGCGATCGCGACGCCGTCGCGCGGGCCTGCGAGACCGGTCAGCTCGCGGGCTACGCGGGCGACGTCTGGTTTCCTCAACCTCCGCCGCAGGATCATCCCTGGCGGACGATGCCTCATCACGGCATGACCCCCCACACCTCGGGCACGAGCCTCTCGGCCCAGGCCCGTTACGCCGCCGGCGTCCGCGAGATCCTCGAGTGTTGGTTCGACGACCGCCCGATCCGGGAGGAGTACCTGATCGTCGACGCCGGACAGCTTGCCGGCGCCGGCGCCCACTCCTACAGCGCCGGCGACGCCACGAGCGGCTCCGAGGAGGCCACGCGGTTCAAGGCGCGTTAGGTGCCGCGCTTGCTCGGACCCGCGACCGCCTAAGAGGCAAAAGCCCCCTCCGCGTCTCCCTCAGATGCCCAAGACGACAATGCCTTCCAGCCTCGAGATAGCCCAGGCCGCCGAGCTGCGGCCGATCGCCGAGATTGCCGAGCAGGCGGGTCTCGAGCCGAACGAGATCGCGCCTCACGGGAGCTACAAGGCGAAGATCGACCTCTCGGTGCTCGAGCGGCTACGGGATCGTCCGGCCGGGAAGCTCGTCTGCATCACGGCTCTCACTCCCACCAAGGCCGGCGAAGGGAAGACCACCACGTCGGTCTCGCTCACGGAGGGGCTCGGCTACATCGGCGAGAAGCCCGTGCTCTGCCTCCGCGAAGCGTCCCTCGGGCCGGTCTTCGGGATGAAGGGCGGTGCGTGCGGGGGCGGCTATGCGCAGGTCGTGCCGATGGAGGACTTGAACCTCCACTTCACCGGCGACATCCATGCGATCGGCGCGGCAAACAACCTACTGGCCGCGATCCTCGAGGCGCACATCCTCCATGGGAACCGTCTCGACATCGACCCCCTGAGCATCACCTGGCGGCGCTGCGTCGACATCAACGACCGAGCTCTCCGGGACATCGCGGTCGGCCTCGGCGGCCGAGCGAACGGCTACGTCAGGCAGACGGGCTTCGACATCACGGCTGCCTCGGAGGTGATGGCGATCGTCGCCGTCTCCCGGGACGTCCACGACCTGCGACGGCGGCTCGGCGAGATCACGGTCGGGCACTCCTTCGACGGCGAGCCCGTCACCGCGGAGCAGCTTCGCGCGGCGGGAGCCATGACCGTCGTTCTGAAGGACGCGCTGAAGCCCAACCTCGTCCAGACCCTGGAGGGGCAGCCTGCGCTCGTCCACTGTGGCCCGTTCGCGAACATCGCCCACGGGAACAACTCCCTGATCGCCGACCTGGTGGCGTTGAAGCTCGGCGATTACGTCGTGACCGAGTCCGGCTTCGGCTCGGACATGGGGATGGAAAAGTTCCTCAACATCGTCTGCCGCCTCGGCGACCTCTCGCCGAGCGCGGTCGTGCTCGTGGCCACCGTACGCGCGCTCAAACACCACGGCGGCGAGCCCGACGGCGACCTGCGGGCCCTCGAGCGGGGCGCGGCGAATCTGCGGCGACACGTCCAGATCGTGCGAGGCTTCGGCCTGACGCCGGTCGTAGCGGTCAACCGCTTCACGGACGACTCGGATCGCGAGATCGACGCCGTCCGGCGTTTGGCGGTCGAGGCCGGCGCCCACGCGGCCGATGTGAACGAGGCGTTCGAGCGCGGCGGCGCCGGCGCGGCGGCGCTGGCGGAGGCGGTCGTGGATGCTACGAACCAGCCGAACGGGTTCACCCCCACCTATCCGCTCGATGCAACCGTCCGCGAGAAGATCAAGGCGATCGCGACGCGCGTCTACGGCGCCAGCGCAGTGCACTTCCTCCAACCCGCCGAGGAGAGCATCGAGCGCTTCACGGCCGACGGTCTCGCTGGACTGCCGATCTGCATGGCCAAGACGCATCTCTCGCTCTCCGACGATCCCACGCTGCTGAACGCGCCCGAGGACTTCACGCTCCACGTCCGCGAGATCCGCGCCTACACCGGCGCCGGGTGGCTCGTGCCGCTGTGTGGCGAGATCATGACCATGCCGGGCCTGGGCGCAACGGCGGCCGCGTTCGACGTCGACATCGACGAACAGGGCCGCACCGTTGGCCTCTTCTGACCTGCTGGGCGAGACCGTCGCGGGGTTTCTCGAGGAGGTCGCGTCCGAGTCTGCGGCGCCGGGCGGCGGGGCGGTCGCGGCGCTGGCGGTTGCAATGGCCGCCTCGCTCGTCGAGATGGCCGCTCGCCTTTCCCGCGCGTGGGAGGGAGCCGAGGGGGCGATCGCAGAGGCTCAGGCGCTGCGGGAAAGGGTCGCTCCGCTTGCACAGGCCGATGCGGATGCCTTCACCGCGTTCCTCGCCGCGCGCAGGCGGCCGGCGGACGACCCCGGACGCGAAGCGGCGCTCGAGGCGGCTCGGTCGAGGATCGCGGAAGTTCCGCTCGAGATCGCCGCGGTCGCCGCAGAGGTCGCTAAGTTGGCGGCCTCACTTGTCGAGCAGGGCGCGCCGAGCCTGCGCGGTGATGCGGCCGCTGCGGCGGTGACCGCGAGCGCAGGCGCGCGGATCGGGGCCACACTCGTGGAGATCAACGTCGAGGGAGAGCCCGAGGAGCGCCTCGCCCGGGCTCGGAAGCTGGTCGAGGCTGCGGCGGCGGCTGCCGAGCGCGCCCTGGCCGCCGCCCGGCTACCTGTCTGACCCGGCTCTAGGCGACCCTTGCCTTCTTGATCTCGGCGTTCAGCGCCGGGACCACTTCACCGGCGTCGCCGATGACGGCGTAGTCGGCCCGCGCAATGATCGGTGCCTGGGCGTCGGTGTTGATCACCAGGATGCGCTTCGCGCCCTTGCAGCCGACCATGTGTTGGATCGCGCCGCTGATGCCGCAGGCGATGTACAGGTGGGGGGCGATCCGGCTCCCGGTTTGGCCGATCTGATCCGAGTGCGGCCGCCAGCCGAGGCTGGTGACGGCACGAGAGCACCCCACGGCTCCGCCGAGGAGCTCTGCCAGCTCGTCGAGGGCCGCAAACCCTTCTTCGCCCACGCCTCGCCCACCTCCCACGACGACCCGGGCCGTCTGCAGCGAGACCTGGCCGGTGTCCTGCTGGGCCTGGGTCGAGGCTCGGACCCTGAACTCCCGCTCGGGGAGCTCTGGCGCGAACGGCGTGACCTTCACCTCGCCGCCCGCGCGCGCCGCTTCCGGGGCGACCGCGTGGGGAGCGACGGTGAGAAGCTTTGTCGCACCCTCCAGGTGAGCCTCCTCCAGGAGGCTTCCTCCCCAGCGGAGCCGGGTCACCGTGAAGGGGTCACCCGGCTCGAGCTCGGTGCAGTTGGCGGCCAGCGGGAGGTCAGACCGGGCGGCGACGTGGGCCATCACCTCGTTCCCCCGGTCGCTCCCGGCCGACATCACGACCTGGGCTCCGAGCGCGGCGGCCAGCTGGACGACGCTCTCGGCCCACGCCTCGGGGGCGTACCCGCCGAGCCCCTCGTGCTCGAGGAGGTGCGCTTCGGAGACTCCGTACGGCGCGAGCTCCTCGACTCGGGCGCCCTCGGCTCCCACAAGCGCCGCGTGGAGCGGCACGGCGAGGCGTTCCGCGAGGCCGCGCCCGAGTGTGAGCATCTCCAGCGAGAGCGGTTCGGGCTCCCCGTGCTCGTACTCGACGAACCCGAGGATCATGGGAGGATCCCCAGCTCCTCGAAGATCTTGACAACCTCGAGCGCAGCGTCCTCGCCGCGCCCCAGGATCTGGACCTGCTTCTCCTCCTCGGGCGGTAGCTTGAGGCGCATCTTGGAGAGGGCATTGCCCGGCCACTCGGGCGAGGTTCGTTCGATCGGTTGCTTCTTTGCCCTGATCCGGCCGGGGATCGAGGGGTAGCGGGGCAGGTTGATCCCCTCCTTGACGGTCACGACCGCCGGCAGCGCAACCTCGAAGACCTCCCAGCCGTGGGTCGCCTCACGCCGGGCAACAGCGGTGCCGTTCGCGATCTCGAGCTGCTTGATGCCGGTTACGCACGGGAGGCCGAGGGTGTGAGCGACGCGGATGCCGACCTGGTAGTCCCCGGTGTCGGCGGCCTCGTTGCCGAACAGGAGCAGGTCGTAGTCGACTCCCGCCGCGGCCTCTGCACGCACGGCCTGCACGATCGCGGCGGCCGTTGCGCCCGGGTCCCATTCGCGGCCGTCGGTCTCGAGCAGCACCGCCCGCTGGATCCCGAGGGCCAGCGCGTCCTGGAGCTGCCCGACCGCAGCCTTGGGACCGAGCGTGAGGACTGTGGTCGTGCCCCCGTGTGCGTCGACCAGCCGCAGGGCTTCCTCGACGGCGCACTCCTCGTGCGGGCTGATGGTGAACCCGAGGAATTGCGTGTCGATCTCCTGCTCGTCGGGGGTCAGCGTGATCCGGCCGCCGGTCGCCGGCACTCGCTTGACGCAGACGAGGACGTTCATGAGCGCGCGGTTCTCAGCCCCGCACCCGCGCGTTCTCCGGATCAAAGAGCGCGCCGTTGCCGGCGATCTCGACCGTCACCGGATACTGCTCCCCCATGTACTCGACGAGCAGCTTCTCACCCACCTGCGCGTGCCGCGGGGTGAGGTAGGCGAGCAGGATGTGCTTTCCCACGGAGGGCCCCGAGCCGGCGCTCGTCACGTAGGAGCGCCTGCCCTTCGCGTCGACGATCGGCTGTCCCTCGAGCGTCAGGATCGGCTCGTGTCCGAGCGGGTAGCGCTTCACGCCCGACGACGAGGTCGGGTCGTCGATGGTCAGCGTGCAGAGAGTGGCTGCAGGCTCCTGCTCCCGGTGAGCGAGATAGGCCTCCTTGCCCACGAATGCGGCCTCCTTGACCGTCTTCCGGGCAAGGCCGCATTCGACGAGGTTGTACTCGAGCTCGAGCTCGTTCCCGTACGCGCGGTAGCACTTCTCGAGCCGCCCGGTTGTCGCGTAGACGCCGATGCCGACGGGAACCACGCCGTGCGCCCGCCCGGCCTCCCAGAGCGTGTCCCACAGGAGCCCGCCCTGTTCCATCGGCGCATAGAGCTCCCAGCCGAGCTCGCCGACGTACGAGATCCGCGAAGCGATGACCTGGACGCTGCCGACGTCGATCGGGCGGCAATTGGCAAAAGGGAAGGCCTCGCCGGAGACGGCGTCGGTCGTGACCGACTGGACGAGGTCTCGAGCGCGCGGGCCCCAGACTCCGAGCGTGCACCACGTCGAAGTCTCGTCGCTGAGCTGCGCCGACCCGTCCTCGGGCAGGTGGTCGGTGAACCACTTCTTGTCGACCCCGCCGGTCGCTCCGCCGGTCACCACCCGAAACAGCTCGGCGCCGAGGCGCATGATCGTCAGGTCGGCCTTGATGCCCCCGGCCTCGGTCAGCAGCGACGTGTAGATGACGCGGCCGACCGGAACGTGCACCTCGCCGACCGCCAGCCGCTGCAGGTAGGTGAGCGCCCCGGGGCCGCGGACATCGAAGATGGCGAAGGCCGACAGGTCGACCATCCCCACGCGCTCGCGCATCGCCAGGTGCTCGGCGTTGATGATCGGCGACCACCAGCGTGACTCCCATTCGCCTCCGCGCGGCATGACCTGGTCGCCGTACACCTCGAGCAGGGGGGCGTTGGACTCGTACCAGTGCGGCCGCTCCCAGCCGGCCGTCTCGAAGAACACCGCGCCCAGCTCCTGCTCCTGGGCGAAGAATGGGCTGAGCCGGACGTTGCGGTTCGACAGCCACTGCTCCTGAGGATGGACGATCCCGTACGTTCGGTTGTAGCCCTCCGAGGACCGCGCTTCGATGTGGGTCTTGCTCCGCGCGTACTCGTAGAAACGGGCGATGTCTGACGCGTGGAGGTCGATCTCGGGGCTGCCGTCGCTCATCCAGGCCACGAGCGACTGCGCGATGCCTGGGGCTTCCTTGACCCACACCGCCGCGGTCGACCACAGCCCCCGAACCTCCGGGCTCTCGCCGAGGATCGGCATGCCGTCGGGCGTAAGCGAGAGGAGCCCGTTGATCGCGTACTTGATGCCGACGCTCTTGTCTCCCAGGATCTCGGGGAAGAGCTCGAGTGCCTGCTCGAGCTGGAGCTCGAAGTCCTCTTGGGTGAACGGAAGCTCGGTGGGGGAAAGGGCGGCCGCCTCGACGGATGGGATCTTGTCAGGCTCCACGAGGATCGCGCGGTGGGCGTACGAGCCGATCTCGAGCTCGCTGCCATGCTGGCGCTCGTACATGTTCGTGTCGACGTCTCGGACGATCGGGTAGCCGATCTCGCCCACCGTGTCGGCGAAGACGGGTACCGGGCCTACGTCGATCATCTGGTGAACGGCGGGCGTGAGCGGGATGGAGGCGCCCGCCATGCGTGCGATGCGGGGACTCCACACGCCGCAGGCGACCACGACCGTCTCGGTCTCGACGTCTCCGCGGTTGGTGCGGACGCGGCGGATCCGACCGTTCTCGACTTCGATCCCGAGGACCTCGGTGCTCGCCGACACGCTCAGAGCCCCGAGGCGCATACCTTCGTCGCGCATCAAGGTTCCCGCCTGGAGCGGATCGACGACGGTCACGCCCGGCGAGTAGAAGGCGCCGAGAATGATCTCCTCGTTGATGAACGGCACGAGGTCCTTGACCTCGGCGGGCGTCAGCAGCTCGGAGGGCTCACCCCAGGCCTTGGCCGATGCCATCCGTCTCCTGAGCTCCTCGAGCCGGTCCTTCGTCCTCGCGACCTCGATCCCGCCGCAGCGCGTGGAGACGCCGAGCTCCTCGTAGGCGCGGATCGCCTCCTGTGTGAACTTGGTCATCTCCTTCGAGTGGTCGACCGGGAAGAGGAAGTTCGAGGCGTGCCCGGTGGAGCCGCCGGGATTGGGCAGTGGGCCCTTGTCCACGAGCACGATCTCGCGCCACCCCGCCAGGGCGAGGTGGTGGGCCATGCAATTCCCCATGATCCCCGCGCCGATGACGACGACGCTCGCTTGCTGCGGAAGTTGATCCATCCAGGCGCCTCCCTCGACCTGCAGTGAGCGGAACCCCACCATGTCACGGCCTTCGCTTCAAGGCGGATGGTGTCGCTTGAGTCGCGCAGCGCCGCGAGCGATAGTGACCGTCATGAGCGAGGCGCCGGGCTCCGGAATCGAGATTGACATCGTGGTCGAGGCCCAGCGGCTGCTGGAGCTGGCCGACTCGCAGGACGTGCCTCTTCGCCTGCTCGGCGGCGTCGCGATCCACCTGCACGCCTCCGGCGGGCTGCCCGAGGCTTTCGCCCGGGCCTACGGCGACCTCGACTTCATCACGGCCAAGGGCGCCTCGAGACGTGCGCAGGAGTTCTTCCGCGCGGCCGGGTACACGCCCCACGTCGCCTTCAACGCGCTCAACGGCCAGGAGCGGCTGCTCTTCTTCGACGACCCGAACGAGCGGCAGGTGGACGTCTTCGTGGGCGCCTTCTCGATGTCGCACAGGATTCCGGTCGGTGACCGGCTCGAGATCGAGCGCCGGACGCTGCCGTTGGCCGAGCTCCTGCTCACGAAGCTCCAGATCGCCGAGCTGAACGAGAAAGACGTGCGGGACGGGCTCGCGCTGGTCAACGGGCACAACGTCGGCGGGGCCGACGAGGACACGATCAACGCCGCTCGCATTGCAGAGCTTTGCGCCGGCGACTGGGGTCTCTGGCGGACGATCACCGGGAACCTCGCCGTCTGCCGCGACCACGTCGACCGCTACGTGCTCAGCGACGGCGAGAAGGATCAGGTGCGGGCGCGAATCGACGAGCTGCTCGAGTGCATCGAGGCCGAGCCGAAGAGCCGCAGCTGGAAGCTCCGGGCGAAAATCGGAGAGCGGAAGCGCTGGTACGAGGTCCCCGAGGAGGTCGCCGGAGGCCCGTAGAACCTCGCGGCACCTAGATTCCCCCGCTCAGAAGGAGTATTTTCACCCGCGGTGCGGATCTTCTTCGCCACCGATGTGCACGGGTCAGAGACCTGCTGGCGCAAGTTCCTGAACAGCGGCCAGCACTACGAGGCCGACGCGATCATCCTGGGCGGCGACATGACCGGGAAGGCGCTCGTCCCGGTCATTCACGAAGGGGACGACGTCTGGCACGCGACGCTGCTCGAGAACCGGGAGTCGCTCGTGGGGGAGGAAGCGGTCGCCGCCTTCGAGGACAAGGTCATCCGGCGCGGCTACTACCCCTTCCGCACCACTCCGGAACAGGTGCAGGAGCTCCACGAGAACGAGGCGAAGTGGCACGAGCTCTTCTCCGAGCACATGCTGGGGACAGTCGAGCGCTGGATGGAGATTGCCGACGAGAAGCTCGCCGGCACCGGCATCGCCTGTTATGTCTGCCCGGGCAACGATGACCAGCTCGAGGTCGACGATGTGATCGCCAAGGCGAAGAACGTGGAGCTCGCCGAGGGCCGGATCGTCAAGCTCGACGGTTACGAGATGGTGTCATCCGGCTGGTCGAACCCCACCCCCTGGGACACCTACCGAGAGGAGAATGAGGCGCAGCTCGCCGAGCGGATTGGTGCGGCCGTGAGCCAGGTGACCGCCGCTCCCGAGCGGACGATCTTCAGCCTCCACTGTCCGCCATATGGCTCGAATCTCGACGACGCGCCCCAGCTGACAGAGGAAATGGACCTGAAGGAAGCAGGCCGCGCAACCGTCCCCGTGGGGTCGAAGGCAGTTCGCGAGGCGATCGAAGAGTTCCAGCCGGCCCTGGGCTTGCACGGGCACATCCATGAGGCGCGTGGGTCGGCGCGAATCGGCAGCACCCTCTGCATCAATCCGGGGAGCTCATACGAACAAGGAATGCTCCTCGGCGCCGTCATCGAGCTCGACGGCAAGAAGAAAGTCAAACGCTTCATGCTCACCAGCGGATAGGAGGAGCACATGGCACCAGTTGCCGGGGCGGCTCCGTACGAGGAGCGAGCCCTCTTCGTCAGAAAGGCCACCGGGCTCGTTCGTGGCTGGTCGGTCCGGGACGCCTTCATCTACTCGGCGATCTCGATCAACTTCGTCACGCTCGGGTTGTATGCATTCTCGTTCGCGAACTTCATCCCGAGGGGCAGCCTGTTCTGGGCGGCCGTCCTCTCGGGTGCATACCTCGTTTTCCAGGCGATCACGTACGCCTCCCTGATTGCGGCCATGCCGCGTGCGGGCGGCGACTACGTCTGGATCAGCCGCACTCTCGGCGGCGGTATCGGCTTCGTGCTGGCTGCATGCGGATGGTGGTTCATCCTCTGGCACTGGGTGCCGATCTACGCGAACATCCTCAACATCATGGTCCTGGGGCCGCTCTCGGCCATCGTCGGCTGGGACCACGGCGTTCACTTCTGGGGCCGCTCCGCGGGGCTCCTCACCTCCTCGATGATCGTGGCCCTGATGGCGTCGGTGCTCGTGGGCCTGGGAATCCGCGCCTACGCCCGCTTCCAGAAGTTGTGCTTCTACGGCGGGGTGGTCGGCCTGCTGGTGATGGCCATCCTCCTGCTCGCCCATTCGAAGGGCAGCTTCATCTCGGCTTTCAACGCGCAGTCGCACAGCGTCTACCACACCTCCGGCGACGCCTACGCGGCGACTGCCAAGGCAGGCGCGGGCACGTACGCGTCGTTCGCTTCCTTCCACTTCGGCTCGATCATCCTGTTGATCCCGTTCCTGTTCTTCTTCAACCTCTGGTCCAACTGGGGGGCGACGCTCTACGGCGAGGTCAGAGGCGCCTCGGACTTCCGCAAGAACATCTATGCGATGGGCGGCGCGCTGCTGGCCACGACTGCGGTGGCGGCCATCTTCCTCGGCCTGTTCGCGAAGACCTTCGGCTGGAACTGGTACCAGGCGTCGAACGCCGCCTACTGGTCTGGTAAAGGCCCGCTCGGAGTCTTCCCGTATCCGGGCACTCTGGTCGCGTTCTTCACGGGCAGCTCTGCGCTCCAGTTCATCATCGTGGGCATACTCAGCCTCTGGTTCTTCGGTTGGGTGGGAACGGTCTTCCTGTCCTCGACCCGGGTTGTTTTCGCGACAGCCTTCGACCGGGTGTTGCCGGAAGTGGCGGCAAAGGTCAGCTCGCGCGGCGTGCCCTACGTCGCGCTGGGGCTGATGCTGGTCCCATCGATCCCGATCAGCTACTTCTACGCCTACGACTCGAAGTTCAGCCACTGGACGTTCGATGCCACCCTGGTGATCGCGATCACCTTCCTCGGCTCGGCGATCTCGGCCGCGATCCTGCCGTGGCGGCGGCCGGACATCTACAACGCTTCGCCGATCGCGAAGTACAAGGTGGCGGGTGTGCCGCTGATCACTGCCGCGGCGACCCTGTTCACGGCGATCCTCGTGTACGCGCTCGTCAAGTGGTTCCAGGACAGCGTCTACGGTGTCAACCTCCGCGACTCGGAGTACTACATGGCGGTGCTCTACGGAGTCGCGATCGCGATCTACGTCGGCTCGCGGATCTACCGGCGGATGCAGGGCCTGGACATGAAGATGGTCTACGGGGAGATACCCGCGGAGTAAGCGACGACCATTGGGCCGGCGGCTGCATATGCCGCCGGCCCGATTCCGTGCGATAGGGTCGGCGGCGTTTGAGCGTCGAAGTCGAGACAGTCCGGACCGTCGAGATGCCGACCCGGATCGTCCATGGTCCCGGGGCGATCTCGCGGCTCGGCGACCTCGTCGGCGAGCTGGGCGTCGCTCGGCCGTTCCTGATCACGGACGGGGGCGTCGTGGCGGCGGGCCTCGCCGAGACCGCTCTCGGGCACCTCGACGAGGCCGTTCTCTTCGACGGCGTCCAGCCCAATCCCGACATCGAGCTCGTCGGGCGCGCGAGCGCGGCCTATCGCAAGTCCGGCTGCGACGGGCTCGTGGCCCTCGGCGGCGGCAGCTCGATGGACACCGCCAAGTCGGTCGGCGTCGAGATCGTGCACGGCGGCTCGATCGTCGACTACGAGTACGGCGCGACCCCGATCTCGAAGCGAATCCCGCCGCTCGTCGCGATACCGACCACCTCCGGAACCGGGAGCGAGGCCACGCTCTGGGCGGTTATCACCGACCCCGAGAGGAAGATCAAGTTCAACGTCGGCGGCACGCCGCTGATCGGCGCGCACGTCGCGCTCGTCGACCCGGAGCTGACGCTCGGCCTGCCGCCTGCGATCACCGCGGCGACAGGTATGGACGCGCTTTCGCATGCAATCGAGTGCTACACGTGCGCCTACCACCAGCCCTTCAACGACGCCGTTGCGCTGCTGGCGATCGAGCTCGTCGGCCGCTGGTTGCGGGTCGCGTTCGCGCAGGGCGGCAATCTCGAAGCGCGCACGAACATGGCGCACGCCGCCACGCTCGGCGGCCTCGCCTACGGGACGGAGAGCGCGGGGGCCGCCCACGCGATGAGCCAGTCGGCGGGCGGCGTGCACGAGTGCCCGCACGGGGCGCTGACCGCGCGGGTGCTCGGACCGGTCTGCGAGTACAACGCCAAGGCCGCGCCGGAGCTCTACGCCCGAGTCGCGCAGGGCCTCGGCGCCGACGTCGCCGGGCTCGCACCGCTTGAGGCCGCCGAGGCGGGCGTGGCGGAGGTCTATCGGCTCACGGAGGACGTCGAGATCCCGAGCATGCAGGAGCTCGGTTTTTCCGAGGAGGAGATCCCGATGCTCGCGAGGATCGCGTACGAGGACCCGCAGACGATCGGCAACCCGCGCGGGGTCGACGTGACCGGGTACGAGGAGATCTACCGCAACGCGTTCGGGCAGGGCGCGCGATGAGCGCCACCGCCACGAGCTACTCGATGTTCGTCGCCGGATCCTGGTCCCAGAGCGAGTCCGACGAGCGAATGGAGGCGACGAGCCCGGCGACCGGAGAGGTAATCGGCACGGTCCCGCGAGGAACGCGCGAGGACGCGCAGCGGGCGATCGCAGCCGCCAACGTGGCGGCGCGGGAGTGGGCCGGCCGCTCGGCCTTCGAACGTGCGGCCGCCTGCGAGCGGGTGGCGGAGATCATCGAGGAGCGGCGCGACGAGCTCGCCAACGCGCTGACGCTCGACCAGGGCAAGCCTCTGCGCGCCGAGTCGTTCGACGAGGTCGACGAGCTGATCGTGTACTGGCGGATGGCTGCGGGCGACGCTCGGCGGCTCGAGGGCTTGATGCCGCCGTCGGTGGACGCTTCCAAGCGCGTGCTCGCCTACCGCGTGCCGCGCGGGGTAGTCGGCGTGATCACGCCGTGGAACTGGCCGTACACGATGGCGGCGGAGGTGGTCGCTCCGGCGCTCGCGTCGGGGAACACGGTCGTCTGGGCGCCCGCGACCTCCACGTCGGTGTGTTCCGTCAAGCTCGCCGAGTGCGTGATCGAGGCCGAGCTGCCGGCCGGCGTCTTCAACCTCGTCACCGGCCCCGGCGCCGTCGTCGGGGACGAGATCGCGGCGAACCCCGGCACGCATGCGATCGGTTTCGTCGGCTCGGTCGCCACGGGAGCGAGCGTCGCGGCGAGCGCCGCCGGCAAGCCGCTCCTGCTCGAGCTCGGCGGCAACGGCCCGCTGGTCGTCCTGGAGGACGCCGACCTGGATGCGGCAGTCGAGGCGACGCTCGAGGCTGCCTTCCTCTGCGCCGGGCAGAGCTGCACGGCCGGCGAGCGCTTCCTCGTCCACGAGGCAATCCACGACGAGTTCCTCGACAAGCTGACAGCCGCCATCTCGAGCGGGATCCGTCTTGGCGACCCGTTCGCGGACGAGACGACGATGGGCCCCCTCAACAACGGGGGCACGGCCGAGAAGATGGACGCCCATATCGGCGACGCCGTCGAGCGCGGCGCCGAGCTCGTGGCGGGCGGCAGCCGGGCGACGGGCTTCCCGACCGACCTCTACTACGAGCCAACCGTCCTTGACCGGGTCAGCGACGAGATGGTGGTCGCGCGCGAGGAGACGTTCGGCCCGGTCGTCCCGATCTCCACGATTCGGAGCGAGGAGGAGGCACTCGCGGTGATCGACTCCTCACCCTACGGCCTCCTGGCCGCCGTGTTCACGAAGGACCTTCGCCGCGGCCTGCGCTTCGCGGAGGCCGCGAGAGCAGGCTGGGTGAACATCAACGCGTCGACGAACTACTGGGAGAGCCACTTGCCCTTCGGCGGACGCGCAGGCTCGAGCAGCGGGATCGGCCGCGTCGGCGGCCGCTTCTCGATGGAGACGTTCACCGAGCTGAAGACCGTTGTGGTCAACCTGGGCTAAGCGAAGAGGAGGAAGCGAGCAGTGACGCAGATCGTCGAGCACCCGGAGATCATGCTGTACACGCGAATCCGGAAGTCGCCGTACTTCGATCGCTCCCGGCAGCACGGCGTGAGGGTGTACAGCGTCTACAACCACATGTACCACCCCCGACACTACGGCGACCCGATCGAGGAGTACTGGCAGCTTCTGAACGGGGTCACGCTGTGGGATGTCGGCGTCGAGCGGCAGGTCGAGATCACCGGCCCGGACGCCTTCGCGCTCGCGAACCTGCTCGTCCCGCGCGATCTGAACAAGTGCCAGGTCGGACAGTGCAAGTACGTCTTCATCACCGCGCCCGACGGCGGCATCATCAACGACCCCATCCTGTTGCGGCTGGCGGAGAATCACTTCTGGATCTCGGTCGCCGACACAGACGTGCTCCTCTGGACAATGGGCGTCGCCTACAACTCCGGTCTCGACGTGACGATCGGGGAGCCGGACGTAGGCCCGCTGCAGCTCCAGGGCCCGAAGTCGAAGGAGGTCATCGTCGACCTCGTCGGCGAGAGCGCGCTCGAGATCCCGTACTACTTCCTCCGCGAATACCAGCTCGATGGAATGGACGTGATCGTCTCTCGTACCGGGTACACGTCCGAGCTCGGCTTCGAGATCTACACCAAGGACGCGACCAACAACGCCGAGCGTGTGTGGGATCTCGTCCAGGAAGCAGGAAAGCCGCATGGGCTCGCAGTGATCGGGCCGTGTCACATCCGCCGGATCGAGGGCGGCATTCTCGCCCACGGCGCCGACATGTGGTTCGACACGAACCCCTACGAGGTCGATCTGGGCTACGAGTGGATGGTCGATCTCGACCAGGAAGCCGACTTCGTGGGCAAGGAGGCGCTGAGGCGCATCAAGGCGGAGGGGATCACTCGCAAGCTGGTCGGTGTCGAGATCGGCGGAGAGAAGCTCGGTTCGTACATCGACGGCACGATGGTCGACTTCTTCCCCGTGCACAAGAACGGCGACCGCGTCGGCAACGTGACGTCTGCCTGCTACTCGCCCCGCCTCGACAAGAACATCGGCTACGCGATGGTGCCGATCGAGCTCGCGGAGCTCGGAACCGAGCTGGAGGTCGAGACGCCGAGCGAACGAACTTCGGCGATCGTCGTCCAGAGACCCTTCATCGATCCGAAGAAGGAGATCCCCAAGCAGGACCTCGCCGAGTCCACAACGACTAGTTGACGGTCGGAGGCGCGGACCGGGACGCGCTTGTCGAGCTGCTGAAGCGCCCAAGGTACGAGGTCTTTCCTCTCGCAGGGATCGAGCAGGACGTCACCGCTCACGTCCCACGCGACGTCAAAGTCGCTATCACCTCCTCGCCGACGCGGGGCATCGAGACGACAATTCAGCTCGCCGAGGAGCTGGTGAGACGCGGGTACGAGGTCGTCCCACATCTGGCGGCACGGCTCGTCGCCGACGATGCGCACCTAAAACGGATCCTGGCGCGGCTGCGTGAGGCCGGGGTCCGCGAGGCGCTGGTCATCGGGGGTGACATCGAGGAGCCGGCCGGGCGTTTCGCGAGTGCCTTCGAGCTCCTGGCCGCGATGACCGAGCTCGGAGACGGTCTCGACTCGATCGGCATTGCGGGCTACCCGGAGAGCCATCCCTTCATCAGCGACGAGGCAACGATCAAATCGATGTCCAGCAAGGCGCCGCTCGCCACGCACATCGTCAGCCAGCTTTGCTTCGAGCCGCGCGTCATCGGCCGCTGGATCGCCGACGTCCGTGCCCGCGGGATGGGTCTGCCGATCTACATCGGGATTCCCGGCGCCGTCGGCAGAGCGAGGCTCGTCCGGATCTCGTCGAGAATCGGCGTCGGCGAATCCACGCGGTTCCTTCGGAGGCACGGCAGTCTCCTGGCGCGCCTGTTTCTCCGCGGTTCCTACAGCCCGGGTTTCCTGGTGGACGGCTTGAGGCCGTACGTCGGAGATCCTCGGAACGGTGTGGGGGGCTTTCACGTCTACACCTTCAACGAGGTCGGAAGGACCGAACGGTGGAGGCAAGAGACGATTCGTCGCCTAGGCGAGGAGGCGGCGGCCTAGGCAGCCGTTCGAGTACGGCTACGTGTAGCCGGCTACGACGCTCGCCGAGCGGCCGGAAGGCCGGGGCTAGACTCCCGCCGTGCCGAGCGATCCACTGACCGAGGAACAACGCGAGATCCGCGACCTCGTGCGCACGCTGGCGCGTGAGCGGGTGGCGCCGCGGGCGGCCGAGATCGACAAGTCGGCCGAGTTCCCCTGGGACATGGTCGAGCTGCTGCGCGAGCACGAGCTCTTCGGGCTGCCGTTCGACGTGGAGCACGGCGGCACCGGCACCGGCGCGCTGATGGTGCTCGTGGCGATCGAGGAGCTCTCGAAGGCCTGCGCGACCACGGGGCTGCTCCTGGCCGTGCAGGAGCTCGGCTCTCTCGGCCTGAAGCTCGCCGGGACCGAGGAACAGAAGTCGCGCTACCTGCCCCGGCTGGCGAGCGGCGAGTGGCTGCCGGCCTACGCGCTGACGGAGCCGGGCTCTGGCTCGGACTCGGCCGCGATGCGTACGGAAGCGCGGCTCGACGGGCGCGAGTACGTGCTCAACGGCTCGAAGCGGTTCATCACGAACGCCGGGGTCGCCGACCTGTACACGGTCTTTGCGAAAACGGATCCGGAAGCGGGGCACGCGGGGATCTCGGCGTTCGTGGTGGAGGCGGGCACGCCCGGATTGGAGGTGGGGAGGATCGAGCCGAAGATGGGCATCAAGGGCTCCACGACGGGCGAGATCTTCTTCAACGACTGCCGCGTTCCGGCCGAGAACCTGCTGGGCAAGGAGGGTGAGGGCTTCCGGATTGCGATGCGGATCCTCGACCGGTCACGGCCGGGAATCGGGGCGCAAGGGCTGGGCCTGGCGCAGGGCGCGACCGACTATGCGCTCGAGTACGCGAAGTCGCGCGAGACGATGGGGCAGCCGATCGCCCAGCACCAGCTCATTGCGTCGATGCTGGCCGACATGGAGACGAAGTGCGAGGCCGCGCGGGGGCTGCTCTACAAGTGCGGGCAGCTGATCGACGAAGGCGCGGACGGGCCGGAGCTGACGAAGATCTCGGCGATGGCGAAGCTCTTTTGCACGGACGTGGCGATGGAGGTCACTACCGACGCCGTCCAGATTCTCGGCGGCTACGGCTACATCCAGGAGTACCCGGTCGAGCGGATGATGCGCGACGCGAAGATCACGCAGATCTACGAGGGCACCAACCAGATCCAGCGGTTGGTCATCGCGCGCGAGATGCTGAAGGAGAACCGCACCTCTTTCCTGGGTGCCGTCGCGTAGTGGGTCCGGTCGAGCCGACCGGTCAATTCAGACGGACGCACGGGCGGAGCCCGCGCGTCCTGATCCGGCACCGCAAGCGGCGCCTCGCCGGTGTCGGCTAGGCAGGCTCGCAGCTTCGACCGCGCGGCGCTCGAGTACGAGCAGGGCCGGCCGGGCTGGCCGGACGAGGTCCTCGAGCTCGTGCCGGTGGACGCAGGAGCGACCGTGCTGGATCTCGCAGCCGGAACCGGCAAGCTGACCCGGGTACTCGTCGAGCACTACGCGAGCGTGATCGCAGTCGAGCCGCTTTCGTCGCTGCGCGCGATCCTGGCCGATCGCGTCGCCTCGGCAGAGGTGCTCGACGGGCGCGCCGAGGCGATCCCGCTGCAGGACTCGTCCGTCGACGCCGTCTTCGTCGCTCAGGCGTTCCACTGGTTTGCGAACGACGAGGCTGTGAGCGAGATCGCGCGCGTGCTCCGCACGGGCGGCGTGCTCGCGTCGCTGTGGAACGAGTCGCTCGAGCCGTCGCCGCTGCCCGATCCGTACCGCACCAAGCTCCACGAGCTGCACGCGGAGATGCCGCCGCCGACGGTCGAGGAAGACCTTCTCGAGCGGTCGGGCCTCTTCGGCGAGGAGACCGAGGCCTCCGTGGAGCACGTGCAGCTCACCGACCGTGGCGGCGTCCTTGCCTTTGCGGCGTCCGTGAGCTGGATCGCCAGCCGTCGTGACCGGGAGGCGGTGCTGGCCGAGCTCGCCGACCTTGTGCCCGAGGGCGAGTACGCCTTCCGCATGCGCGCGACCGTCGCCTGGGCAGTCCGCCTCTGAGCCGACGACGTTAGGGACGAGGGGTCCACGTGTCGACGACCTCAAAGCTCGAGCCCTTCACCTGCCCGAGCGTGTGCAGCTGGTCGTTCGACCAGCCTGGGCTCGGCGCGCCGGTGATGTACCAGTTGGACCCGTTGTCGGCGACGAGCATGCCGTAGCGCTTGAGGGCGATCAGGACGATGCGGGCCTGGCGCGGAAATGGGCGCACGTCGAAGCTCGCCTTGAGGCGAACTCGGAGGCCCATGGGCGGAAGGCTCGGATCGGTCAGGTCGCTCGCGTAGTGCCGCGCGGGGTAGAGGTAGGCGCGGCGTGTGCGCTCGACGGTGAAACGCAAGGCGTGATCGATCACGCCGCGGCGCACCTCGTCGTAGCGGGCAAGCCCGGGGAAGATCGGCAGGCCTGCGGCGTCGGCCGAGGTCCATCCGGCCCGCCGAACCTTGTTCGAGCCTAGGTTCCAGGCCGCGCCGGCCCACGCGTGCCAGCTCCCGTTCCGCCGCTCGAGACCGCCGAGCTCGTAGAGCCGGCAGGCGTCGCGGTCGAGCAGCAGCGCATGGTGGTCGCTGCCGCCTTCGATGTGCACCCGCTTCGGAATCGGGTAGCCGATGTGGTCGCTCTCGTCGCTGTAGTCGAACGAGACGCGGGAGCGCTGGGTGCTGCGGGTGACGACGTCGAAGGGGATGCCGATCGGCGAGCCCTGCCAGAGGCCGGAGCCGAAGTCGGCGTGGAGGCCGGTGTCGAGGCCGATCGAGGCGATGATGGCGGCGGAGTTCGAGGCGACCGGGAGGCGGTCGACGCGCCGGTTCCACGGGTTGGTCTTCGGGAAGACCGGGCAGCGCTTGGCGGACGGGAGCCGCAGCGCGTGCGCGGAGCCGCCGGCGGACGCGAGGGAGATCGCGACGGTGACGGCGAGCGCTGAGATCGCGGCGGCGCGGGCTCTCACGGTTCAGGTATCGGCAGGGCCATGGCCGTTTCGGACCCCTCGCGCCAGGTACCCGAAGACCTCCTCCCCGCTATGAGCGTATTTGCGGAATGCGCACGTGTCTGTGACGGGACCGTGCCGAAAGTGTGACAACTGGGCGGGCCGGGACGGGACGGGCGGACTAGCCCTGGGCGGCGCGCATCTTCGCCTTGTGGGCGCGCTTCTTGGCCTGGTATTCGGCCATGGCCTCAGGTGAATCGACATCGCCGAGGGTGGGGTGGGACGGCGCGATCTCACGGGCCGCCTCGACGTCGAAGCGCTTCGCGAGCACGCCGGTCAGGGCCCTGATCTTCATCTCGCCGAAACCGGGTAGGTCGGCCAGCCGCCGTCGCAACTCGGCTCCGTCACCAGCCTCTCGCCAGACGCGACTCGCGTCGCCGCCGTAGTCCTCGGCGACCACCGAGGCCAGATCCTGCACCCGCCGCGCCATGTTGCCAGGGAACCGGTGGATTGCAGGCTTCTCGCGGAACGCTGCCTCGACGCGCGCCGGATCGGTCGCGGCGATCTGACCCGGATCCAGCGTGCCGAGCCGCTGCTTGAGCTTCAGCGGCCCGGTGAACGCCGTCTGCACCGGCACCTGCTGATCCAGAGCGAACCCTATGAGCAGCGCGAACGGCTCCCGCGCGATCAGCTCGTCGGCCTCGTCGTTGCCCGTGAAGTAGAGCCGGTCCGGTGCCGTGGTGGCCACGAGGAGATCGTACTCCTCTAGAGCCACTCGGCGGCGCGCTCGGCCAGCGCGACCGTCGTCAGGTGCGTGTTCGCCCGCGGAATCGTCGGCACCGCCGACGCGTCCACGACGTAGAGATTCTCCAAGCCGAGCACCCGGCAGCGCTCGTCTGCGACGCGCCCGATGGCGCACGTTGCGACCGGGTGGAAGAACCCGCGCGCGGTCGCGCGGACATGGGTCTCGGCGTCGACCTCGACGCCGGGCCGCAACTCCGCCCCGGCATACGCCGCGACGGGCTCCGAGCCGGCCAGCTCGCGTAGCGCCTCGAACCCGTCCACGAGCACTTCGACGTCGCGGTCGTCGCGGAAGAATCCGTGGTCGATCGCGAGCGGCATCTCCGGGTCGGGCCCGTTCAGCCGTACCGAGCCGCGCGAGAGCGGCTTCATCGCGAACACCGCGCCGCTAATTTCCGGCCCGGGGTCCACCGCAGGGAACATGAAGAGGTCTCCGCCGCGTCTCGAGATGGTCACCTGCCCCATCCACAGGCCGTGCCGCGCATCGTGCTCGGCGGTCTCCCGGACGAGGCGCTCGGTCGGGCTCCAGCCGGCGCCCGTGCCGACGTGATCGACCAGGCCCTCGCCGACCGGCAGCTGTGCGACCTCCCCTTCCGGCCCGATGCCGCTGCGCAGCATGATGCCCGGCGAGCCGTAGGCGCCGGCGGAAACCACCACGACATTCGCCGCGAGCTCCCGGCCGCCCGCGACAGCGCCCATGGCACGGCCCTCCTCGAGCAGCACCCGGTCGACGAGCGTGTCGCCGAGGATCGTCAGGTTCGGCCGCCCCCGCGCCGGATCGACGTAGGCGAACCCGGTGTGCCAACGCACGTCGCCGACTGCATTCACCGGGTGCAGGATCGAGTCCGCTCCGCCTGCCTCGGCGAAGGCGCGATGCCACGGCGACAGCTCCTCCAGCGGAGTCAGCCGCGTCCGCAGCGTCTCCTCGCCGCGCCGCAGGTACGGCTCGAGCTTCGCGTACGACCAGCCGGCGCCCCACTCGTCGTAGTCCTCCGGCGCGCCGCGCAGCACCACGCAAGCGTTGTGCGCAGAGCACCCGCCCAGTACCCGCGCGCGAACCTGCGAGCGGTCGTCCTCGTCGTCGCGCGCCCACCGGTGCGAGTCGATCGCCAGCCGGCGCGCGTCGAGGATGTCCGCCGGCCAGCGGCCCTCGTCGTAGTGCCCGTAGTCCGGCCCTGCCTCGACGAGGCACACGGAACGGTCCGGGTTCTCGCTCAGCCGCCCCGCGAGCACGCAGCCGGCGGCGCCCCCGCCGAGGATCAGGACGTCGTATCGAGCCACTTGCGCGCCTCCTGCACCGAGCGCAGCCGCACCACACGATCGTCGCCGGCGAACCGTCGAGGCCACTTGCGCCGGTGCCGGAAGTGCCCGCGCACCATCCACCAGAAGAGCGCGTCCCGGCCCCAGAGCACCCCGCGCCAGCTCTCCCGGTTGCCGCTCCAGAGCTCGACGTCGTCGCGGATCCGGTGCGCGGTCCGCCTCCACAGCCACCGCGCCTTGAGACGGAACGGAAGGTCGAGCCAGACGATCGTGTCCGCCTCGCGGATCACCGTGTCGCCGAGCTTTCCCTCGTAGTTGCCGTCGATCACCCAGCCCCCGGGGGCGGCCGCCATCGACTCCAGCACGCGCGCGCGGAACTCCTCGCGGGTCGGCTCCGACCAGTTGGGCCCGTGGTGGAGCGCGTCGAGCTCGATGTAGGGGAGCTCGAGCCGCCGGGCGAGCTCGGCCGCGAAGGTCGATTTGCCCGACCCGGAGATGCCCTTGACGTTGACGCGCCTCACGCGAGCGCGGCCGATCGTAACGTTAGAAGTCGACGAACCTGTCGAACGGGCGGTGAAAGGCGTCCGGCGAGCCGGTCCGGAGGACGACCCACTGGTGGCCGCCCTCGCGACCCTCGTCCTCGACCCTCCAGCCGAGGTTCGAGACGCAGAAGCCCGTTGCCCGCCGGACGGATGTGAGCTGCATGTCGTCGGCGAATACGACGGAGCCCGGCTCGAGCAGCTTGCCGCAGTAGACGAGGTCGAGGAAGACGCCCTCGAAGCGGTGATTGCCGTCGACGAACGCCAGGTCGAAGGTCCTTCCTTCCGCGAGCAGGCGAGGCAACGCCGTCTCCGACCGCTCGACGTGGAGCTCGACCAGGTCGCGCACTCCGGCCTCCTCGAGGATCGCGACGCCGACGCCGCCGTACAGCGTGCGATGCCCGGGGAGGCTCTCGAACTGGTACGCGTCGACCGCCACGTGCCGGACATCGCCGCCGTTCTCTAGCAGGCCCTCGCAGACGAAGAGCGCGGAGATGGCGAAGCCGAGACCGACCTCGAGCGTTCGGCGCGCTCCTTCCCGCCGCACCCAGTCGCGCAGGGCGGCGCCCTCCGCCGGCCCGACGGCGATCGGCGTCAGCTCGCGGCGCTCGCCGTCCGGGGTGACCACCGTGCCGCCGGAGAGGAGCCGCTCCCTGACCTCGCGGACGCGCTCCAGCCTCCCCATCACAGAGAACGCTAGACGGCCGTTGCTAACGTCGAGGCATGACGAGCCCGCTTGACGTCTTCTCCGCGGAGACCCGCGCCTGGTTCGAGGCGGCGTTTGCCGAGCCGACCCCGGCGCAGGCGCTCGGCTGGCCGGCGATCGCGCGCGGGGGCCACACGCTGATTCAGGCGCCCACCGGCTCGGGCAAGACGCTCGCGGCCTTCCTCTACGGAATCGACAAGCTCAATGCGGAGGCGGGGCAGGGCCTTCGTCTCCTCTACGTCTCGCCGCTGAAGGCCCTCAACTACGACATCGAGCGCAACCTGCGCGGGCCGCTCGCGGGCCTCCGCTCTGAGCTGCGCGTGGGCGTCCGCACCGGAGACACGTCGCAGAAGGAGCGCGCGGCGATGCTCCGCGAGCCGCCGGACATCCTGATCACGACCCCCGAGTCGCTCTTCCTGCTCCTTACTTCACGCGCGCGCGAGACCTTGCGTTCGGTGCGGACGCTGATCGTGGACGAGGTGCACGCCGTCGCCGGGACGAAGCGCGGCGCGCACCTTGCGCTCAGCATCGAGCGGCTCGACCGTCTGACTGACGAGCCAGTGCAGCGGATCGGGCTCTCCGCAACGCAGCGACCGCTGGAGGAGATTGGACGCTTCGTGGCGGGCGGCCGAGAGATCGAGCTGGTCGACGCCGGCCGGGCGAAGGAGCTCGACCTGCGCGTGGTCGTCCCGCTCGACGACATGAGAGAACCGGAGGAGCAGCAGTCCATCTGGCCGTCGATCTACCCGGAGATCCTCGAGCTCGTCAGGCAGCACCGCTCGACGATCGTCTTCGTCAACAACCGCCGCCTCGCCGAGCGGCTTGCGCTACGCCTCAACGATCTGGCCGAGGAAGAGATCGCCCGCGCCCACCACGGCTCGCTTGCCCGCGAGCAGCGCGTCGAGGTCGAGGAGCTCCTCAAGAAGGGCGAGATCCCGTGCCTGGTCGCCACTTCGTCGCTCGAGCTCGGGATCGACATGGGCGCGGTCGACCTCGTCGTCCAGGTCGAGTCGC
>JBARRQ010000030.1:0-6942 GCA_049644305.1 Gaiellaceae bacterium
GCCGTCTCGCAGGGCTTCGTTGAGCGCGGCTACCACCTCGGCCACGTGACCGGCCACTCGATCGGGATGACGATGATCGAGTTCCCGAAGATCGGCGAAGGTGTCGAGACCGAGCTGCGGGAGAACATGGTCTTCTCCATGCATCCCCACGCGATCGCGGAGAACGGCCGCGACTGCCTGTACATGCAGGAGACGTGGCTGGTCGGGCGGGAAGGCGGCATCGCGCTTTCCGGCCTCCCGATGAAGATCTTCGAAGGCATCGAGACGAGGGCCGAGCGGGAAGCCGCACGCTGAGCTGACCGCCCACTTCACGCGCCAGTTGCGTGCCAGTGCGCGCAGCAACGAGCGGCCTTGAGCGGTCTTGACCGGAGAAGGTCATCGCCTCGCGCGAGGAGCATGAACGTGGTTCCCACACACGGATTCCGGCTCGATCAACGGCGGGGGTGGGATTCGAACCCACGGGGCCGCTTTCGCGGCCCAACGGTTTTCAAGACCGTCCCATTCGTCCGCTCTGGCACCCCGCCTTGCGTCTAATTGTCGCAATAGAGCCGCAGGCCGGCTCCCCAAACGATTGACCCTCGCCTCCGCGCGCAAGGAGGGGGCTAACGGGGGAATCAGGGGTTCCCCCGTTTCCGAAGACCGTCCCATTCGTCCGCTCTGGCACCCCGCCTTACTTCCGATTGTGCAGCAGAGCCGCGGGGCGGCCCTCAAACGGTGTCGCCTGCGAGGGCAAGGAGGGGCTAACGTTCCCCCCTCCAATCTGGCACCCCGCCTTCAGCCAAGTTTAGGCGGGGCGCCGAATGCCAATAGGGGCTCGGGTACCGCGATCGCGCCACTCGCCTCCTGGAAATTCTCCATCACCGCGATCAGCCAGCGCGCGGTCATCGCCGTCCCGTTCAGTGTGTGGACGGGCTCCAGCTTCCCCTCGCGGCGGAAGCGGATGCCCAGCCTCCGCGCCTGGTAGTCCGTCGTGTTCGAGGTCGAGCTGATCTCGCGGTAGCGCTCCTGGCCCGGGAACCACGCCTCGATGTCGTACTTCTTCGCCGCCGACGCGCCGAGGTCTCCGGCTGCGACGTTGACGACGCGGTACGGCAGGCCGAGCTCCTGGACGAGCTCCTCCTCGATCGCCAGCAACTCCTCGTGTGCCTCGGAAGAGCGGTCCGGCTCGCAGAAGACGAACATCTCGACCTTGTCGAACTGGTGCACACGGAACATCCCGCGTGTGTCCTTTCCGGCCGCGCCCGCCTCACGGCGGAAGTTGGTCGAGTAGCCCGCGTAGCGCAGCGGGAGGCGCTCGAGCTCCTCGCCCAGGTGGAAGGCGGCAAGCCCGACCTCCGACGTGCCGGTGAGGTAGAGCTCATCTCGCTCGATCCGGTAGATGTTGACCTCGTCGGTGGGCAGGAAGCCTGTGCCGTACATCGCCTCCTCCCGGACGAGCACCGGCGGAAGCACCGGCACGAAGCCCTTCGCCACGATCCGGTCGAGTGCGAGGCGATACAGCGCGAGCTCGAGCAACGCGACGTCTCCGAGGCGATAGGCGAATCGCGCGCCTGACATTCGGGCGGCCCGTTCGAGGTCGATCCAGCCGTGCGGGGCGGCGAGATCGAGGTGGTCGCGCGGCTCGAACTCGAACGACGGCGGCTCGCCGACGCGCTTGATCTCGACCGCGTCCTCTTCGGTCATCCCGTCCGGCGCGGTCGGGTCGGGCGGGTTGGGCACGCGGTCGAGCAGCTCCTGCCGCCGCTGGGACGCCTGCTCGTGCTCGGCCTCGACCGCCTGCAGGTTGGCCTTCAGCTCCCGGAGCTGCTCGAGCTGCTCCGGGGAAGGCTTGCCGGTGGTCTTCGTCTTGGCGCGCAGCTCGCTCGCCTCGGTCTCGAGCTCGCGCCAGCGCTCATCGGCCTCGAGCAACTGGTCGAAGATCTCGGCGGCTCCCTTGCGTGCGAGGGCGGTGCGGAATCCCTCCGGATCTGCCCGTGCGGCTCTGAGGTCGATCAACCCTTCGTCAGGTAGGCGACGAGATCCGCGATCTGCTTGTCGCTCAGCGTCTGGCCGAAGTTCGGCATCACGTTCGAGAAGCCCGGCTGGATGTACGCGGCGGGGTTCTTGATCGACTCGAACGTGAACTGCTTCAGCGAGCCGCGGTTCGCCTGACGGGCGTACTGGGCCAGCTTGGCGAGGTCTGGCCCGATGTTCGCCTTCGTCCCGGCAGGTTTGAACGTGTGGCAGCCGCCGCAGCCCTGCGACTTGAAGAGCGCGGCGCCCGCCTTGGCATTCCCGGCTGGGACACCAGTCTGCGTCGTGCCTGTCGGTACCGTGCCGACCACCTTCTCGGCCGTTGGCATCACGGTCTGGCCGCCGCCGCAGCCGGCGAGCAGAAGCGAGACTCCGAGAAGCGGCGCGAGGCGTCGCATGCGCGGGCGAGTCTAATGAAGCGGGCCGAGCCGCTCGCCGCTTCGCCCGAGCCGGCCCAGAGCACGAGCGCCGATCCCGCTGCCTGTCGCGGCGAGCGTGGTCGCCGGGGCTACAATCTCGACGAACCCTCTCGCCTCCAAGGAGGCCGATTCTCGATGAAAAGAAAGGCTTACGGACGCGACGCCGGACTCTCGCTTCGGATGCTCCTGACGAGCTCCCTGCTCGGCCTGCTCTATGTCGGCTTCGCGCTAGTTCTCTTCTACGTATTCAACGCCGGTCTCGTGCTGATGTTGGTGATCGTGATCGGCATCGCGATCTTCCAGTACTACACATCGGACAAGCTCGCACTCGCTGCGTCCGGCGCCAAGATCGTCAGCCCGGACGAGGCGCCTGAGCTGCACGCGATGGTCGAGCGGCTGGCCGCAATGGCCGACATCCAGAAGCCGCGCGTCGCGATCGTCGACACCGACGTCCCGAACGCGTTCGCAACCGGGCGCAACCAGAAGCACGCCGTCGTCGCGGTGACGCGGGGGCTGCGGGAACGCCTCGACGAGAAGGAGATCGAGGGCGTGCTTGCGCACGAGCTGACGCACATCGCCAATCGTGACGTGCTCGTGATGACGGTCGCCTCGTTCTTCGCGATGCTGGCCGCTCTCCTGACCCGCTTCGGCCTGTACGCCGGCATGTTCGGCGGCTTCGGCGGCAACCGCGACAACAACAACAACTCGGTCCCGATCTGGCTGATCGTGGTGCTGGTTTCCGTCGTGACGTACTTCGTCAGCTGGATCCTGATCCGCACGATCTCGCGATACCGCGAGTACGCAGCCGATCGCGGCTCCGCGCTGATCACGGGCGCGCCGGAGTATCTGATGAGCGCGCTCCAGAAGATCTCGAGCCAGATCACGCTGATTCCGCAGCGCGACCTGCGGGAGGTCGAGGGCATGAGCGCCTTCTTCATCATCCCGACCCGTCTGAAGCAGGGCACGGCCGAGCTGTTCATGGACCATCCGCCGCTCGAGAAGCGACTCGCGGCGCTCGAGCGCATCGCCCGCGAGATGGGCAGGCCGGTCGCCTAATCGAATAGGTGGGCCTCGCGAACGTCCTCTTCGGGCGGAAGAAGCTCAAAGATCCGGCTCGCGAGCGGCTGTTCGCGATCTCGACGGCTCGGATCACGCTCCAGACCGAGCTTGACCTGAAGCCCACCGGGGCCGCGGGCGTTTGCTTCAAGTCGCTCTCGGCCGGCGAGTTCGTGCGGGCCGAGAACGAGCTCCAGCAGCTGCTCGAGGCGGTCGCGACCGAGTCCGGCTCGAAGGTCGAGCGCAAGAGCGACAACCTAGGCTTCGAGTGGCTGATCGTCCGCGACCAGGAGTTCGAGGACCTGGTGGCGACAGCTCACATGGTCGCGTCGGAGCTGGAGGCGCGCGGCTTTGGGGCGCAGCTCCTCGCGGCAGTCTTCCCGTTCGAGGGTGGCTTCAAGGAGAAACGCGTGTACTGGATCTACGGCTTCAAGCGCGGCGCGTTCTGGCCGTTCGTCCCGACCGGGGAGGAGCATGAGCGGGACAACGCCGAGGAGCTCGAGCTGAAGGCGAAGCTCGAGAACGAGCTCCCGATCGAGCAGGACCTGACACGGTGGTTCGGGGTCTTCGACGCGCCTCTGTAGCCGCGGCGGCAGCCGCGGTCGTCTTCGGAACGGGCGGATCCACTGCGTCCCCGCGCCTCCACGGCACGCTTCGCGAGGACTCGATGCACTCGAAGGCAGTGCGGGGAACGCTCGCGTTCGACATCTACCTGCCGCCCGGCTACGCGAGCTCGACCGCTCGCTATCCGGTCGTCTACTTCCTGCACGGCCTGCCTGGCTCGACGTACTCGTTCCGTGGGATGTCGACGTTTGCGCGGGCTCTGGACGAGATCGGGCGGCCGGCGATCTTCGTCGCGCCGCAGGGCGCGCGGGACGGCGACGACGACCCGGAGTACCTGGATTGGGGGCCGGGACGGAACTGGGAGACCGCGATCGGAGAGGAGCTGCCGCGCTACATCGACGCGCACTTCCGGACGATTGCCGACCGCCGCGCGAGGGCGGTAGTTGGGCTCTCGGCCGGCGGTTACGGCGCGGTGCTGCTGGCGCTGCACCATCTCGACTCCTACTCGGTGATCCAGTCTTGGAGCGGCTACTTCCACCCGACCAACCGCACAGGGGAGGCGGCGATCGATCTCGGCTCCGCCGCTGCGAACCGACACGCGACCGCTCACACGTTCGTGGGCGTCCTACGGCGATCGTTTCGGCGCCAGCCGACGTTCTTCGCCTTCTACGTGGGTCGCGGCGACGCGGCGTTCCGCGCCGAGAACAGGCTTCTGCATCGCGAGCTCGCCGCTGCGGGAGTGCCGCACATCTTCGAGCTCTACGCCGGAGCGCACGAGCAGGCGCTCTGGAACAGGCACTCCGCCACATGGCTCAGGCTTGCGCTCCGGCACCTCAATCGCGCTCGCCCGTAGAGGGTGCAGCGGCGCCGCACGAGCCGCTCTCGCCGGCACCCTTTCGTTACGCCTGAGACACACACGCGTGCGCTTTTCGCCGCTACGCTCGCAGCGGGGAGGAGGCTACGGGCACCAATTGTTCACGCGCACGCGGGCGCGCGCGCGAACATCTAACTGCTTACGGAGCCGCAGGTAGATCGGGGATCAGGCCGTCGCCGGTAAAGAGCCGGCGTGCCTCGTCGAGTGAGAGATCGTCGGGCGGGATGATCGCATCCGAGGACGTGAGCTCCTCGTCCGGCACGCGCGCTCCGTTCGTCCTCACGGCCTCGGCCATCCGGCGGAGCAGCTCGGCGAACTGCGCTTCGTCGCCGCGCTCGATCGCCTCCGCCGCCTGTTCGTCAAGGTCGTTCAGACCTTTGGCGACTTCGTCATCGACGTCGAACTGGCCTTCGCCCATCAGCCGCACGATCACTGCTTGAGCTCCTTCTGCTTCTCGCCGGGGCCGACCTCGGCCTTCAGCTTCGCCAGCTCGTCTTCCACCTGGGATTTGGAAGCGATCGCGCCGAGCTCGCGGTCGAGCTGAGTTTGATCCGTGGTGAAGTCCTCGAGCGCGCCGGAGGTCGTGAGCTCGTCGATGGCCGATGCGCGCGCCTGCATCTGCTCCGTCTTGTCCTTCGCGCGTTGGATCGCGAGCCCCGTGTCCGCCATCTGCTCGCCGATCCCGGTCGCCGCCTCGCCGATCCGCACTTGGGCCTCGGCGGCCGAATACTGAGCCTTGATCGTCTCCTTCTGAGTCCGGAAGGCCTCGACTTTGGCCGACAGCGCCTTTTCGCTGGCCACGAGCTTCTCCTGTTGCTGCTCGAGCTGCTGGGCCTGCTGGTCGAGGCCCTGGAGCTGTTGCTGAAGACCGGATTTACGCTCGAGCGCCTGGCGGGCAAGATCTTCGCGACCGTCTGCCACGGCCTCTCGAGCCTGCGTGTCCAGCTTCACGACGCTCTGCTGCAGCTGCGTTTCCTGAAGCTCGAGCCGCTTCTTCGCCGTGACGACGTCGGCGATCCCACGCTTGACGTTTTGCAGGAGCTCGAGCTGGCGCTCATATGAGTAGTCGAGCGTCTCGCCCGGGTCTTCGGCCCGGTCGAGCAGCTTCGAGAACTTCGCCTTCACCACCATCGACGCCCGTGACATGAGTCCGGCCATTCGTCCTCCTCTTCGGTGCGGAGCGACTAGCCTAGCGTCGGCCGTGTTAGTCGAGCGGAGCATGCATCCTGACTGGCTTTCGAATGCCTACGTGATCGCCGATCGCCCGGGCGGGACAGCCGTCTTCGTCGACTCGGGAGCGCCGCTCGAGCCTCTCTTCGCCGCGATCGAGCGCCACGGCTTGACGGTCACCCACCTGCTCACGACGCACGCCGACCACGACCACGTCGCCGGAGACGCCGAGATCCAGAGCCGCTACGGCTGCCCCATCGTCAAGGGCGACCTCGAGACCGGCGGCCTCTCGATCGAGGCCCTGCCGACGCCGGGCCACAAGGACGACCATCTCAGCTTCGTGATCAACGGGGAGCTGTGCTGCACGGGCGACGTTCTCTTCAAGGACGCCGTCGGCGGCGGGGACTTCGCCCAGATCCGGCGCTCCGTCATGGAGGTGCTGATGCAGCTGCCCGCCGAGATGCGGGTCCTTCCCGGGCACGCTGACGAGACGACGATCGGACGCGAATGGGAGGAGAACCCGTTCGTGCGCGTCTGGCGTGGAGCCCAGCCGGAAGGCGTGGAACGCTGCCGGGTCGGCGGGGAGGACGCGACTCTCGTCGTCTGGTCCCCCGACTACGACGGCAAGGGCAAGGCGTGGGTCCGCTTCGGGGACGGCCGCAACGCGATTGTCGGCGGCTCGCGGGTCGAGCGAGGGTAAGCTCGCGCCTCGACTCGAGGAGGAGGGATGAATGGCCGTCAAGCTCCATCGCTGTGTGAACCTGTGGGTCAAGGGACCGCATCCCTGCTGGGCGGTGCAGAAGGCACTCGACGAGGCGAGTGTCAACTACGAGGTCGTCAAGGAGA
>JBARRQ010000031.1:0-2939 GCA_049644305.1 Gaiellaceae bacterium
TCGTCGGCGATTTGGACGTTCTTCAGAATCGTCTCGAGCACGCGCTTGCCCGGCGTCGAGGTCTCGCGCTCTTTCGCAGCCGCCAGGGCGTCGCGAAGGTCCTGCGGGATGTCCTTCAGCGCCCAGACGTAGAGGTGCGCGGCCGCATCCTCGACCGCCTGCCGGATATCCGTGACAACCATGCTCATGCTTTTGCCTTCTCCGCTGCGGCACGTCCCGCCCGCCGGCCGAAGACCGTGCACTCGAGCAGGCTGTTCCCCATCATCCGGTTGCGCCCGTGCGTGCCGCCCGCGATCTCGCCGCACGCGAAGACGCCGTCCACTGTCGTCTCGGCGTGCTCGTCGATGACGAGCCCGCCGTTCTGGTAGTGGAGGACGGGGTAGGTCAGGATCGGCTGCCGGAGCGGGTCGATGCCCGCCGAACGGTAGCGGCGCAGCATGTAGGGGAGAGAGATGCCGGCATCGTGCTCCGCGATTCGCGTCGTATCGAGCAACACCGCCGGCCGGCCGTCGGGCGTCTCGACCCCGCGGCCCGACGAGACTTCGTCGAAGATCGCCTGCGAGACGGCATCGCGTGTTCCGAGCGGATCGGTGAACTCCTCGCCGTCCGAGTTCAGAAGCGTCGCCCCGTATGCGCGAGTCGTCTCCGGGATCGAGTAGCCCTGCATCGTCGGCGGCCAGGCTCCGCCGTTCGGGTGGTACTGGAGCGAGTCGAGATCGCGGCCCTCGGCTCCGAGCTCGAGCGCGATCTGCGTCACCTCGCCCGTCGCGCCGGGGTGGTTCGTGGTGAGCTCACTGCGCTCCTCAGCCTCGCGATAACAGCGTCCGCCGGCGGCGAGGACGACCGTACCCGCGTCGAACATGAGCTCCTCGCCGTGCTTGCGCCGGCAGGTCGCGATCCAGCCGTTCTCGGCCGATTCGAGGGCGACCAGCGGGCAGTTCGGGAACGCCGCGCCGGTCGATGCGAGGAACGCGTCGCGCAACGATGTCGTGATTGCGTGCCCGGTGCGGTCTCCGACCTGCAGCAGCCGCTTACGAGTTGCTCCCCCGCAGCGGGCGAGCCGGTAACCGCCGTTCTCGCTCGTGAACTCGACGCCGTGCTCCTCGAGCCACGAGATCGCGGCCGGCGCTTCGACCGTCAGCACTTCGACGAGCCGCCGGTCGGCCGTCGCGTGCGAGCTCTGCCAGACGTCGTCAGCGTGCTGCTCGGGGGAGTCGTCGTCGGCAACGGCCGCCTGAATGCCGCCCTGCGCCTTGGCCGAGTTGCACGATTGGAGCGCGCCCTTCGTGACGAGGGCGACGCGTGCACCAGAGCTCTCGGCGGACACAGCCGCTGCGAGCCCGGAGGCGCCGCTCCCGACAACGAGGACGTCGACTGCGAGCCGCTCAGCCATGACGCGCGATTTTAGCTTATTTCAAAGATAAATGACTTTTATCCAGCGGTCTGGTTATGCTCGCCGCCCGATGAGGTGGGTCGCGAAGGCAGCGGTGCAACGCGTGCTCGGGCTCGTCCCGCAAGGCGAGCGGTTGAACTACCTCTTCCAGCGCCACATCGCACACAGCCTCCCGGCCGGAGAATCGGTCGTCCGCCGCAAGTTCGCACGAGCGCTCCAGCACCTTCGGGCGTACGAGCAGCATGGCACGGGCACGCCGATTGGTCGAGCCGTGTTCTACGAGTTCGGCGCCGGGTGGGACCTCGCGATTCCGCTCTCCTACGCCGCGCTGGGCGTCGGCCGCCAGGTCCTGGTCGACATCCGCCCGAGCGCACGGGTCGCGCTCGTAAACGACTCCCTCTCGACGCTGGAGCGCCTCTGGAACGAGCTCGAGCGGGAAGCGGGGCGGGAGCTGCGCCCGCTCGGCCCCCTGATGGGATCGCTCGCGGAGCTCGAAGAGCGCTTCGGAATCGCGTACCTCGCGCCGCGGGATGCCCGCGCGACCGGGCTCGAGGGAGAGTCGGTCGACTTCGTCTCGAGCACCGACACCTGCGAGCACATTCCGGAGGACGACCTCGCGCTGATCTTTCGCGAATGCCGGCGGCTCCTGCGTCCAGGCGGCGTCTTCAGCTGCCGAATCGACCTTCAGGACCACTACGCGTACTTCGACCCCACGCTTTCCCGCTTCAACTTCCTTCGCTTTCCCGACCGGACCTGGAGGCTCTTCAACTCCCCACTTCACTTCCAGAACCGGCTGCGCGCGCCCGACTACCTTCGGCTCGTGCGCGACTCCGGGTTGGAGCTCGTCCTCGAGAAGCCGTCCGGGCCGAGCAAAGAAGGGCTGGCGGAGCTCGGCGCGCTGCCGGTGGCGCCCCGCTTCCGCAAGGGCTACACGCCGGAGGAGCTGGGCATCACGATTCTCTCCTTCGTCGTGCGCCGGGCCGCTTGAGCGCCTTGGGGCGGGGGCACTCCAGCGCCCGGTCGCTGCTAGCCGGAGCTACCAGATGCTGCGGAAGAGCTCCGCGATCTCCGCGGGGCTCGCAGGGCGCGGGTTCGCGAGCGCCCCGCCTCGAACGGCGGCGGCCTCGGCAACATCGTCGAGCTCGCCCTCGGGGACGCCAAGGTCCCGCAGTCGGTCGCAGCCGGAGAGGCGCGCCAGCTCCTCGGTACGGGCGATTGGATCATCCGTCCCCAGCGCCTGGCCGAAGCGGTTGATCTCCTCGGCCGCCACGGGCTCGTTGAACCGCAGCGCCGGAGGAAGAGAGAGCGCGTTCGCCGCGCCGTGCGGGATGCCGTAACGCCCCCCGAGCGCCTGCGCCATCGCGTGAGCGAGCCCGAGGCCGGCCGCGTCGAGTGCGATACCGGCGTGCATCGCGCCCCGCAGGAGGGTCGTGCGAGCGGCGAGGTCGTGACCATCCGCGAGCACGGCGGGAAGCGCCTCTCCGATCAACCGCGTGCCTTCGAGCGCGTGCTCGTCTCCGACCGGGTTCCGTCCCGCGACGTAGAG
>JBARRQ010000032.1:0-19123 GCA_049644305.1 Gaiellaceae bacterium
CGTTGTCGTCGACGATCAGGATCAACTCGTTGGCCATGGCGATGCCTCCTCCTCGACGGGGACGCTACGCTCTTCGGTCTCGCCGCAACAGCGTGCCTGCCCACGACCGCGATCGTGCTGGCCTCCCCTGACGCGGAGGCCTACCCTCTCCACGTGTTCTCCGACTTCGACCGAGAGCGCCGGCGGATCGAGGAGGCGCTACACGACGGCGTTCAGCAGGATCTCGCCGCGACGGTGGTCGCGCTCGAGCTCGCACGGGAGCTTCTCGACTCCAACCCGGTGGCGGCGCGCAGTCTGCTCGACGAGTTGGGTGCACAGGTCGAGGACGCACTCGATCGAGTGCGGGCGCTCGCCGGGACGGTCTATCCGTCGATCCTCCCCGCGCGCGGGCTGACGGATGCCCTCCGCTCGCTCGATGTCGAGACCGCAGACCTGGAGCGGTATTCGCTCGAGATCGAGGAGGCTGTCTACTTCTCCTGTCGCGTCCTGCGGAGCCGCGCGACCCGGGCTCGCGTGTGGGGCGACGGTGCCGCGCTTCGCCTCGAGCTCCTCGGCGTCACGGCCGTCAAGGACGACGAGCTTTCGCACGCACGCGAGCGAATCGCCGCGGTCGGCGGTCAGCTCGACCTTTCAGCCGACCGTGTCTCCGCGGCAGTCCCGCTCAGGTAGAAGATCACCGCCTTCACACGCTTGTGGACTGCGGTCTCCCAGGCGAGGCCGAGCTTGAGGAAGATCGCGTGGATCACCTTCTCGACCGTGCGTTCGCTCAGGCGCAGCGCCTCCGCGATCGCCGCGTTGTTCTTCCCCTCCGCCATCTCGCGGAGGACGTCGAGCTCTCTGGGCGTCAGCTCGTTCAGCGGGGAATGCTCGCGCCGCGTCTTCTCAGCGACGAGCGCCTCGACGACCTTCGGATCGACGACCGAGCCTCCGTCCGCCACAGCCCGGATCGCCGTGACGAGCTGGCCGACGTCTTGGACGCGCTCCTTGAGCAGGTACGCGCGGCGCTCCGTCCCCGCTTCGAAGAGGGCAAGCGCGTAAGCGGGCTCGAGGTACTGACTGAGGACGACCACGCCGACGTCCGGATGCTCGAGGCGTAGCCGCTCCGAAGCCCGAATCCCTTCGTCGAGGTTGCCCGGCGGCATGCGGATGTCGGTGACGACGACATCGGGCCGCTCGGCCTCGACCGCGGCGAGCAGCGAGTCGAGGTCCTCGCAGACGGCGGCGATCTCGAGGCCGGGGCTCGTCTCGAGCAGTCGCCTCATCCCCTCCCGCAGGAGGTAGTGGTCCTCGGCCAGCACGACCCGCGTCGACGCGGAGGCCGCTCCGCTCGGAGCGGCGATCCCGGCGGGCACTTCGAGTGCCGGATCCTGGATCAAGATCCCTTTCTGCAGTCGCTGGAGTCCCGGGCTCGGCTCGATTCCGAGCTCCTCGACGAGCACCTCCCGTGCCTGCTGGTACACCTCGAGCGCCTCTGCCTGGCGGTCGGCGCGGTAGAGGGCGAGCATCAGCTGGGCGCGAAGACGCTCCCGCAGCGGGTGTTCACGCACGAGCACCTGCAGCTCGCCGACCGCCTCCTCGTGGCGCCCGAGCGCGAGGTCGCAATCGATCCGATCCATCAGTGCTTTGAGGCGCAGCTCGTCGAGCTGGGCCACTTCGTCACGGCCGTGCGATTCCGGCTGGAGTCCCGCGAGAGCGGTGCCACGCCAGAGCGCGAGCGCTTGGCGCAGGAGTTCGGCAGCGGCTTCGAGCTCGCCCGTGGCGACGCGCTCACGCGCGGTCGCAAGGAGATCCTGCAGCTGCGCGGCATCGAGGCGATCGGGATCGACGCTGAGCCGGTAGCCGCCGTCTGCTGTCGCGATCGGATCGCGATCGTCGCGCGTGAGTGTCTTGCGCAGTTTCGAGACGTAGACGTTGACCGCCTTTCTCGCCGTCGCCGGCGGCGAAGCGCCCCAGAGCTCGTCGACCAGGCGCTCCCGCGACACGAACTCGTTCGCGTGCAGGAGCAGAACGGCCAGAACCATCCGTTCCTTCAGGTTCCCGAGAGCGAGCGGGCGGCCGTCCTCGACGACCTCCAGCGGCCCGAGAATCCGGAACTCCACCGGCCGGTTTTACCGCTTCCCGAGCCGCAATGGAAGGGCGCGCGGGACACATCGTGGGCCACTGCTTATCCCGGTTGCACCCGTCGCTTTATCCGCGCCGGAGAGGCTCGGCGCACGGTCATCGACAACAGGAGGAGGAACGAGATGAAGAAGGCTCTCGCGATCACAACGGTCGCCGCCGTGTGTGCACTCGTCGCGCTTGCCGCTCTGAGCGGTTCGGCTCGCGCCACGTACCGGGGGGCGAACGGTCGCCTCGCCTTCGGCATGAACGTCGCCGGCAACACCGACGTCTACTCCGTGCAACCGGACGGACAGGATCTGCAGCGGCTGACGACCGACCCGCACTTCGACGCCTGCGCAGCGTACTCGGCCGACGGCAGTCGGATCGCCTACTGCTCGGGCCAGGGCGGCGGGCCGGTCCAGGTCTGGACCATGAGCCAGGACGGCACGGACAAGCAGCAGGTCACGCACATGGGCTTCACCGCGATCTTCCCCGACTTCTCGCCCGACGGGAGCAAGATCGTCTTCTGCGCCGGGCCGTCGACCTTCGCCCGCGACATCTACGTCGTCAACAGCGACGGCAGCGATCTCACCAGGCTGACGAGCGACGTCGGGAACAACGTGTACCCCGCCTTCTCGCCGCACGGCGACAAGATCGTCTTCACCAGCAACCGCACGGGCACCTCGCAGGTCTGGGTGATGAAGGCGGACGGCTCGGATCAGACGCAGCTCACCTTCGACCCGCAGCCCAAGGACCAGGTACCCGACTGGAGCCCCCACGGCAACAAGATCGCCTATCTCGTCGACACGCACGGGATCGCCGACATGGGCAACAGCTGGGGCGACGTCTGGGTGATGAACGCCAACGGCACCCACCAGCACCCGATCACGAGCGGCGCCACCTATTACGGCACCGCCTGGTCACCCGACGGGCGCCGCATCGCCACCCTCGACTTCCCCAGCCGCACGATCTACACGATCGACGCCAAGGACGGGAGCGACCCGGTGGCAGTCCATCCCGGCGGCCTCCAGTTCGTCCCCGGCTGGCAGCCGCGCGGCACCGGCGCAGGCGACGACCGGGGCGAAGACCAGGGCTAGGCGACCGCACCTAGAACGACATCGCGCGCACTGAGAGGGGCGGCATCGCGCCGCCCCTCTCCCCAGCCCAGGCCAAATGCGAGCCGAGCCCGAGACGCGATGAGGCCCCGCCTCCTCACCGCATTTCACGTCCGGATGACCGCATACTTCCCGACGAGTGAAGGCCGCAAAATCGGTCTATCCCGCAGAACTGCGATGCGCACGCCGGATCTGCGCGGGATGATCAGCGACTCGTCGGATCCTTCGGCATCTGACCCGACAACCGAACATGCGGATTTGCAGCGCTTTCAAGCGGAGAAACGCCTGACAAAATGCCTCTGCGGGATCTCCGCGCGACGGCCGGAAAGCCGGCGCTCGTTTGTGCCTACCGTGGCAACGGAATATGCGAATGTGCAGGGATTTCTACGGGAGCGACGGGACTCGAACCCGCGACCTCCGGCGTGACAGGCCGGTCTTGGTCTCGCCGGTCTGGGCGGGAATCGGCGGGGATTACCGGGGCGAGCAGGGCTTTCCAACCGTTGTCTTGCGGGACTAGGCGGGCGCCCGCGGGAGCCTCCGGCGACCTCCTGCGGGATGAGCGCGGGATGCTCCGTTGTCTCTCTGGGAAACGAACGGGATCTGCGCGAGATGCGGTCGTAGTTTCGTGCGCCGCCGGCAGCTAACTGCTCGAACGTAAGCACCCGCGCGCAGACGAGACCGACCACGCTCGTCGAGTCCAGGTCGTCGAGTTTCAGGCGCAGACCGCTATCGCGTGCGCGCAGTAACCGAGACAAACCCCATCTGTGCGCCGGTTTCACCCTCAAGTAGGTCGAGCACTGCCGCTTCGCCTTCCCCGCTCACGCTCTGAACTGCTTCGACCCATCGAATCCAGTTCTCACGTCCGTCGGGGAGCCACGCTGACTCGATCCCTTCGAGGAGCCCGCTCAACTCCCAGTGTCGGCGCCACCACTCCGGCGTGTGCCACGCCGCAACCTCGTGCGCCCACAGCGACCAGACCGCGTCCGGGACGTCAGCCTCGTACGGATCCGGCTCCAGGCCGGGCGTGGTCATCCCAATTGTCCCACCCGATTTCAGGACACGAAGCAGCGCGGGTAAGAGATGAACATCGGTTCCGAAGTATTCGAACGCATCGATGCTCACGATCGCGTCGAACTCGTCATCCGCAAACGGGAGTTGGCGTACGTCCGCGTTCACCGCTGTGACAGAACGCTCGACACCGGCCTCGCGGAAAACACCTGCCAGCTCTTCCACACTCACCCATAGGTCGCACGCCGTAACCGTCACCCCACACCCACGGGCGAGGAAGACGGTGGTTGCGCCGCGGCCGCAGCCGAGATCGAGAACGCGACTTCCCGGCTCGAGCGCGAGCGCCGGGAGAATGTCTTCAAGCTGCCAGAGCGGATGCGGTCCCATTTCGAGCGCAATCACCCACCGCGGGTCGTACCGCGACGAGAGTGGATGGCGATCGGGCCTGATCAGCGCGCTGATTGCAGACACACCTGCTCCCAGCCTACGGCGTAGGGATCCAGATCCACGTCGAGCATCTGGCCGACTACATCGGCGGTCGCGAGCCCGCATCGTCGAGTCCCGCTGGAACGAGCTCTTCCACGCCTACGAAGCACTGGGCGTCAGCTGGCCGGGCCGCGACAGCAATCGCAGATCTCGGCATCGGCCCCGCCGGCGTCTCGCATCTCGTCAAGATCAACAGATCCGATCTGCATCGTCCAGAGACCTACCCCAGACGAGGAGGCGACGTGTCATCGAGTTCCTGTCGACCGTTGCGGTAATCGCTCCCGATCCGGCTGCCAGTCGCGAGCTGTACGTCAGGCGCTCGGGCTGCCGCTCGAAGGCCAGGGCAACGGCTATCACCACAGCGAGCAGATCGCCGGTTGCAAGTCGTTCGGCATCTGGCCGCTATCCCGGGCCGCGGAGGCTTGCTTCGGCACACCGCCGTGGCCAGCGGAGCGTCACTCGCGCAGCTGAGGGCGCTAGCCGGGCTGGTGGCAGACGGCCTCGATGTCGTAGCCGTCGGGTCGAGGACGTAGCCGCCGTAGTAGTCGGGGTGGTACCAGCGCAGGCTGGGTGCGCCCTTGTCGGTCCCGCCTGCCGTGATGGCTGCAGCGTGGAAGGGGTCCACTTGCGCTCGAGGCTCGGCTCTTAACGCGATGTGAAGGCGCCCTGCCGCTAGCGGTCGGGGCCGCCGCGGTTTCCCTCGGCTGTCTCTACGGACGTTGTCGGCTGGCTCAGCTGATGTTGGCCGCCAAGTCCTGATAGGGAGGAACGAGTTCTGCCCAGCGTGCCTCGACGTCGTCGGGTTCGCGGCCGGCGAGGTAGGCGGCGAGGTTTTCGGCGTGGATCTGCCAGCCGGCTCCGAAGAAGGCGATCTTGTCCAGGGGCATGCCCTTGACCTCAATGACCAGGGTGGTCTGGTCGCCGTCGGCGGTCAGCGTGATGTCCCAGGCCGCGTCGAACGGCGGCACACCCTGCCCCTTTCGGTAGGACTCATCGGTTTCCCTGGTCGTCACCAATAGCCGCTGTGGGGCGTCGCACGCCTCTACCTGGCCTGTGCGCTCTCCCGCGTCGGCGATGTGCACACGGAACTCGCCCCCCAGAGAAAGCTCGCCATCCACCTCGCCGAACCAGCGGGCGAGTCGGTCGGGATCGGTGATCGCCGACCAGAGGTCGTCGATGTCGGTGTCGTAGCGGTCTTCGATTCGGACGATGCCTGCGCCGTCTGCTGATCGCAGGCTGCCAAGAATGCGGGTGCCCGGACTCGCGTTGCTCGTCATGTCGCGCTCCTTCGTTTGCGTTTTCCTCGCGCCACCTCGGTATGCAGGGCGTCCAACCGCTGCTCCCACAGAGACCGGTAGCGGCCAAGCCACTGATCTACTTCTGCGAGCGGTGCGGGGCGAAGACTGTAGACCCGCCGCTGCGCCTCCTGGCGGGCCTCGACCAGCCCCGCCTCCCTCAACACTCGCAGGTGGCGGGAGACGCCCGGACGAGCGATCGGCAGCAACGCCGCCAGCTCACCCGCGGTCGCCGGGCCGCGGGCCAGCGTCTCCAGCAGCGTCCTCCGGCTCTCGTCGGCGACCGCCCGCAGAACAGCTTCCATGCCACAAACGTACCAAGGCGGTTACGTAACTGTCAAGGTACGCACGCAGCATCGAGTTGGGCGCCCCTCAGGGGCCATCCGGGAACACTGGCCCAGGCAAGGATCCTCCTACAAGCGTTCGCTGCCGGTCTCGCCTACATCGGCTCGAACCAGCGAGCGCGCTCAGGAGCTGGTTCGTCGTACGCCTCCATCACCCAGTATTCACGGCCAGATGTGATTCGGTCGCCGCCGACCTCGTAGAACGAGAGCGCGTAGTACGGCCCGACTGTGGGATGGGGGACACGCACCTCCGACACGACGGTGCTCCCCTCCGCGACGATCCGGAGCACTTCGATCGACCAGCCTTCCGGATAGCTGCGGTTGAACTCCACGAAATTGGCACGGCCGCGGAGGCGGACCAGGTCGTGCGGCCATTCGAGGACGAAGTCCTCCGCGAGCAGCTCGCTCACGCCGGCCCAGTCGCGCGCTTGAACCCGGCTCCAGAGCTGAGCTACGACTTCGCTCGGTTCCACGCCCCCGATTATCCGTCGTCAGGGGACATTCCGAAACATGGCCACGCGACAGTCGGTCGCAGGGAGAATCAGTGGCCGTGACCGAGCGCAAGTATGCGGTGGTCTCCCTCGACGAGCTGGACACGTTTCCGGCCATGACCGGCGCGCCAATACTTATCCCGCTTCGGCAGCGGCTCGACGTGCGCGCCTTCGGGATCAACTGCTGGACGGCCCCGGTCGGAGCGCCGGTGATCGAGCGCCACAGCGAACCGGATGGCGACGAGGAGGTCTACATCGTCGTTCGCGGCCGCGTCCGCTTCACGATCGGCGAGGACACCTTCAAAGCAGGGCCGGCGACGGTCGTCTACGTGCCGCCGGATACGACGCGAGAAGCGGTGGCCGTCGAACCAGAGACGCTCGTGGTCGCCATCGGCGCAAAGCCGGGGGAAGCGTTCGAGCCGAAGTCGTGGGAAGACTTCCAGGTCGCGTTCGCGCAGGCACAAGCGCGTGGCGACGAGGAGGCGCGGGCGCTACTCGCCGAGGAGCTCGCGCGTCAACCCGACGCTTGGCAGCCCGCCTACAACGCTGCCTGCTTCGAGGCACTCACCGGAAACGCCGACGCCGCCTTCGAGTACCTCGCGCGGGCGTTCGCGCTCGGGCCGGAGCGTGTGAGGAGACTCGCTGCGAGCGGTGAGGATTCGTCGCGCTGCGATCGGATCCACGCTGGCAACAGCTAATGGATGTGTGACGCCGCGTGCCGCGCCTCGGGTGACCTTCCCGCACCCTGGCCCATGCGACGGCGCTGTCGCCGAGCGGTCCGAGTCGCTGTGGGGAACGCTCTACGACCGAGCCGTTGGTAGTGGCTCAGTTTGAGTCTGGCGGGGAGTCGAACAAGGCCAGCTCGGCAGCATCGGGCGGCTGGAAAATCGTCAGCCACCCGTCGAGGTCGGCGCGGCAGATCGGGTAGCTGTCCCAGGGTGGCTGCGAGTTTCGGGCCTCGATGCGCCGCCAGAGTTCGTCAGTAGGGACGTCGAGGAAGTGCAATTCAACGGCGACACCAAGGCCACGAGCCGCGGATCGCATCTCGTCACGTTCGATCCGCGCCCAGAGCCCAAAATCGAGGACGACGCTCAGACCGAGGCGCAGGATTTCTTGGGCAAGGCGCCAGAGTTCGTGTTCGACCTTCTCCCGGGTCGGCGTATCCCAGGGGCTGGAGCCGAGAGCCGTGAGCCATTCATCCTTCGAAAGGCGCACGGCACTCCGAGTCGCGTCTAGCTGCCTTGCGAGTGCGGTCTTACCCGCCCCGGGCAACCCGCAGGTGAGAATCAGTCGGGCCTCGCTCACGTCTCTTAGTCCAGCAGTTGTGTGAGCTGTGTGAGCGACCACGAGCTGTTTACGCCCGCCAGCCGACGTTTCGCAATGCCGTGCGGGACCTGTCGGGTGGCCCACTGGGCGCTCTACCCTGCGCATTGTCAGCCTTCGATCGTCAGTTGGAACATTCCAGAACACTGGCCCAGGCGAACACCACGTCGCTCACGGGGGCGTCACCTAACCTGTCGGAGGTGTACATCGGCGAAGTGCGACGCGGCGACGGCTCGGCGACGACCTTGGCGACGGCGATTGCCCTGAACGAGGGTAGGACCCCCGCCAGTTGGCGTCGTCGCGCGTTCCTGGCGTTCGCTGCGGTGCTTGCCGCCGCAGTCGCGGCCACCGCGCCGCTGGGGGTTGCGGCGACGCCGATCGGCGACCGACTCGGCGTCGCCTTCTTCGCCACCATGCACAGGGCCTACCTGCACACGCCAGGGGTGCGGCTGACGGTCGTCTCTCGCGGCTCGACACACGCGGTCTTCGGCCACTTCCTACTCAAGCTGCGTGCGGGCATGGTTGTCGCGGAGGAGTTCGTCGGTTCCGGAGGCGACCCGAACCGGGTCGTCGCGAGACGCGGAGGACCGACCTTCGCCTGGCAGGCGGGCGAGCGCTGCTGGCGGCGTCTCCCGCGCACCGACCCGCGAACGCTCACCGACGTCGGGCTCCCCTACCCATACCCTCGAGCGGGCGCGAAGGCGATGGCCCCGCGGCGGAAGGGGAGCAACCTGCTCCTCACGACCGAGAACCCCGACAAGGTCTGGTTCCTCGCCACCCAGAACGCCTATGGGCGCTCCGCCAAGCGCATCGTCACCTACACGGTCGACGCCCGCTCTGATCACATCCGGTCGATCGCCATCCGGGCGATTAAGGGCGGCAACAAGGCCATCCGATCGCACGTTCATCGGCCAGCCCACTGGTGGACCGCAACAGTCCGCGTCACCACGCTCGCCGCCGCACCGCACCTGCCGAGAGCCGCGCCTATCTGCAAGTAGCCCAGCCGAGGGCTCAAAAGGGTGGCCGCCACCTATCGTCTCCGTCGGGTGGGATTCCCCCCCGCTGGGCCGTGGCGCACTGACTACACCGAGCTCATCGCATCGCCAGTACCCACTGGAAGGTCGCGTCGCCGTCCGGCTCGCGAAAGGTAACGAGTTCGTCGCGAAGGATCTTGAGGCCCGCCTGCCGCACGAGCCGCGTGTTCGTCTCAGGTGGGAAGCTCGAGAAGAACGTCGGTGCACCAAGCCAGTCCCCGGTCCAGCCCTCCGTATCGCTCGTTCCAAGCGCCGTCATCAGTAGACCGGAGGGGACAAGCCAGCGGCGAATCCGCGCGAACGTTGGCGCGAGCAGCTCGCGCGGGACGTGATTGAAGGCATAGAACGAGACAACAGCGTCGAACGACTCCGGCTTGAGCTCGAGCTCAGTGAAGTCCGCTTGGACGAACCTGGCTTCCGGCACCGCATCTCGGGCGCGGCGCACTTGCTCCGGGGAGACGTCGACGCCTGTCACCTGGAAGCGCGCGGCGAGGCGCTGCGTATCGGGCACACCTGCACCGCAGCCGAGCTCGAGCACGCGCGCTCCGTTGCGCAGCCGCGACGCGAGCTCTTCCTCCCACTCGCGGCGCGGATCGCCCACGATCCGGTCGCGCCATTCGGCGAAGCGCTCGCCGATCGCGTCGTAGCCTCGACCGACGAGCTCTGTCCGCGGATCGGTCACTCGCCAACCACCTCGCTTTCTCTGGGAGAAGTAGCTGAAGGTCTACCGAGTGCGCCAAGTCTTCGGGTGACATTCCCGCACGCTGGCCCAGGCGAGCATTGCGGTGACTCGGGCGCCCGGGTCGCTGGGCTGGCGGCGAGTTCTACGTCTGGTTGCCGAGCGCGTAGGCGACGGCGGCCTCGAGCGAGAGCGTGCGTCCATGGCGACGCGCTTCCTCGAAGGGGTCGCCGCGGACAGGCTCGAGGTACGGCTCGTACTCGTTCAGGCTGTCGGTCGTTGTCGACCTCGGCGCTCGCTCGGCGTCGCCTTCGGCAGCCCCCCATAGCGTCCCTGCCCGAGTTGGTTCGCCGAGCTGCGCCGCAAGCGCCGCACCGGCCGCAAGCGCGATCGGGAGGTTGACGAGGTCACGGACGGCATGGAGCAGCTCGAGTCCCTCGGCGAAAAACTCCCGGGCCGTCTCAAGGTCGCCGAGGGCGAGCAGCCTCTCGGCCGCACCGATGAGCGTGACGGCGCGAAACCATGCGTTGCCCTCAGCTTCCGCTGCGTCGGCAGCCTCGCGCACGAGGCCTGCGGCGCGCACGGTGTCCTTTTCGGCGAAGGCGACTCGCGAGAGGATGTGTAGCGCCAGAGGCGGATCGGCATCGAAGGCCCCGTCAGCGAGCCGCCTAGCTCGCTCGACGTCGCCCTGGTCCGCCGCATCGTTCGCGATTCGCAGCATCAGGTGCCTGGCCTCCGCCTCGTCCCCGACCGACTCGAGGAGCTCGACTGCACGGGCGTACTCCGGCTCGGCGAGATCGCTGCGCCCGACGAACTCCCAAGTTGCGCCACGCAATCGGAGCGCCCGCGCGCGACGGGCAGGATCGAGGTCCGCGCCCGCAGCGACAAGGAGCGCGTCGACATGCTCACGAGCGCGGACCGGGTCGTTGGTGAACCAGTACATCTCTTGCAGCTCAAGGAGGCGCAGCCCGGCGAGCGGATCGGCGGCCGTCGCCCAGGCGAGCGCGATGTCCACATTCGCCCGCTCCTCCTGCGCGAGCTCGATCCGAGACTCACCGACGGCATGAACGCTCAGGTTCGCGGCTTCGAACAGCTCGAGCAGGTAGGCGAACAAACGCGGCAGTAGCGCATCGTGCTCCTCGTGCGAGAGCTGCTCGGCCGCGAACTCGCGGATCGTTTCGAGCATCCCGAAGCGGTCGGATTCCCAGCGGCGGACGAGGCTCTTGTCGACCAGCGACTGCATGAGCTCGACGTCGCCGTCTGCGACCTGCTCGGCCGCTTCGAGCGTCCAACCGCCGCGGAAGACCGAGAGTGCCGCGAGGAGCTTCCGTTCTTCGGGATCGAGCAGCTCGTACGACCATTCGATCGTCGCGCGGAGCGTTCGCTGCCTCGTCTCGGAGTCGCGACCACCCTTGAGGAGGTCCAATCGGTTGCCCAGCCTGTCGAGGAGCTGCTCCGTCGAGAGGAGCGACGTGCGGGCGGCGGCGAGCTCGAGTGCGAGGGGCAGGTCGTCGAGGCGTTCGCACAGCTCGTCGAGCCGCTCGCCTGGCTCGAAGTCCGGCTGCGCCGCGCTCGCCCGCGCGACGAAGAGCCGCCGCGACTGCGCCCGCTCCAGCACCGGCACGGGGTAGACGTGCTCGCCCTGCACGCGCAGTCGCTCGCGGCTCGTCACGAGCACGTCCGCATGCTGGCACTCCGCGAGGACTGCAGCCACCTCGGGCGCGGCCTCGACGACGTGCTCGAAGTTGTCGAGCAGGAGCAGGAGACGCCGCCCGTCGATGAGCTCGGGCAGCGATCCGCCGCCGCCGAGCGCCCGGGCGGCCGCCGGACCGACGTCCGCCGGATCCGCGAGCGGCGCGAGCGGCACCCACCACACACCGTCGGGGTACGCGTCCGCCACCTCAACTGCGGCGTGGAGGGCGAGCCGCGTCTTCCCCGATCCGCCGGCGCCCGTCAACGTCAGGAGACGTGCGTGGTCGCGGCCGAGCAGCTTCCGCACGTCGGCGAGCTCCTGCTCACGCCCGAGGAACTGCGTCGCCGGGATCGGGAGGTTCGTCCGGTAAAGCGTCTTGAGCGCCGGGAACTCTTCCTCGCCGAGCTGGTAGATCCGCTCCGGCGCGCTCAGGTCCTTGAGCCGATGCTCGCCGAGGTCGCGCAGCCCGGCGGACTCGAGGAGCGCGGCCGTCGCCGCCGAGACGAGCACCTGCCGGCCGTGACCCGCGGCGGCGATCCGCGCCGCGCGGTGGACGTCGCCTCCGACGTAGCCCTCCTCGGTCAGCAAGGGCGTGCCAGTGTGAATGCCCATCCGCACCAGCAGCTCGAGCCCCTGCTGCGCCTCGCGCGCAGCCCTGAGCGCGCCGGAGGCGGTCGGGAAGGCGACGAAGAACGCGTCGCCCTGCGTGTCCACCTCGACGCCGCCGTGCCGCTCGAACGCCTCGCGCAGGACACGCCGATGCTCGGCGAGCGCGGCCGCGTAGTCATCCGCGCCGAGCTCGTGCAAGAGGCGCGTCGACCCCTCGATGTCCGTGAAGAGAAAGGTGACGGTGCCGGAAGGCAGGTTGGGCACGGAACCAATAATGGGGGGTCGCCCCAACGCTTGGCGTCAGAGCCCGCTCTACGCGTAGGCGATGAGGAGCAGGCCGCGCCGAGGCCGGGGACTGCCGAATTGCTCAGAACCGCGATTGTCGCGCCCGAGCAGAATTCTCACGCGGGATGGAACCGGGGCATGGCGGGATCGATGGGACCAAATTGCCTGCAAACAAAGGGTTTTCCCGGTCGTGCGGGATCACAGCGGGACACGCGAAAAGCCGGCGGGTCGTTCTCGCCCGTCTTGGCAACAAAACATCCGATTTGCAGGATGTTTTCAGCGGGAGCGACGGGACTCGAACCCGCGACCTCCGGCGTGACAGGCCGGCGTTCTAACCAACTGAACTACGCCCCCGCGAAGCCGCGACAGTGTAGCTAGATGGTGGTCAGGCCGAGTTGGCGCAGCAGCGTGACCGAGTCCGAGTACACGTCCTTGCGCGCGACGAGGCCGTCGCGAATCGGGATCACGTCCATGCCCTTGTACTCGACCTTGCGCCCGGAGGCCGGGATCTCCATGCCGGAGCGCGTCATGGTGCCCTCGTGCGTGCCGCGAGCCGTCCACTCCTGGACAACCAGGTCCTCGCGCACGTAGGCGCGCCGCGTCTCGAACGCGAGATCGGGGAAGACCGAGAAGATTCCGGCGATCGCACGCCCGATCTGCTCTCGGCCCACGTTCACGTCGCCGGTGACGTGGTTCTCGAACACCGAGTCCTCGGTGTGCATCGACACGATCGCTTCGACGTCATGGTCGTTCCAGGCGCCGTTGTAGCGATCGATGAAGTCCTGCAGCTCGCTTCCGTCCATGAAGGCACACTAGCGAGATGACCGCGGTCGATTGGATCGCGCTGGCGATCGTGGTGGTTGCAGCGCTCGGAGGCGCGGCACAGGGCTTCGTCTGGAGCGGGCTCTCCCTGCTCGGCCTCGCCACCGGAGCCGTGATCGGCGGCCGGATCGCTCCGATTCTCCTCACGGGAGGCTCGAGGTCGCCCTACGCGCCGGTGATCGCACTTGCCGGCGCGGTCACGCTTGCGGTCGCGTTCGAGGTGATCGGAAGCACCATCGGCGCCGTCCTGCGTGGCCGTGAGCGATCCCGGTTCCTCCGTGATCTCGACTCGGCGGCCGGTGTCCTCGCGGGGGCGCTAACGGGGCTGGTCGTGGTGTGGGTGCTCGGCGCCATGGCCCTGCAGCTCCCCGGTCAGGCCCACCTACGGCGCGCCGTGCAACGCTCGGCCATCCTCCGGCGCCTGAACGAGATCGTGCCGCCGCGGACGCTGCTGCACGCGCTCGCCCGAATCGATCCGTTCCCCCGCTTTGCCGGCCCAGCGCTGCCGACCAAGCCGCCTGACCCGCGTGTTCTTCGGCAACCCGGAGTCGCTATCGCGGCGCCGAGTGTCGTACGGGTACTCGGGACGGCCTGTGGGCTCGGGATCGAAGGAAGCGGCTGGGTTGCGGCGCCGGGGCTCGTCGTCACCGCAGCTCATGTCGTCGCCGGCGAGAAGGACACTACGGTGACGTCCATCGGCGACGGAACTCTCAGCGCGGAGGCCGTTCACTTCGACCCGCGCAACGACCTGGCCGTCTTGCGGGTGGCCGGGCTGTCGGCTCATCCGTTGGCCCAGACCGACCCGCTTCGAGGCTCCGCCGTCGCGATCATCGGGTATCCGGAAAACGGGCCGCTCGACCCCGTTCCCGGCAGGGTCGGCGTGACCGAGACGGTTCTCAGCGAGGACGCCTATGGCCGCGGCCCGGTCGTGCGCACCGTGACGAGCCTGGGCGGCGACGTTCGTCACGGCGACTCGGGCGCCCCCGCCGTGGACGCCGCGGGGGCGGTCGAGGTGACCGTCTTCGCGGCGCGGACGAGCGGCTCCGGAGGCTATGGAGTCCCGTCGCCGCTCGTCCGCAACGCGCTCGCCTCTTCGCAAGGACCGGTTTCGACGGGCCGCTGCGCCTAGAAGACGTCGAGAGCCGCTTCGGGCTGCTTGAAGGGCGGAATCAGGTAGACGCCGCCGGCTTTCTCGCGTGCCTCTGCGTAGAGCTCTCGCGCGAGCGCGAGGCCCTCGGCGGCTCCGTTAGCGCCGGCGCGTTGGAGCCGGTGCTGGACGGCCTCGGGGACGACGATTCCCGGCACCTCGTTGTGCAGCCGGACCGCGAGCTGGTAGCTGCGCACGTAGAAGATTCCGACCAGGACCGGGATGGGCCAGCCGCCGAGCGCTTCCTCGAAGCGGTCGAGGTACGAGAGGTCGAAGAGCGCCTGGGTCATCGCAAACCGGGCGCCCGACTCGAGCTTCTGGCGGAAGCGGTCAAGCTCGGTGTCGAGATCGTCGGCGGACGGGTTGACTGCGACCCCGAGGAAGAACGAGGTCGGTGAGTCGATGCCTTTCCCGTTGTAGTCCTCGCCCTGGTTCAGCCGGCTGACGACCTGCGAGAGCCCGATCGAGTCGACTTCGTAGACGCCGCGCGAGCCGGGGTAGTCGCCGATCTCGGGCGGGTCGCCCGTCACGGAGAGAACGTTGCGGACGCCCTCCGCATGCGCGCCGAGCAGGAGCGACTCGAGACCCATGATCGAGGTGTCGCGAGGGGTGACATGCGGGATCGTCTCGATGCCGCACTCGCGCTCGATCGCGACTGCGGCCATCAGCGCGTTCGCACGGGCCCGGGCCATCGGGTTGTCGTTGATGTCGACCAGAGCGACCTTGCCCGAGGCCTTCAGCGTGCGGGCGACGGCGAGCATGGCGTCGTAGGTGCCGCCTTTCGGTGGGTCGAGCTCGACGCACGTGACCCACTCGCGCTCGCGGAGCATGCGGGCGAGCTCGGTCTCGCGAGGGCCGCCGCCGAGCTCGGGCTGCGGCAGCTCGCGCTCCAGCACGTCAAGCGGGGCGCTCGGCTCCCGCTCCTCCTCGACCGCCGAGCTGATCGCCGCGATCTCCAGCGGCGTCGTCCCGCAGCAGCCGCCGATCAGGCGAGCCCCCAGGCGGCGGGCATGCGCGGCGAACTCCGCGAAGTACTCCGGCGTCGCGTGCGGGTAGATGACCCGGCCGCCGGAAAGGCTCGCGAGGCCGACGTTCGGCAGCGCTGCCAGCGGCGGGCCGCCGTCTGAGCCCATCACCTCGAGCGCGGCCAGGGCGGCGTGGAGCCCGGCGCCGTGGTTTGCGCCGATTGCCGCAAGGTCGAGGGGCTTCAGCCTCGCGGCCGCTTCCGCCGCTGTCACGCCGGCAAGCGTCTCGGCTCCTTCGTCGAACGTGAGGGTGGCCACGATCGGCAGCGACGACACGCTTCGGACAGCCTCGATCGCGGTCTCGAGCTCCTCGAGCTCGTAGAAGGTCTCGATCATGAAGAGGTCGACGCCGCGGCCGTCCAGGATGCCGGCTTGCTCGGCGAAGATCTCGAGACGCTGCCCCGGCGAGAGCCCTTGCAGGTCGCCGAGCGGGCCGATCGAGCCGGCCACGAAGACGTCGCGCCCTGAGACTTCGCGAGCCTCGCGGGCGAGCTTGACGCCTGCGCTGTTGATCTGGTCAAGCTCGTCGTCGAGGTAGAGCTCCGCGAGCTTGCGACGGTTGGCACCGAAGGTGTTCGTCTCGATCAGGTCGGCCCCGGCGCGGATGAAGCTCGCGTGCAGGGTGACGACGCTCTCGGGCGACTTCAGGTTTGCCTCCTCGGGGCAGCGGAGGCGCGGGACGGCGCTCGTGATGAGCACGCCCATCCCGCCGTCGCCGACAATGACGGGCCCCGAGGCGAGTCGCTCTTCGAAACGGCTCTTCACGGTCGTTTGACTCTACTGGCCGGGCGTTTGCTCGAGTGAAGCGCGGTAGTCAACCGTGAACGAGGGATAGATGAAGCGACGCCAAGTCGGCGATACTCCTCGTGCATACGACGGAGCGCCCTTATGCGGCGAGGGCAGCTCAGTCGACACGGATCGGGCCCGATGCGGCGAGGCCCACCGGATGTAACTGCGGCTCTCTCACGGGAGACTCAGGCGGGGCCGGGCGGCGGCCCCGCCTGAAGTTATGAAACCCGCGCAGAGCACTCGGGTTTCGCCCGAGTCCTGCACGCTGGAGCTCGCGGCGGCTCCGGTCTCCGACGAGACCTAAAGACACCGAGGTCCTTTGCCGATTGGCTCGGAGATCCCTCCAGTCGGGACTGACGGCAAATCGTCTGCGGCTGCGGGGTCTCGGACGGCGGGCTTCGGCCCGCCGTTCACCTTTCGTGGATGAGGCGGCCTTCCATGCCGCCGGCGACCGTCACGACCTGGCCGGTGACGTGGCCGGAGATCTCGTCCGAGGCGAGCGCCACAACGAGACGCGCCACGTCCTCTGGCTGCGCGACCTTCTGCAGTGCCATCGTCCGCGTCACTCGTTCGAGCGTCTCCGGCGTGAGAGACCCCCGCGTCATCGGCGACTCCGTCCAGCCGGGCGCCACGGCATTCACGCGCGCGCGTGAACCTATTCGCACGACCTCGTTCTTGAGGCTCAGCAGGAGCCCGTGGAGGATTGCGGACTTGGCTGCGGCGTAGTCCGCGTGCCCGGCCTCGCCGAAGAGCCCGGCTGTCGACCCCACCAGGACGAGGCTTCCGTGGCCGCTGCGGGCCACCCCGCGCAGGAACCCCCGCGCCGTCAGGAAGGTCGCAGTGAGATTCGCCCGGAGAGTCGCGTCCCAGCGTTCGAGCGGCAGCTCCCAGACCGGCACGTCCTCCTCCGGCCAGACACCGGCGACGGCCGCGCAAACGCCGAGCTCTCCTGCCGCGTCGAACAGGCGCGTCACATCGCCCTCCTCGGTGAGGTCAGCCGCGATCGGGGTCGCGCTGCCGAGCTCTGCAGCGAGTGCTTCCGCCCGTTCGCGCCCGCGGTGGTAGTGAAGGATGACCTCGCATCCCTCGCCTGCAAAAGCCCGCGCGCACGCCCCACCGATGCCCCCGGAAGCGCCGGTGACGAGGACGCGCTTCCCCCGCAACCCTGTATCCACGGCGTGAAAAGCTACAGGCGTGAAGGTCTTCATCATCAGCGACATCGAGGGAATCTCCGGGATCGTCACCGGACAGCAGACGAATGCGGGCAATCCGCTCTACGAGGAAGGGCGCAAGCTCTACACCGAGGAGATCAACGCTGCCGTGCGCGGAGCAAAGGCCGCCGGCGCGACCGAGATCGTCGTCATGGACTGCCACGGAGCCGGTAAGAAGCTCGACTTCAACTCGCTGATCCCCGAGGAGCTCGATCCCGACTGCGAGTTCGTGGTCCAGGAAGAGTGGACCGAGTACACCGGCTTCCTCGAGCAGGGCGTCGACGCCGCGCTCTTCGTCGGCATGCACGCGATGGCCGGCACGGCCGACGGCGTGATGAACCACACGGTGTCGGGCGCCGATTTCCAGAACCTCTGGTTCAACGGCACGCTGGTGGGCGAGACGGGAATCAACGCCGCTCTCTGCGGGACCTGGGGCTGCCCGGTGCTGATGGTGACCGGGGACGTGGCCGCGTGCCGTGAAGGCAAGGCGCTGCTCGGCGAGGGGCTCACCACGGTCGAGGTGAAGCAGGGGATTTTCATTCTGAGCGCGCGGATGCTCCAGCCGAAGCGTGCCCGCGAGCTCGTCGAGGCCGGTGCAAATGAGGCGCTCTCGAACCTGAAGGCCGTCGAGCCCTACGACCCCGGAAAGCCCTGCGAGATCAAGGTCGAGTACAAGTGGACCGGGCCGGTGTCGAAGCTTCGCTACCGAGCCGGGATCGAGATTCTCGACCCGCGCACCATCGTCTCCCGGGCCGACGACTGGTGGACGGCGTGGCGGCAGTTCTTCTTCTGATGCGGCTCGAGGTCGTGGAGGGCGACATCGCCCGGCTCGAGGTCGACGCGATCGCGAATGCGGCCAACGACGGGCTCTGGATGGGCGCCGGCGTGGCCGGCGCGCTCAAGCGGGCGGGCGGCGAGGAGATCGAGCGCGAGGCGGTGTCCAAGGGGCCGATCCCCCTCGGATCCGCCGTCGCCACCGGCGCCGGCGGATTGAAGGCGAAACACGTGGTTCACGGCGCGGTCATGGGTCAGGACCTGCGCACGAGCGCCGAGCTCGTGCGGCGAACGACCCGGAGCTGCCTCGAGCTCGCAGACGAGCTCGGTGCGGGCTCTCTCGCGCTACCGGCCTTCGGTACCGGGGTGGGCGGCTTTCCACTCGACGAGTGCGCGGGGATCATGGTCGACGAGGCACGCGGTCACGAACCGCGGTCGCTCGAGCGTGTCGTCTTCGCTGTCTTCGGCGACGCCGCGCGCCGGGCCTTCGAGGAAGCGCTCCAGCGTGCCACCTGAGCCTGAGCCGGGGCTCGCCCACGATCTTGCCGAGGCGATCTCCTCGGGCGAGGCCGCTCCGGGCTCCGGCTGGGTCGCGGGCATCTCGGCGTGTCTGGCGGCGGCACTCGTCGTCAAGACCGCGGTGCGCTCGAAGGGGTGGGGCGGGGCGGAGGGTGCCCGTTCCCAGGCTGTCGAGCTCCGCGACCGCCTGCTGGCGCTCGCCGGTCAGGACACCAGGGCCTACGAACGGGCGCTGACCGCGCTCGAGCGCCGAGACACCGGCCTCGCGCGCGCGCTCGAGCGTGCGGCCGATGTCCCATTGGCCATCGCGGAGACGGCCGCGGACGTCGCGCTCCTCGCAGCCGAGGCGGCGGGAGCTGCGGACGGCGCCGCTC
>JBARRQ010000033.1:0-3659 GCA_049644305.1 Gaiellaceae bacterium
CGGCTCAGACCAGGTTTCGTCAAGCCCTCCTAGCCTCCGCGTTACGGCGAGAAGCTGCTGCCGCCGCGCTTCTTGGCTTTCTTCTCTGCGCGCTTCTCTTTCAGCGTCTTCTGCGCGGCCTTTTTCAGGAGCTTCTTCGGTTTTTCGGAGCCCTTCATACGCCCATCCTACGGTGCATCTCGGCCGGCTACTAGCCCGCCGGCATCTCGCCGCCGGTGTGGGCGAACGTCTTGCTCACGATCTTCCAGTCCCCGTCGATCTTCGAGAGCCCGAAGAAGTCCGTGAACGAGACGCTGCCCCAGCAGCCCGTCTCCTCAACCGTCGCCGTGGCTGCGTCGCCGACCTGCTCGACGGACGTGATCCGAGCCTCGTAGGTCTCCCCCATCGGCTGCGCGCCGACCATGTCGATCATCTCCGCGATCGGGATGTCGACCCGCTGCGGGCCCAGCGACCCGAACATCCAGGCCCGGTCGTCGAAAGCGGCTTTCAGCTTCTCGGTGTCACCCGTCCGCGCAGCGTCGATGTAGAGCTGGACGACGCTCGTGATCGCGTCGCGATCGGTAGCAGTCTCGGTCGTTGCCATGAGCCCTCCTCCGGTCAGGCCTGCCCGGCGCGAGCCTAACGCACAATGTACGCGTGTCCACGACGCTGGCGCCCACGGAAGTCCAGGTCGAGCAGCCACAACAGGTCGACTCGATCGAGCGCGACCGCCCGTGGATCGTGATCGTCTGGAACGACCCCATCAACCTGATGTCCTACGTGACGCTCGTCTTCCAGAAGCTGTTCGGCTACAGCAAGGAGGAGGCGACGCGGCTGATGCTGCAGGTGCACAACGAGGGCAAGGCCGTCGTCGCGCAGGGCACGCGCGAGAAGGCCGAGTACGACGTCGCCCGCCTGCACGCGCACGGCCTCTGGGCGACGATGAGGAAGGACTGATGCTCGCCGACGAGCACCGCATCGAGCCGGCGCCTCACGGAGGCGTGTTCGTCCGGCTGCCCGCGGTCGAGCGCGAGCTGCTCCAGCAGCTGCGCGCGGAGCTCGTGACGATGCTCGAGACCTCCGCGGACGACCCGAGCCTCGAGCGGCTCTTCCCGCCCGCCTACGAGGAGAAGCGGAAGGAGCGGGAGTACCGCCGGCTGATGGGCGAGGAGCTCCTGGCCGGCCGGCGCCGGGCGCTGGACGTCCTGGAGGCGACCGCCGGGCAGGAGCAGCTGAGCGCCGACGAGGCCGACTCCTGGCTGATTGCGCTCAACGACCTGCGCCTGGTGCTCGGGACCCGGCTGGACGTACAGGAGTACACCTTCGCGGAGGGCTTGGACCAGCGGGATCCGCGAGCTCCGGAGCTGGCCGTCTACACCTACCTGACGTGGCTGCAGGGCGCGCTGGTCGAGGCCGTCAGTCCCGACCGCTAGAGGATCGAGAGCCTCGCCGCTGAGACAACTGGCGGAGGCGGGCAGTTTCGTCAGCCCAACGGCGCGCTCGGAGCTCACGCGCGCGTGCCTTTAGCGGTCGTCGGACGCCTGCGACACTGCGAGAGACCGTTGGCCTCTTAAGTTGGGCTAACAACCGGGCTTACACCAACTTGTGAGGGAAAGTTGGGGTAACGCCGGTCGCTACGCTAACTTCTCCGTATGGCACGCGCGGAAAAGCGGCGAGCCGAAGGGCTGGATCTAGCGGCGTCGGCCGCGGCGGCGCCAGTCTCGGATTCTGTGTCATCGAACGCCTCGTCCACGGCTGAGCTCGCGTCTGAGCCGCAGATCGTCGAGCGCCTGTGGCAGCCCTCGCGCGATGATCTCGGTAGTCGCCGCGATCGCCAAGCATTCACCTTCGAGGCTTATGTCCCTCGAGCGATCGCATCGGCTGAGCCGCGTCTCGAGGCCTCAGTTGTCAGCGCCATCAGCGAGGCTGAGCAGGCGACCCGAGCGCTCAATGCGGATCCACCGCGAGCGCTCAGCCTCGAAGCACTCGCCAGGCAGCTTCTTCGTGCCGAGGCCGTCGCCTCATCACGAATCGAAGGGCTGGTCGTTTCGCATGGGCGACTCGCTCGTGCCTTCGTTGCTCCGAAGCACGACGTCGCCGCTGACGTCGTCGGCAACGTAAAGGCTCAAGAAAAGGCGATCGAGCTCGGCGCGAGCGCTTCGGCGTTCACACTCGAGACACTGATCGAGATCCATAAGACGCTCTTCGAAGGGACAAGCGCTGAGCGCTACGCAGGGCTGATCCGCGAGAGTCAAAACTGGATTGGCGGTGGCGGCGCGAGCCCGCGCGGGGCTGATTTCGTTCCGCCTCCCGCCGAGTATGTCCGCCCGGCCCTAGCCGACTTCGTCGAGTTCATTAACCGCGACGACCTGCCGCCAGCATTGCAGGCGGCGATCGCCCACGCGCAGTTCGAGACGATCCACCCCTTCTGGGACGGCAACGGCCGCGTTGGCCGCGCCCTAATCCACGCGATCCTCCGCCGGCGCGGCTTGACGCCGCACTACGTCCCGCCGGTCTCGCTCGTCCTCGCCGGGGAAGCCCAGACCTACATCAAGGGGTTGACCTCCTACCGCTACGGCGACCCCGAGGATTGGTACGTGATCTTCGCCAATGCTCTCGCGACCGCATCCGAGCGGGGCCGTGAGTTCGCCGAGCGCGTCGCTTCTCTTGAAGAGCGCTGGCTCGAGAAGGCCGGAAAGCCGAGGCAAGGCTCCGGAGCTCGCAAGCTGATCGAGGCGCTGCCCGCTCATCCCGTCGTTGATGTCAACTCCGCCCAAGCCTTGATCGCGGCCAAGAGCCAAGAGAGCGCACGCCAGGCAATCATCCGGCTCGAAGAAGCGGGCGTCCTGCGGCCGATCTCCGCTGGGCGCAAGCGTGGGCGGATCTGGGAGACAGTTGGACTCTTCGATCTCCTCGACTCGTTCGAGCGCGAGATCGGCGTCGACGAGCGGACGCCAGCACCGAGTCGCTCCTAAGCGCCGCTCGAGCAACCTCCGCGGCTGCCGCTAGCCGTGGTACGCGCGACAATCGAGGCGCTTGGCGTCAAAAGGTATCTCTGTTAGACAGACGGTCGGCTCGAGACGGTCGAGCAACGCCGTGAGTACTAGTTCGTGCCTTCGGGGAGTTGCCGATAACGCGAAGCGGGGCCGCCGCCCGGCCCCGCTTCGAGTCTCCCGTGAGAGAGAGCCGCAGTAAATTCGTCAGGCCCAGCCGCATGGGCCCGCCGTGTGAGTCTCCGAGGCGCCCCCGCCGCATCGGGGCGCGCTCTCGGGTTGCAGGCGAACTATCCCTCAGGGTAGGTCACTTGATCCATCACCCTTCTACGGTTGACTGCTGTGCTTCACTACTTCGAGCCGGCGCGCGTGCCAGAAAAGAGGATTCAGTTCGTTGAGAAGCCAAGAAGCCCCCGCGTATCCGTCTCGAGAGGCTAGGGACTACGCGGCGAGTTCTAGGAACCGTCCGAAGCGGGCGTCCAGGCGTTCGCGGTCTGGGCGGTCGGACACCCGCCTTGGGACTTGGAGCGGCACGTCATGGAAGCCTTTCAGTAGGTCGAGCATCGGCCCGTCGTCGTCCTCGCGCAGACGGCGGGAGACGTGGACGACGTAGTCGGCGGAGACGCCGACGAGATTCTGGTCGAAGGCTCGGTGGTGGATCGCGCAGAGGCTGAGACCATTGCTCAC
>JBARRQ010000034.1:0-27703 GCA_049644305.1 Gaiellaceae bacterium
GCTCAACCCGCGTAGCGCTACGGGGGAGATCATCCCGACGTCGCTGAACGCGTCCGCCCTCCGCGACTCGGACGGTACGGTGATCGGCGCGATCGGCATCCTGCGGGACATGCGGGAGCTCGACAAAGCGCGGGCCTACGCCGAGACCCTGATCAAGAACGCGCCGGACCCGGTGTTCGTCTCCGACCTGGAAGGCAAGATCCTCCAGACCAACAACGCGGTATCCGAGCTCCTCGGGTTCCGGCAGGACGAGGTGATCGAGCAGTCGCTCTCGCGGTTCATCTCGCCCGAAGAGACCCGCGAGTTCCTCGCCGCCCTCCGCGAGGTCGTCGAGCGGGGCGTCACCCGGAACGTCCGCCTCAACCCGAAGAGCGCCGCCGGCGAGATCATTCCCACGGCGCTCAACGCCTCGGCCCTGCGCGACGCCGAGGGCCGGGTCATCGGCGCCATCGGCATCCTCCGGGACATGCGCGAAATCGGCAAGGCCCGCGCCTACGCCGAGGCCCTCATCAAGAACGCCCCGGACCCGGTGTTCGTCTCCGACCTCGAGGGCAAGATCCTCGAGGCGAACGACGCCGTCTCGGAGCTGCTCGGCTTCCGCCGGGACGAGGTCGTCGAGCAGTCGCTCTCGCGCTTCATCAGCGAGGAGGAGACGCGCGAGTTCACCGCCGCTCTGCGCGAGGTGGTCGAGCGCGGCGTGACGCGCAATGCCCGCCTCAACCCGCGCGCGGCGACCGGCGAGGTGATCCCGACCAGCTTGAACGCCGCCGCCCTGCGCGACGGCGAGGGGAACGTGATCGGCGCGATCGGCGTGCTCAGGGACATGCGCGCCTACGAGGAGGTCGTGCGCGACCTCGAGCAATCGAAGACCGAGCTGCAGGAGAAGATCCTCGACCTCGAGAAGTTCGAGGAGGTCGTCGTCGGCCGCGAGCTGAAGATGATCAACCTCGAGAAGGAGCTCGAGCGTCTGCAGCGCGAGAACGAGAAGCTCGCCAGCGAGCGCGCCTCGGCCTGATGGCAGCCGAGCCCGACTCGCTCCGGGAGGCGCCGGGCGGTAACGGCGCGGCCGACGGCGAGCCCGAGCTTGTCGCCCTCCAGGAGGAGATCGCCCATCTCGAGCACCGGGTTGCGAAGGAAGAGGAACGCCGTCGCGCCCTGCTCCACATCATGGGCGACCTCAACGAGTCGAATCGCAAGCTCGGCGATCAGCGCAAGGCGATGCTGCACATCCTCGGCGACTACGAGGACGACCGCAGCCGGCTGGCCCGGCAGACCGAGCGCCTCGACAACTCGCGCCGGGCGTTGCTGCACATCCTCAAGGACTCGCACGAGTCCAACCTGCGGCTAGGCGACAGCCGCAAGGCGATGATCCACATCATGGGTGACCTGCGCGAGACGACCCAGGAGATGGAGCGGCGCGAGCAGGAGCTTCGGGAGAAGCAGGAGCAGCTGGTTCAGGCGGGCAAGTTGGCCACGCTCGGCGAGCTCACGACCGGGGTGGCGCACGAGCTGAACAACCCGCTCAACAACATCGGCCTCTTCGTCGGCAACGTCCTCGACCAGATGCGGTTGGGGCGCTTCGAGGGCGAGGCGGTCCTGCGGGAGCTCGAGAGCGCGATGGACCAGGTGCGCAAGGCGACGGCGATCATCTCCCATCTGCGTACTTTCGGCCGGGCCGCCCCCGTCACCATCGAGACGGTCGATGTCGACGAGGTGATCGAGAGGTCGCTGCTCTTGATGCAGGAGCAGCTGCGGCTGCGCGGGATCGAGGTCGAGCTCGACCTCTGCGCCGACGAGCTGATTGTGCAGGGAAACGCAATTCAGCTCGAGCAGGTCTTCATCAACCTGCTCACCAACGCGCGCGACGCGCTCGCCGAAGCTCGTGGAAAGACGATCCGGATAGGCACCGCGCGCGACGCGGAATGGATCAGGATCAGCTTCTCCGACACGGGCCCCGGCATCCCGCGCGAGCTGGAGCAGCGGATCTTCGATCCCTTCTTCACCACGAAGGAGGTCGGCACCGGCACCGGCCTCGGCTTGTCGATCACGTACAGCATCGTCAAGGAGCACGGCGGCCAGATCTCCGTCGAGCCGAAGCGGGGGCGCGGCGCGAGCTTCCTGATCGAGCTCCCCTTCGCCGACGAGCCCCCGCCTGAGAGGGCGCTCGCGTGAACGGCGACGCGAGAATCCTCATCGTCGACGACGACACGGCTCTACTCGAGGCGCTGCCGCGGGCACTCAAGCTTCGTCTCAACGGAATCCAGATCGACACGTCCGACAACGCCGCGGACGCGCTGGAACGGATCGAGAGCACCGACTACGACGCCGTCGTCACCGACATCAAGATGCCCGGGATGGACGGGCTCGCCGTGCTCGGCGAGATCAAACGGCTGCGCCCGAAGACGCCCACGGTCCTGATCACCGGCCACGGCGAGCACGACCTCGCGGTCCAGGCCCTCCGCGGCGGCGCATACGACTTCGTACAGAAGCCGATCGACCGCGAGTACTTCGTCGCCTCCCTCGAGCGCGCGATCGAGCTGCGCCGGCTCGAGCGGCAGGTCGAAGAACAGCGGCTGGCGCTCGAGCGACATGCGCGCGTGCTCGAGCATGTGGGTGACGGCGTGTTTCTCCTCGACGACGGAGTGATCCGTCACTGGAACCCAGCGGCGGAAGCGATCACGGGACTGTCGTCCGATGAGGTTCTGGGCAGTCGGATCGAGGACGCGCTCCCGGGATGGCCTGCAGTCGGGCCGCTCGTCCCGGTCGCGACGACTCCCGGCCCGGCCGGCACGGCGGCCAAGACACTCCCGCTCGAGCTCGGCGAGAAGGAGCTCTGGCTCTCGATCTCGGCGGTTAAGTTCGCGGACGGGATCGTGTACGCCTTCCGCAACGTGACCGAGGATCGCGCGCTCGAAGAACTGAAGGGCGAATTCGTCGCGACGGTCTCGCACGAGCTGCGGACACCGCTGGCCGCCATCTACGGCTCCGCGCAGACGCTGCACCGCACCGACCTCGAGCTGGACGCCGGCACCAGGCTGCGGTTGCTCGAGGTGATCACGAGCGAGGCGGAGAGGCTGACGCGGATCGCGGACGAGATCCTGCTCGCGAACTCGCTCGACTCCAACCGGCTCAGGCTTGATCGCAGCGCCGTCGACGTCGGTTCGCTGACCCGCGAGGTGGTCGAGGAGATGCGCGCCTGCTTCGCGCATCGCGAGGAAATCTCGATCGAACTCTCCCGCGGGGACGGTCTCACAGCTGCTGTCGCAGACCCCGACCGGCTACGCCAGGTCCTGCTCAACCTGATCGACAACGCCGTGAAGTACTCGCCGGACGGGGGGCGCATCGAGATCGAGATCCAGCAGCGGGCGAACAGCGTCCGCGTCGCGATCCGGGACGAGGGCATCGGGATCCCGCAGGGGGAGCAGCAGCGAATCTTCGGCAAGTTCTACCGAGTGGACCCGCAGCTGAGCCGCGGCGTCGGCGGGACAGGCCTGGGGCTGTACATCTGCCGCGAGCTCGTCCGCCGGATGGCCGGGCGCATCTCGGTCGACTCACGCGAGGGCGAGGGAGCGACGTTCTTCGTCGACCTGCCACTTGCCCAGGTCCCGGCGAGGACCGCGAGCGCCGCAATTCCCGGCTAGACCGGCGCTCCTCCTTGACGGCCTCTGCGGCCACGGGTACGTTCGCCGCACGCCGATGAGGTTCTTGGCTGGGGTCGTTCTTGTCGTGGTGGTTGCGCTTACCGGCGCATCGAACGCCCCTGCGGCGACGACGTTCACCGTGACGCGGACCGACGACCCAACCCCGAACGGCTGCGACTCCGACTGCTCGCTTCGGGAGGCCGTCCTCGCCTCCAACGCGGGCGCGGGCGGCGACACGATCGTGCTCCCGGCCGGCCATTACCGGCTGGGCATCGCCGGCGCCGGTGAAGACGCAGCGGCCACCGGCGACCTCGACCTGACGAAGAGCGTCACGATCACGGGCGCGGGAGCGCGCTCGACCGTGATCGACGCGATGGGGACCGACCGCGTCCTCGACGTCCAGACCGGCGTCACCGCCCTGATCTCGGATGTCACGATCGCCGGCGGCCAAGTCGCGGGCGACGGGGCGGGGGTCCGGAACGCAGGGACGCTGACCCTCGTGCGGGACGCGATCGTCCGGAATCACGCATCGGGGGCAGGAGGCGCGATCGAGTCCACCGGTCCGGCCTTGACGGTCACGCAGTCGACAATCGCGGGAAACGAGGCCAACGGAAACGGAGGCGGGGTCGACTTCCTCAATTCGCTGACGGTCGCGGACAGCACGATCAGCGCGAACGTGGCAGGCAGCCCGGCCGCGAACGGCTACGGGGGCGGGATCGAGGGCGGAGGCGGCGCCACGCTCATGATCAGGAGCGCGACGGTCAGCGGGAACCAGGCTTTCAATCCGCTCAAGTCGGCCGCCGGCCTCGACTCGACGGGGACGGCCCAGAACACGATCGTCGCGCACAACGTCGCGTACCTGAACGACCAAAGCGCGGCAGCCGAGTCCAACTGCGGCGTCTCACCGACATCGCTGGGAAACAACCTCTCCGACACCGCCGCCTGCGGCTTCACCCAAGCGACCGATCACCAGGGCGCTCCCGTGTTGCTCGCCCCCCTCGCGGACAACGGCGGGCCCACCGACACCGAGGCGCTGCCGGCCGGGAGCCCGGCGGTCGATGCGGGAGCCGGCTGCCCGGCGACCGACCAGCGGGGGGTCACGCGACCGCGCGGGAGCGCCTGTGACATCGGCGCCTACGAGGTCGCGCCGCCGGTCGTTGCCACTGGAGCCGCCTCGGCGATTTCCTTCACCGGGGCAGTCTTGACAGGCACCGTCGACCCGAGCCTCAGGGAGACGACCGCGACCTTCGACTACGGGACGACGACCGCCTACGGCTCGACCCTGCCCCTCGGAATCGTCGGTTCCGGCAGCGGCGCCGTCCAGGTCACTGCGGCTCTGAGCGGCCTGCGCCAGGGCGTGACCTACCACTTCCGGCTCGTGGCGGCGAACGCCGAGGGCACGACCGTGGGCGCGGATCAGAGCTTCACGACCCTCGACAAGACGCCTCCCGTGCTGAGCCTCCTGCGGGTCCTCCCCGGCCTCTTCCATCGGGCGAACGGCGCGACCCTCAGCTTGCGGCTCTCGGAGCGGGCGACCGTCACCTTCAGGATCGACCACGTCCTCACCGGAACGAAGCGCAAAGGCAGCTGCGTCGTCCGCGGGAAGCGGTCTCGTGGAAGGACGTGCACGTACTACCTCCCCGTGCCGGGGAGCTTCACCCAGGCCGGCGTGGCGGGGACGAACGAGTTCCACTTCGACGCGACCGTCGGTGGGAGGCAGCTCCTCCCCGGCGCGTACCGGCTACGGGCGAGCCCTCGCGACACCGCCGGCAACCTGGGCAAGACCGTTGTGACGGCCTTCCGCGTGCTTCGCTAGCCACGCTCTGAGGGCAAGTCCCTCAGCCAGAGCCCAAACGTACGATGGCGGTCATGGCCGCGGCAATCCGCATCGGAACCTGCTCCTGGGCAGACGAGTCGCTGACGCGCTACTTCTACCCGCCCCAGGTGAAGGGCGCCGAAGAGCGTCTGCGGTACTACGCGGAGCGCTTTGACACCGTCGAGGCGAACTCGACCTACTACCGGCTGCCGACCCGCGAGATGGTCGAGCGCTGGGCCGAGCGCACGCCCACGGGCTTCATCATGCACGTGAAGGCGTTCGGCGTGATGACACGCCACCCGGTGAAGGTCGAGCAGCTCCCGATCGATCTCCGCGACGAAGCGCCCGCGGACGAGCGAGGCCGCGTCGACCGCCCGCCGCGCGAATTCCGGACAGAGGTTTTCCGTCGCTTCCACGAGGCGCTCGAGCCGCTGCGCGAGGCCGGCAAGCTCGGAGGGATCCTCATGCAGTTTCCGCCCTACATCGTGCCGAAGCCGGCGTCGCTCGGCTACCTCGAGTGGGCACAGGATCAGCTCGCCGGAGACGAGATGCTGGTCGAGTTCCGCCACGCGAGCTGGCTGGACGACGAGCACCGGGCCGAGACGCTCGGCTTCCTCGAGCGCCACGGCATGACCTACGTGATCGTCGATGCGCCGCGGCTCGAGAGCCGCAATGTCCTCCCAACGGTCGTCGCCACCACGAGCCCGACCTCCTACGTGCGCTTCCACGGCCGAAACGCCGAGACCTGGAACAAGCGCGTCAGGACCGCCGCGGAACGGTTCGACTACCTCTACTCCGAAGAGGAGCTGCGCGAGTGCGTGCCGACGCTTGGCGACCTTGCCGAGAAGGCCGAGAGCGTCTACGCGATGTTCAACAACAACGGCCGCTCGACGATCCCGTCGCCGGGGCTCGGGGAGCACGCCGAGGGCGAGACCGTGGCACAGGCACCGGTGAACGCGGAGATGCTGCGCCGGCTGCTGCTCGAGGCGAAGCTTCCCGCAACCGTCCCCTAGGGCCCCCGCGGTATCGACGCTGACCACCCGGCACGTAGCATCCCTCGGGGATGAATGCCAACGTGTCGACCGGAAAGCTCGGACGGCTGAAGGCGACTCCGGGAGTGGTGCCTTAGTGGAGCCGTGGTCCTACGAGCTGGCCGGCCGCTTCGACGAGCACGTCTTCGAGAGCGCGGTCCTGAAGGACAACCCCCTCGGCGACCCGCACGTGCGCCCGCTCTGGGTCTACGTCCCCCCGGGTTACGACGACGAGCCGGAGGGGCGGTACCCGTCGATCTACATCATCCAAGGCCTCACCGGGCAGCTCGACGCGTGGCGTAACCGGACGCCCTTCCGCCGGAACCTCCCGGAGTTGGCCGACCAGCTCTTCGCGAGCGAAGGGTCGCCGCCCTGCCTGCTCGTCTTCGTGGACGCCTGGACGTCGCTCGGCGGGAGCCAGTTCATCGACTCGCCGGGGACCGGCCGCTACCACACCTACATCTGCGACGAGCTCGTGCCGTGGGTCGACTCCAACTACCGAACGCAGCCCGAGGCATCACACCGTGGGATCGCCGGCAAGTCGAGCGGCGGCTACGGGGCGATGGTCAACCCGATGCTCCGCCCGGACATCTTCGGCGGGCTCGCAACCCACGCCGGCGACGCGCTCTTCGAGATGTGCTACCTACCCGACTTCCGCAAGTCGGTGCGCACGCTGCGCGACAGCTACGAGGGGTCGTTCGCACGCTTCTGGGAGGACTTCCGGAGCCGGCCCGCCTTCTCGAAGGAGACCGACCACACGCTCCTGAACGACTGGTGCATGGCGGCCTGCTACTCGGCGGACGAGGACGGCACCGTCCACCTGCCCTACGACACGGAGACGGGCCGGCTGCAGTCCGAGGTCTGGGATCGCTGGCTCGCCTGGGATCCCGTCCGAATGGTGCCTGGCCACGCCGATGCGCTCCGGTCGCTGAAGGCGATCTACATCGATGCCGGCAAGCGGGACCAGTTCTACCTCGACCTGGGGGCGGAGGCATTCCGTCGTGAGCTGGAGGCGATCGGGGTGACCGACGTCTTCTTCGAGCTCTTCGACGCGACCCACTCGGCGATCGAGTACCGGTACCCGCTCGCGATCAAGTACCTGGCGGAACGCCTGGCGTGATCGCCGCCTCCGCGGTCGCGGCCGCCGCACTGATCTGCCTCGACCCTGGGCACGGAACGCCACCGGCGGTCGGCCGCCAGACGGAGCCAATTGGGCCTGGGTCGCACGTGCTGAAGATCAAGGACGGCGGAGGCGCGCCCGGTGAGGCCGGAGTCGCCCTGGCGATCGCCAGACGAACGAGAGCACTGCTGGTCTCACGCGGCTATCGCGTCGCGATGACCCGCACCGGGCCGACCTTCCGCTACGGCAGCGGGGGCAACATCGCCCGGGCGGATTTCTGCAACCGGCGCCACGCGGCGCTCATGGTGCGCATCCACGCGGACGGGTCGCCCGACCCAGGGCTCCACGGCGTCTCGACCCTCGTCCCTGCCTGGCACCGCGGCTGGACGGACGACATCTACGGCCCGAGCGTCGCCGCCGGCCGGGCGATCCAGAAGGCCGTCGTCGCCGCAACCGGCGCGGCTGACCGCGGTATCGTCCAGCGCTCGGACTTGACGGGGTTCAACTGGTCGAACGTGCCGGCTGTGCTCGTCGAGACAGGTTTCCTCTCGAACTCGACCGACCGGCGGCTTCTACACACCGGCGCCTACCAGCAACGCGTCGCCCGCGGGCTCGTGAACGGCGTCGCCGCGTTCGTGCGACGACGTTAGTCGTCCGAGCGGCCGCGCATCTGCTCCGCAGCCGCCTTTGCACGCTCGTGCACCTCGCGCCGCCGGCCCTCGACGTCCGCGCTCGGCTCGACCTGGTCGACGGTCGTCTCTGCCGCCTCGAACTCCTCGCGCTCGGTGACGAGCGTGCGCGACTCGTCGAGTTTCCGCCGCAGCTCGGCCGCCCGCGAGTCCTCGACAGGCGACGGCGTCCGTCTCAGCGCGCGGTAGGCAGCCGCTCCCGCAACCGCTACTGCACCGGCCAGCCAGGCGATTCGGGACCTCACGAGGCCGATGCTACACTGCCTGCCTTCCTGCCTTGCCATCGCGCCGTCCGTACCCGAGCGGCGCTTGCAGGCGAGGCCGCCTGAGACCGAAGGAAGGGAGGAGATCGGGGCGTGACCGAATACGAAATCCTGCTGATGCTCGACCCGGAGGTCCCGGACGAGCGCCAGAACGAGATCGTCGCCCGCACGCGCGAGCTGATCGAGCGTGGGGGTGGACGCTGGGACGCCCACGAGCCGTGGGGCCGGCGCCGCCTCGCTTACGAGATCGACCACAAGGGCGAGGGCGTCTACCACCTCCTGACCTTCCAGACGGAGCCGGAGACGCTCGAGGAGATATCGCGCGTGCTCAAGATCACCGACGGCGTCACGCGCCACATGGCCGTCCGCCGTGTCAAGGGCGCCTCGACGCGACCGCCGGAGCCGAGCCCGGAAGAGCCCGTAGCGGCGGCGGCTGTGGCGAGTCAGGATTCGGAACCGGAAAGCACCGCCTGAGAGGAGAGGGAGAATGGCCAACATCAACCGCGTCGTCGTCGTCGGCAACCTGACGAAGGACCCGGAGCTTCGCCACACGCCGAGCGGCACGGCCGTCTGCAAGCTGCGCCTCGCCGTCAACACCCGCCAGAAGGACGCCGGCACCGGCGAGTGGGGCGACAAGCCGAACTACTTCGACGTCACCGTTTGGGGCAACCAGGGCGAAAGCTGTGCGCAGTACCTCTCGAAGGGTCGGCCGGTCGGCGTCGACGGGCGGCTCGACTGGCGCGAGTGGGAGGCGCAGGACGGGACCAAGCGCCAGGCGGTGGAGATCATCGCCGACAGCGTCCAGTTCCTCGGTGGCCGGCCCGAGGGTGAGGGAGCGCAGCCGCAGTTCGTCCCCAGCGGGGCTCCCGCCGAGAACGCGGACTTCAGCTCCGCGGCCGACGACGACATCCCGTTCTGATGCCCCCGCGAGAGCAGCGACAGCAACGCAAGCGCGGCCCTTCGCCCGGCGGCCCGATCCGCAAGCGCAACTGCTACTTCTGCCGCGAGAAAGTCGAAGAGGTCGACTACAAGAACGTGAACCAGCTGCGGCGCTACGTCTCCGAGAAGGGGAAGATCCGCTCCCGGCGGATCACGGGCGCCTGCCGGCGACACCAGCGCCAGGTGGCGGCTGCGGTCAAGCGGGCGCGAGAGATGGCTCTGCTTCCCTACTCCACGGGCTGATGGAAGTCATCCTCCGCAAGGACGTCGACAAGGTCGGGCTCCGCGGAGAAGTCGTGGATGTCGCGCCCGGCTTTGCCCGCAACTACCTGCTGCCGCGAAAGCTCGCCGAGACGGCGACGGCGGCCAAGGTCGCGGAGCTTCGGAAGCACGAGGAGAAGCGTGCGCGCCAGGAGGCGCAGAGCTTCGAGCAGGCTCAGGAGATTGCGGCCAGGCTAGAAGGCGCCGAGCTGCGCTTCGACGTCCCGGCGGGTGAGACCGGCACGCTCTTCGGCTCGGTCACTGCGACCGACATCGCAGAGCAGGTTTGGCAGGCCTATCGCGTGCGGATCGACAGACGCAAGCTCGAGCTGCCGGACCCGATCAAGCGGATTGGGCGTTACGAGATTCCGGTCGAGCTGTTCCCGGACGTGACCCCGGCGCTCCGCGTTGCGGTCGCGCCCGAAGGTGGTGAGCTCCCTCCGCAGGAGGAGCTGGACGCGATCGCCGCAGCGGAGGCCCTTGCCGAGGCGGAGGCACAAGCCGCGGCCGAGGCGGCGCAGGCCGAGGCCGAGGAGCAGATCGCCGAGGTCACGGCGGAAGAAGAGGCCGAGCCGGACGCCGAGGCGGACTCGGACGCGGCTCCCGGCGACGCCTCGAACAGAGTCGCCGCCGCTCCAGACGCGCCCGAGGGGTAACGAAAGCGCACAGGCTTCTCCACAGACCGTCCCCGGTCTGTGGATTTGCGCACGAATTTCCCGCTCCGAGCGGAGAAATCGCCCACAGGTGTCGTCCGGGGGCTGTGGGAACCTGTGTTCCCTTATGCCTGCAAACCGAGCGGACCCGTCATGCACGGGCCTGTCGAAAGACAGGTCGTCCAGGCCTTCCCTGGCCGGTCCGAGAGTGCTTTTGTAGCGCCGATGGCCCAGCTCGCCCAGGCCTCGCCGACCGCCCCGGTCCCGCCGCAAAATCTCGAAGCCGAGGAATCGGTTCTCGGCGCGATGATGCTCTCCCCCGGCGCGATCGGGGCGGTCAGCGAGGCGCTGGATGCCAGTGACTTCTACCGCGAGAGCCACGCCAAGATCTACCGTGCGGCTCTTGGCCTGTACGGCAGGGGCGAGCCCGTCGACGCGATCACGCTCGTCGACGAGCTCGAGGAGCGAGGCGAGCTCGAGGACACCGGAGGGCGGGTCCGGATCCACGAGCTCGCGGCGCTCGTCCCCGCCAGCGCCAACGCCGGGCACTACGCGCGCATCGTGCGGGAGATGGCGACGCTCCGCGGGCTGATTCGGGCGGGCGGCGAGATCTCGCGACTGGGCTGGGAGCGGCCCGGAGAGGCGACCGACCTCGTCGACCGGGCTGAGCAGGTTGTCTTCGACCTGTCCCAGGCCCGGGTCACGAGCGAGTTCAGCCACATCGAGGAGCTGCTGAAGGACAGCTTCGAGCGAATCACCGCGCTGTACGAGGCCGGCGCCGAGGTGACCGGGACACCGGCGGGGTTTCGCGACGTGGACCGGCTCACCTCCGGCTTCCAGCCCGGGAACCTGATCATCGTGGCCGCCCGCCCGAGCATGGGAAAGTCGGGGCTCGGGCTCTGCGTCGCGGCGAACCTCGCCGTTCGCGAGGAGCGCCCCGTCGCGATCTTCACTCTCGAGATGTCGAAATCGGAGGTGACGCAGCGCCTGATGTGCAGCGAGGCCAAGGTCGAGTCGCAGCGGCTTCGCACCGGCAAGCTCGGAGCCGACGACTGGCCTCGACTGACCGCGGCCTGTGACCGGCTCGCGAAGGCGCCGATCTACGTCGACGACACCGCCTCGATCACGATGATGGAGATCCGCTCCAAGGCTCGGCGACTGAAGTCGCGCGAGCCGGAGCTCGGTCTGATCGTCGTCGACTACCTCCAGCTGATGACCTCGGGCGCAACGGTCGAGAACCGCGTCCAGGAGGTGTCGCAGATCTCACGCTCGCTGAAGATCCTCGCGCGCGACCTCGACGTGCCGATCCTGGCCATGTCGCAGCTTTCGCGCGCAGTCGAGCAGCGTCACGACAAACGCCCGATCCTGTCGGACCTCCGGGAGTCCGGCTCGATCGAGCAGGACGCCGACCTCGTGCTTTTCATCTACCGCGACGAGTACTACAACGACGAGTCCGACCAGCAAGGAATCGCGGAGCTGCACCTCGCGAAGCACCGCAACGGGCCAACCGATACGGTCAAGCTCTCGTTCCTAAAGCGCTACGCCAAGTTCGCCGACCTCGCACCGACCGGGTAGAGCCTTGTACGAGCAAACCGTCGTCCTCCTCGCGCGCGCCACTGCCTTCACCGTTGTCTGCCAGGCCTGCACCGAGGTCGAGCCGCACGCCGACTACGCCGGCCTCACCGCGCAGGGAGCGCTACGCCTCGGGGACGACCTCGGCTGGACGACCTGCCCGCGCGGTCACCGGATCCGCGTCATCCGCGCAGGCGCAACCGTCGCCGCCGAGGCGACTTCCCCACTTTGGTAGCCGTTCACCCACGCGACCGCCGGCCGGTCGCGCTTTCGAGCTGGTGAGGGGTCCCTCCCCCTCGCCGGAATCCCTCACCTAGCTCGGAGGGTCGCTGCTACCGACCGACCGCGTCAGGCAAACTGGGAACCCGTGCCAGCGACCGTGATCGTCGGGGCGCAGTGGGGCGACGAGGGAAAGGGCAAGATCGTCGACCTGCTCGCCCAGCATTCAGATCTCGTCTGCCGCTACCAGGGCGGCCCGAACGCAGGGCACACCATCGTCGCCGACGGCGAGACGTACAAGTTCAAGCACATGCCCTCGGGAATCCTCTGGGGCAAGGAGTGTGTGCTCGGCGCCGGCTGCGTGATCGACCCAGGCGTCTTCATCGAGGAGCTCGATGATCTCGAAGCGCGCGGGATCTCGACGGAGCTCGTGCGGCTCTCGACGAACGCGCACCTGGTCATGCCGTGGCACGTCGCGCTCGACCAGGCGTCCGAACGGCGGCTCGGCCGCCTCCAGATCGGCACGACGCGACGCGGGATCGGACCGGCCTATGCGGACAAGTCGGCGCGGGTCGGGATTCGCGTCCAAGACGTCTTCGACGCGAAGATCCTGCGCGAGAAGATCGAGCTCGCTCTCGCGGAGAAGAACGTCTGGCTCGAGCGTGTCTACGGAGCCGAGCCGCTCGACCTGGAGGAGGTAACCGCGTGCGCGGAGGGCTGGGCGAAGCGACTGCGCCCGCACATCACCGACACGTCACTCCTCGTCGACCGAGCTCTCAAGCAAGGCAAATTCGTCCTGCTCGAGGGCGCGCAGGGCACGCTGCTCGACCTCGACCACGGCACGTATCCGTTCGTGACCTCGTCCAACCCGATCGCGGCGGCAGCGGCGACCGGGATCGGCATCGGCCCGAACAGGATCGACGCAGTGCTCGGAGTCTCTAAGGCGTACGTGACACGGGTCGGCGAGGGCCCGTTGCCGACCGAGATCGCACGCCCCGACCAGCAGCGGATGCGCGAGCTCGGCGGTGAGTACGGCACGGTCACAGGACGGGAACGCCGCTGCGGCTGGCTCGATCTCGTCGCGCTGCGCTACGCCGTAAGGCTGAACGGGTTCACGTCTCTCGCCCTCACGAAGCTGGACGTCCTTTCGAGCTTCGCGGAGCTGCCGGTCTGCCTGCGTTACCGGCTCCGTGACGGGACCGAGACCGAGGACTTTCCCGCACATCAGAGCGACTTCCACCATTGCGAACCGGTCTACGAGGCGCTGCCCGGGTGGCAGGAGCCGCTCGACGAGGTGACCGAGGTCGCCAAGCTGCCGCCGACGGCACGTGCATACGTCGAGCTCATCGAGGAGCGGCTCGAAGTCGAGGTCTCGCTGATCGGCACGGGGCGAGAGCGGGAGCGAGTGCTCGCCCAGCGAGGGCTCGAGGCGCTCGCGCGACCCTGAGCGCACCGTAAGCGGCGCCCTTAGCGCCGACGCCGGCCGAGGCTGAAGAAACCGAGCGGAAGAACGAGGAAGAGGGGCAGGAAGATCAGTGCCCGCCGGTCACGGCGAAGACGACGGCCGCGATCACGAGGCCTGCCAACAAGAGGAGCACCGTCGCGGGCATTACCGGGTTCCTACGCGCAGATCGTGCGCTTAATCCCACGCCTCCTTGCACAGTTTCGGCACGGTCCCGTTGCTCACACGTGCGCTTTCCACGGTTACGATCGCCTCGGGGAGGAGGCCGGGCGAACCGAACTACAGGACCTGTGGATTTCCCTACGCGCAGCTCGATCCATCCCCGCCCGTGAGTAGACCGGCTGCTGCTTCGCGAGATAGAAAGCGCCGCCTCCGTGAGTAGACTCGGCGCGTGAGGGTCCTCGTCGTCGGCTCGGGCGGGCGAGAGCACGCGCTCGCCTGGAAGCTCGCGGAAAGCCCCCGTCTGGAGTCCCTTCACGCGGCGCCGGGAAACCCGGGGATCGCGCGTCTCGGCGAGTGCCATCCCGCACGGGCCGAGGATGCGGAGGCGCTGTTGGCGCTCTGCCGCGAGCTCGACATCGATCTCGTCGTCGTCGGGCCGGAGGCACCGCTTGTCGACGGCCTTGCCGACACCCTTCGCTATGGCGGCGTCGCCGTCTTCGGCCCGAGTCGCGCGGCGGCGCGGATCGAGGGCTCCAAGACGTTTGCCAAGGACGTGCTCGAGGCGGCCGGTGTCCCGACCGCCGCGCGGCTGGCCATCGCCCGGCCGCCTTGCGTCGTCAAGGCGGACGGGCTCGCCGCCGGCAAAGGCGTCTTCGTTTGCCGGACGCAGCAGGAGCTCGACGCCGGCCTGCGTGCGGCGACCTCCCTCGGCGGTGACCTGCTGGTTGAGGAGCTTCTGGAGGGAGTGGAGGCCTCGCTGTTCGCCCTGAGCGACGGCAGCCGGGCGGTTCCCCTGGCCCCGGCGCAGGACTTCAAGCGTGTGGGCGAGAACGACACCGGTCCGAACACCGGAGGGATGGGCTCCTACTCACCGGTGCAGGGGCTCGGCGAGACGGAAGTCGAAGAGCTGATGGAGGCTGTTCACCGTCCTGTGCTGGCAGAGCTCGCCCGGCGAGGCACTCCGTTCGCCGGCCTGCTGTACGCGGGCCTCATGCTCACCGACGACGGGCCGCGCGTGCTGGAGTTCAACTGTCGCTTCGGCGACCCGGAGACGCAATCGATCCTGCCCAGGCTCGAGGGTGACCTGCTCTCGGCGCTCGCTGGTGCAGCCGGTGGAGATCTCGACGCCGAGCTCGGGCTCAGCAGCAGGGCGGCAGTGACCGTAGTCCTGGCAGCCGGCGATTACCCCGAGCAGGGAGACCGCGGCACGCCGATCGACGGCGTCGAGGACGCCGAGACGACCGGCGCCCTCGTCTTTCACGCCGGCACCGCCCGGCACGGCGAAACGCTAGTGACCAACGGCGGGCGCATCCTCGACGTGACCGCGGTAGGCGACGATCTGCCCGCAGCCCGTTCGGCCGCGTACGAGGCCGTGGATCGGATCTCGTTCGCCGGCATGCGCCTTCGCCGTGACATTGCGCTCGCCGCCGCCGAGGATCATGTCCGCAGCTGAGTCGCCCCTCGTCGGCATCCTCGTCGGCTCGGAGTCCGATCGCGAACGGATGCAACCGGCGTTGGACGAGCTCGAGGCGCAGGGCATCCCCTACGAGCTCGAGGTGCGGTCCGCCCACCGGACACCGGACGCCGTAGCCGAGTACGCGCGAAGCGCGCGAGGGCGGGGGCTCCGCGTGGTGATCGCCGGAGCGGGGCTCGCGGCTGCGCTGCCCGGCGTCGTCGCGGCGCATACCGACCTCCCGGTCATCGGGGTGCCGTTGCGCTCCGAGAAGAGCGTGCTCGACGGGCTCGACGCGCTTCTCTCGATCGCGCAGCTCCCACCCGGCGTTCCCGTCGCTGCTGTTGGAATCGACAGTGCGAGAAACGCCGCCGCCCTCGCGGCGCGGATTCTCTCGCTCAACTGACGTGGCCGGCCCCAGCCGAATTGCAGTGCCGCGATGCCGGCTTCCTGGCCTGCAACAGCCCTAGACTGCTGAAGATGATCGCGCGCTACTCGCGACCCGCGATGGCTGGGGTCTGGTCGGACGAGAACCGTCTCGCATGCTGGTTGGAGGTGGAGCTCGCGGCCCTCGACGCGTGGGCCGAGCTCGGCGCGGTACCCGCGGACGCCGCTCTGGCGATCAGAGATCGCGCCCGGCCGCCGAGCCCGGAGCGCGTCAGCGAGCTGGAGGCGGCCGTCCATCACGACACCGCGGCGTTCGTCGACGCGGTCGCCGAGATGCTGGGCGACGAGGGCCGCTGGTTCCATTACGGGCTCACCTCGTCCGACGTCGTCGACACCGGTCTGGCTCTTCAGGTACGTGAAGCCGGCACGCTCCTACTCGAGGAGCTTGACCGAGCCCAAGAGGCGGTCACCACCCGCGCGCTGGAGCACAAGCAGACGATCTGCATCGGGCGAACGCACGGAGTACACGCCGAGCCGACGACCTTCGGGCTCAAGCTGGCCGGCTGGGCCTTCGAGCTCGACCGCGCCCTCGGGCGGCTGCGCGCGGCCCTCGAGCGGATGCGCGTCGGAAAGCTTTCCGGGGCGGTCGGCACCTACGCCGCGACCGATCCCGAGCTCGAGCGGCTGGCCTGCGAACGGCTCGGGCTCGAGCCGGAACCTGTCTCGACGCAGGTCATTCCCCGCGACCGCCATGCCGAGCTGCTGTCGGCGCTGGCGCTCGTTGCGGCCTCGCTAGAGCGTTTCGCGCTCGAGATCCGTCACCTGGCGCGCACGGAGGTAGCCGAGGTGGCTGAGCCGTTTGCAAAGGGTCAGAAAGGCTCGTCGGCCATGCCGCACAAGCGAAACCCTGTCGTCGCCGAGCGGCTCTGCGGCCTTGCGCGCGTCCTTCGCGGAAATGCGCTCGTCGGCAGCGAGAACGTCGCGCTCTGGCACGAGCGGGATATCTCGCACTCCTCGTCCGAGCGCATCGTGATCCCGGATTCGTTCCTGGCGCTCGATTACATGCTCGACCGTTTCACCTGGCTCGTCGAGGGGCTCGAGGTGAGGCCGGAGCGGATGATGCGCAACCTCGAGGCCGGACACGGGCTCTTCTTCAGCCAGCGCCTCCTGCTCGCGCTCGTCGAGTCCGGCTTGGAGCGCGACTCGGCGTACCGGCTCGTCCAACAGCAGGCACTGCGGGCGCAGGAGGAGGAACGCGACTTTCGCGAGCTCGTCCGGGAAGACCGGGAGATCGCGGATCGCGTCGATCTCGACTCGCTCTTCGACCTGGCCTGGTACACACGACATGTTGACACCGTCTTCGAGCGGCTCGCCGCTCTGACCCAGAGGGGGGAGCCCGTCCATGCCTGAGGCAGCGGTCCACGTCGGGAGCGGGAAGGTGCGCGAGCTGTTCGAGCTCGATGCGGACCGGATGCTGCTCGTTGCCAGCGACCGCATCTCCACCTTCGACGTCGTCCTCCCGACGGAGATACCAGACAAGGGCCACGTGCTCACGGGCCTCTCGGCCTTCTGGTTCGCGCGCACGCGAGAGATCATTCCGAACCACCTGCTCGGGCTGCGGGCTGATGGCCGCTCGACCGAGTGCCGGGGGCTCGAGATGCTGCCGCTCGAATGCGTCGTGCGCGGCTACCTCGCCGGGTCGGGCTGGAAGGACTACCGCGAGACGGGCGTCGTCTGCGGGCACGAGCTGCCTCGAGGCCTCGTCGAGTCCGAGCGCCTGCCCGAGCCGATCTTCACGCCGGCGACGAAGGCACAGGAAGGACACGACGAGAACATCGATAGCCCTCACGCGGCGAAGCTCATCGGCCCCGAGCGGCTCGACGAGGTCGAGCAGGTCTCGCTCGCGCTCTATCGCTTCGCGTCGCAGCACGCGGCAGAGCGCGGAATCTTGATCGCAGACACGAAGTTCGAGCTCGGGCTCGATCCCGAGGGACGGCTCGTGCTCGCCGACGAGGCGTTCACCCCGGACTCGTCCCGTTTCTGGCCCGAGGACGAATACGAGCCAGGGCACCCGCAGCCGTCGTTCGACAAGCAGTTCGTCCGCGACCACTGCGAGCAGCTTGGCTGGGACAAGACGTATCCGGCCCCCGAGCTTCCGCCGGACATCGTCTCCGGCACGCGGGCTCGATACATCGAGGCCTTCGAGCGCCTGACCGACATCTCCTTCGACCGCTACCTCGCCGACCCCGAGGTCGTGCTGGGATGAGAGCGACCGTGCTGGTCCGGCCGAAGCCGGGGATCCTCGATCCGCAGGGAGAGGCGGTGGAGAGCTCGCTTCGCCAGCTGGGCTTCTCGGTCGAGGAGGCACGGGTGGGCAAGGTCGTCGACCTCGAGCTCGAAGGCGACGATCCCGACCTGGCTCGGGCGGACCTCGAGCGGATGTGCGAGCAGCTCCTCGCCAACCCGCTGATCGAGTCCTACGAGATCACGTTGAGCCGATGAGCGTCCAAGAGCGGCCACGGATCGCGGTAGTCGTCTTCCCGGGCTCGAACGACGACAGAGACGCGGCGCTCGCGCTCGAGCGGCTCGGAGCGGACCCGGCGTTCGCCTGGCACGGCGACTCGACGCTGCCCGACGTCGGCGCGGTCGTTCTCCCAGGCGGCTTCTCCTACGGCGACTACCTGCGCTGCGGCGCGATCGCGCGCTTCGCCCCGGTCATGGCCGCCGTTCGCCGCTTCGCAGCCGAGGGCGGGCTCGTGCTCGGGATCTGCAACGGGTTTCAGGTTCTCTGCGAGGCAGGCCTCCTTCCAGGGGCGCTGCGGCCGAACGCCTCACTCTCCTTCGTCTGTCGTGACGTCCCGCTCCTGGTCGAGCAAGCGGACACCCCGTTCACCTCCCGCTGCGAGCCTGGGATGCGGCTGACAATGCCCGTCAAGCACGGCGAGGGCTGCTACTTCGCCGACGATGAGCTCCTCGCCGAGTTGGAGGCGAACGGGCAGGTCGCGATTCGCTACGAGGTCAACCCCAACGGGTCGATCGCAGGCGTCGCAGGGGTCGTGAGCGACGCCGGCAATGTCTTCGGCCTCATGCCACACCCCGAGCACGCTGTCGACCCGCTGCTGGGCTCGACCGACGGGGCGCTCGTGCTTGGCTCCCTCGTCGACGCTGCACTAGACCGCATGCTCACGCCCGCCTAACTGAGGGATTGGCGAAACGCTGTAGCCCCATGGGCTAAGGCTTCGCGGATTGACCTTGTGGTGCTGGCTCGGCTGTCGCTCGCGTTAGCCCGAGCGCGAACGCTTCCGCTCGCGGCGTAGGCCGGAGAACATTCGTATCAGATCAAGCGAGGCGCTTCGGCGTGCCCCGCCGCCGCTCCGTCAGGGCTAAGGCTTCTTCCCGAGCCCTAACCACTGGCGGATCTTTGCCATGAGGCTGGCCATGGGTCGAGTCTACGGCCATTCCGCCGTTTCGACAATCGATCCCTCAGCTAGGGCGGCTTCAGTTGAAGCGCCTCCGCGAGCCGCGGCCGCTCGACGAGCCCCGCCCGCAGCCGCTCGAGGTCCCGCAAGCGCAGCGTCACAGGTCCGCGCCGCGCCTTTCCCGCCGTTGCGTAGGCGAAGCGGACGAGCTGCTCGCCTCCCGGCGCCTCGAGCAACTGGACGAGCGACGAGAAGCGCTTCTCGCCCGCGCGCTGCACGAGGGTGAGCTCCTCGACGAGCTCCGCCGGTCCCCAGGGTGTCGCCGCTTTCGCCATCGCAAGCACCGTAGCGGCGCAACTGTCACGCGTGTGCAATGCCCTCGTGCCGGAAGCGTCACAACGTGCAAATCCCTTGTCCGAGGGACGCGCCGGTGTCGCTCAGCGGCGATCTTGTGCTGCAGATGCCTGCGGCAGTCTCTCGTCACCGTGCTTTTCTGCTCGTAGCCTCGGCGATCCTCTACCCGGTGATCTTCGCGTCCTTCCTCCTCGGCGAGGAGCCGGGGCTCGGGATCGGCCACTTCTACTACTTCCCGGTCGCGATGGTCGCACTCGCAAGCGGGCCGCTCTGGGGTGCCGCCGCCGGCGCGGCCGCCACCGGCTTGTACGCGCTCGACATTGTGATCAATCCGCGCCTTCCCACCTCTGAGGTGTTGACGACGAGCAGCACGATCCGTTTGGTCACCTACACGACGATCGGGGCGCTCGTCGGCTGGTTTGCGCACAACAATCGCAAGCTCGCCGATTGTCTTCGCGTCGCCGAGGAGCGCGACTTCCTCACCGGGGTGCTCAACACCCGCGCCTTCGACGCCGCGCTTTCGGCCAGGGTCGAGCTCGGACAGCCGTTCGGGCTGATCCTCGCGGACACGGACAACCTGAAGGAGATCAACGACCAGGAGGGGCACGCGGTCGGGAACGATCTCCTCCGGCGGGCTGCCGAACTACTCACGCGCGAGCTCGAGAAAGGCGACCAGCTCGCACGCGTCGGCGGCGACGAGTTCGCGATCATCACCTCGACGCCGGGCACGGACGCGGTTCGCGCTCTCTGCAGCAGGCTCACGTCGACGCTCGCCGCGAGCGGACTGAGCATGAGCTTCGGCTGGTCGGTCTGCCCTCGCGACGGCGAGAGCTCGCTGCTCCTGTTCCGCGCTGCCGACGAGCGGCTCTACGCGCAGAAGCTGATCAGAAGCCGTCTCTCCGCGGGCGAGGTCGTGAACCTCCCTTCGACTGCCGAGCGGCTGATGCTGCGCTCGCGGCGCGCCTAGCCGCCGTCGCGTAGAGGGAAGCCCACTGGTGGGCGTCGATCTCGCGCGGCGCCAGTCCCGAGAGCCGGAGCTGTCGCAAGAGTCGCGGAGAAACGACAGTGCGAGGCCCACGACGGAACCCTGCTGCGACGAACTCGCGATAGTCCCTCCACGATCGCTCGGGCACGAGTGGGTGGACGCGGCGTTCGATCACGACCACGCCGGCGTCGATCGCAGGCGGCGGGTCGAAGACGCTGCTCGGCAGCCTCCGAGTGACGCGGAACGAGTACCAGGCGCCCCAGAGGACGTCGTTGAGCGTGCTCGGCCACGGCAGGGACCGTTTGACGGCCATACCCCACTCCACGATCACGTCTGCACGCGCGAGTGGGACGAACGGGTCGTCGAGCAGGTGGCGAAGAATCGCAGTCGTCCGGTCGAAGGGAAGGTTCGCGACGAGATGGAACCGCTCCGCAGGGAGCGCAACCGTCGCAGCATCGGCGTTGACGACGTCGACGTTCGCCCAGCGGCCGCGGAGGTACTCCGCCCAACGCGAATCGAGCTCGACGGCGACCACGCGGCCCGCGGCCCGGGAGAGCGGGCCCGTGAGGCGGCCCCTGCCCGCGCCGAGCTCAAGGACCAGCTCGTCTGAGCCTATTTCGGCATTGCGGACCAGCTCATCCGCAAGGGCCTGCGAGCGAAGGAAGTGCTGACTACGTGCGCTGCCGGGCCGGCGCGCACCTCGCGCGCGCCGCTCGGACACGGACCATCACCGTCGTCATCATCGGTTTCGCGATGATACGCAGCGAGGAGGTGTCCGGCTGCGTGCGTTGATCTTCGACCTCGATGGGACTCTCGTGGACACCGTCTACGCGCACGTGTTCGCCTGGCAACGCGCGCTCGAGGAGGCGGAGATGCCGATCGAGGGCTGGAAGATCCATCGCCGGATCGGAATGAGCGGCGGCCTTTTCACCCGCGCCGTCGCACGGGAGGTCGGACGCCCGCTCAGCGCCGAGGAGCAGGAGTCGATCCAGGCCCGCCACGGCGAGATCTTCCGGGAGCTCTTGCCGAAGCGCAGGCCGTTGCCGGGCGCAGTCGAGTTGCTGGGCGAGCTGCGTGACGCCGAGATCCCGCACGGGATCGCCACCTCAGGCCGCCGGCCGGAGATCGATGCCTCGCTCGACATTCTCGGCGTGGGCCCCGAGACAGCCGTCATCGCCCGCGGAGACGTGCTTCGAGCGAAGCCCGAGCCCGACCTCTTCCTCGCCTGCAGCGAACGGATCGAAGTTCCGCCCGAGGATTGCTACGTCGCCGGCGACGCTGTCTGGGACCTGCTCGCGGCCCGCAGGGCGCGGATGCTGAGCATCGGTCTCCTGACCGGCGGTTACGGGGAAGGCGAGCTGACGCAGGCGGGGGCCTTCCGCGTCTACCGAGATCCGGCCGAGCTGCGGGAATCGCTAGACGAGCTTGGGCTGCTGCCGCACTAGTAGGCGCGGAGGTCTGGTTGCGTCAGGAGCTCTCGATCAACTCGATCCTGTAGCCGTCCCGCTGCCGCACCGAGCTCCACCTCAACTCAACTTTCAAAGCTAACTATCTAGGTGGTGTCTCGGGTAAACGACCCTTGGAAGCTCCTAGGGCAAAAACAGAGCGAGCCGATGACTGCGTCCGCGGAGCGGCCGGCCGCGTGCTCGTATCATCCGGGGGTGGTCCCGGAGGCCCAACTCGAGCTGAGGGAAGCAGGGCTCGTGCCCGCGAGCGTCGGCTGGTTCGTGGCCAACGCGCGCGACGCGCGGTGGTTCGACAAGCCCGGCCAGGGCTTCAGCGTTCCCCTCACGGGCTACGACGAGTACGAGGCCGAGACGTTCTTTCCGATGCTCGGGATGGCGATCCGCGTGATGAACCCCGGCGAGCCCGGCGCCACCTACAACTGGGAGACCGAGCAGGAGGATTTCCTCATGCTCGCAGGCGAGGGCCTGCTGATCGTCGAGGGACAGGAGCGGCCTGTGAAGCAGTGGGATTTCGTGCACTGCCCACCGGAGACACGCCACGCATTCGTCGGAGCAGGAGAGGGGCCGTTCGTCCTCCTGTGCGCGAGCTCACGCCAGTTCCAGAAGGACGGGCCGTGGGGCTTCTACTGCGCAGACGAGACGGCGGCCCGCTACAACGCGAGCTCCCCGGAGAACACCCAGGACGGCAGCATCGCGTACGCGCGCTTCCCGCCGCAGCAGCCGGCGCGCTACCGCGAGGGCCTCCTTCCCGGCGACTAGCGATTCAGCGTTCGATGAGTTCGATCCGGTAGCCGTCCGGGTCTCTAACGAACGCCAGCCGCGAGCCGCCCTCGCGCACGCTGTACGGCGGCTTCTCGGGCTCGATCCCCTGCTCCTTCAGGCGCGCGAGCGCGGCGTCCAGGTCGTCCACCGTAAGGGCGACGTGGCCGTAGCCGCTTCCAAGCTCGTAGCTGTCCACGCCGAAGTTGTAGGTCAGCTCGAGCTCGGGGAGCTCCTTCCCGGGCACGCCGAGGAAGTAGTTGACAGCCTCGTCCCGGATCGGCAACTCGCGGCGCTTCTCCAGCCCAAGGGCCTCGTAGAAGGCGACCGACCGGTCGGGGTCGGTGACTCGGTAGCACGTGTGGATCAGTTCCATCTCGGGCTCGACCTAATTTACTCGAGGATGCCGCCACGTCCCGGTGCGGGCGGATCCGGCCCGTAGAGGTCGATCCCGCGCGGCTCCTGGATCACGTTGCCGCCGTCGACGACGATCGACTGTCCGGTGACGTAGCCCGCCTCTTCCGAAGCCAGGTAGACGATCAGTCCGGCCACCTCGTCAGGCGTTCCCGGACGCCCGACGGGCGTGTGCCGGCCCGCCTCCAGCTCGTATGGTAACGACGACGCCGTCGCGATCCAGGCTGGGGCGACGGAGTTGGCGGTTATGCCGAGGCGGCCGTATTCGACCGCAATTGTCCGCATCATCCCGTCCATGGCCGCTTTCGCCGTGGCGTAGGCGGCCTCGCCCGGCGTGGTGGCAAGCGGTCCCGTGACCGAGGAGACCATCACGACCCGCCCGTAGCGGCGCTCGGCCATGGCCGGCAACGCTGCCTGCGTCGTGTGGAACGCCGTCTTCAGCGTGATCTCCAGCTCGCGCTGCAACCCCTCGGGCTCGAGCTCGGCGAACGGGACGCTCACGGGGTCGGTGCCGGTCTGGACCATCCCGGCTGCGTTGACGAGAACGTCGATCGGCCCGTGCGCCGCCCGAGCCGCGGCGACGACATCGAAGGCTTGCTCGCGATCGGTGAGATCGGCGACGTGAGCGGACACCTCGGCACCGTCGCTGCGCAGCTCGGCGGCTCTGGCCTCGATCCTCTCCGCCGTGGTCGATGTGATCGCCACGCGCCCCCCGAGCCGGGCGAGCAGCCTCGCGGAGGCGAAGCCGATTCCGTCAGCGCTCCCGCACCCGGTCACGAGGGCGTTGTGGCCGGAGAAGTCGAACAGGGCTCGCCCTCCTGTCAGCGGCCCCAGCCGACCGGCGGGTCTCGGCGGCCCGGCTCCAGGTGCCAGTAGTCGCGGGACTCGACGACGAGGCCGTCGTCGCCGAAGCGCAACACGGAACAGCCTGCGATCGTCTGTTCCTCACCCTTCGGCGTGACGAGCGTGGCCCACCACTCGACCGCCGCGCGGTCTCCATCCTCGACCGGCTCGCCGAAGTGGACGTCCCGGGCCTTCGCCTCCGGGAATACGCGGCGCGTGTAATCGATCGGCGGCTCCGGCTCTCTGAACGGGGCCGAGCGGAAGCTGCAGTCGTCGGCGTAGAGCGCGGCTGCCGCGTCCGGATTGTCCGCCTCCCAGGCCAGCTTGTACCCCTCGGCCCAGCGCCTGCCGAAGCTCGTCCGCTCCACGCGACCTAGCGTACTGGTGCGACAAAGGTGCTGAGGCTGACCTCGCCGGTCCCCGGCCCCGGCGAGGGTGCGCCGCCGTTCTCCTGGCACTTCACGCCGAGATTCGGGCTCGTTCTCGCCGAGACGACCGCGCCCGCAGTGAGCGTCAGCCGAAAGGTGAACGCGCGGTCGGAGAGCGAGCCGCAGTAGTCCACCCAGCGGATCCAGACGCTCGCAGCCCGACCCGGCCGCAGTACCGTTACACGGCGGCCGGTGGGGAAGACGCGATCACCCAGGTGCACTCGCAGCGCCACGCGCCTGCCGTCGGCCCTTAAGAGCTGAAGCGAGGGCCGGCCGCCGAGCGCACAGGTGCGCGAGCTCGTGTTCCGCACCGTCTCGCCGCCGAGAAGGCTCCCCGTGGCGCCCTGGAGGGAGACGCTGCTCTTCAGGTCCGACGCACGGCACGGATCGCCGGCAGCGTGCTTCGCCGTGCTGCCACAGCCGCTGACGAAGGCCGTTGCGATGAGCAACGAGACGAGAAGGGAGCGCACATAGCCATTGTGCGCCCGGCGGTAAACGCTCGGTTCAGGCCGAGTCGAGATCCTCCCGCACGAGGCCGTAGATGACGCTGTCGACCCACTCGTCGTTGCGCCAGTACGCCTTGCGGCGGACTCCTTCGCGGACGAAGCCGGCGCGCTCGGCGTGGCGCTGGGCTCGCTCGTTGAAGCCGTAGATCTCCAGCTGGAGACGGTGGTAGCCGAGGTCGAAGATCAGGTGCCGCTGGAAGAGCTGGGCCGCCCGGTCGGCGAGGCGCCGGCCTCGGAACGACGGGTGCACGGCCAGCGAGCCGAGGTTCGCGATCCGGCTGCGGCGGTTCGCGACCTCGAAGCCCATCAGACCGGCGGGCCGCCAGTCGCCGTCCTGCTCGACCTCGATCACGAAGCGGCCGAACTCTTTGGGCTCGGCGAGCGAGCGCTCGATCTCGGGCGCCAGCCCCTCGCGGTCGCGCGGCCGGATCATCGCGAGGTAGGGCTCGACGTCTTCATGCGTCATCAACTCGACCAGGAAGTCGAGGTCGCCAGGCTCGGCGCGGCGCAGACGGAGGCCGTCGTCTTCGATCACGCTGCTGGCGCCGGTGCCCGCCGCGCCAGCCGAACCAGACCGGAGCCGAGGGCAACCCCGCCGAGGATCAGGATGAGGCCGACGAGCTCCTCGGCCGTGATCGGCTCGCCGAGCAGGCCGGCCCCGTAGAAGAGCGCGGTCACCGGCAGCAGGTAGGTCACGAGGCTGGCGCGCGCCGATCCGGCGCTGTTAAGCATCGCGTAGTAGATGAGCTGCCCGATCGCGGTACCGGCGATCCCCAGAGCGACGACCGAGCCGATCACCTTCCAGCCGGGGACCGAGCCGGGGAGCTGGGCGAGCCCGAACGGCAGCAGTACGAGCGCTGCGCCGATCATCGAGGCCGTCGTCAGGACGAGCGCAGGCCTGTAGGCGACGAGGTGCTGCCCCCACATGCTTCCGACCGCATAGGCGATCGAGGCGACGATCACCGCGAGCGTTCCGGCAGCCGCCCACCAGCCGCCACGCGGATGGACGCCGGCGAGCACGGCAACGCCGACCAGCCCGACGAGGATGCCTACCAGCCGCATCCCGGTCGAGCGCTCGCTGCGCTGGAACCGGAGCGCCAAGACCGCGACGAAGATCGGCATCGAGGCATTGGCGATCGCCGCCACTCCCGAGTCGACGTGTTTCTCGCCCCAGGCGATCAGCGTGAAGGGAATCGCGGCGTTCACGATCCCGAGAGCGAAGGGCGCCGGGCCGACTTCGCGCAGCTGCCCGACGGCGCCTCGGGCGCCCTCGCGGAACGCAAGCACCCCGAAGAGGATCAGCCCCGCAAGCAGGATCCGCCCTTCCATCATCGTCGTCGGCGCCAGCTGGCGGTCGGCGACCTTGATGAACATGAACGATGCGCCCCAGATTGCCGCGAGCAAAAGCAGCATCGGCAGGTAGAGCCGGCTCATCCGACCTTGAGGCTAGCGGTCATCCGGCCGTCCTCTTGGCATCGAGAGCCCGTGGCTTCGCATCGAGATCGCCGAGGAGGGCGCTAGACTCGACTACCTGACGCGGGTCTCCGAACAGCCGCTCCATCGTGCGCTCGGTCTTACCAACGGGGAGTACGACCGAATCTGTGAGTTGCTCGAGCGCGAGCCGAACCATTTCGAGCTCGCGGTCTTCTCCTTGCTCTGGTCCGAGCACTGCGGCTACAAGCACACTGCGCCGCTGCTGCGCCGGCTGCCCAGCTCCGGGCCGCGCGTCCTGCAGGGGCCGGGCGAGAACGCGGGCGTGATCGACCTCGGCGAGGGCGAGGCGGTTGCCTTCAAGGTCGAGTCGCACAACCACCCTTCGGCGGTGGAGCCGTTCCAGGGCGCGGCGACGGGAGTCGGCGGGATCCTGCGCGACATCGTCGCGATGGGCGCACAGCCGGTCGCCCTGCTCGACGGGCTGCGCTTCGGCTCCCCCGGCTGGGCCTTCAGGCGGGCGGTCGAAGGCATCGGCCATTACGGGAACTGCGTAGGCGTCCCGACGGTGGGAGGCGAGGCGGTCTTCGACGAGGCGTACACGGGCAACTGCCTCGTCAACGCGATGTGCGTCGGCCTCCTCCCCGCCGAGCGGGTCACACGCGCCCGCGCGCGCGGCACGGGGAACCTGATCGTCCTCTACGGCGCCACCACCGGTCGCGACGGAATCGGCGGCGCCTCGGTGCTCGCAAGCCAGGAGCTCGGAGAGGGCGACGCCGACAAGCGGCCTTCCGTCCAGATCGGCGACCCGTTCACGGGCAAGAAGCTGATCGAGGCCTCGCTCGCGCTCGTCGAGGGAGAGCTCATCGAGTCGCTGCAGGACTGCGGGGCCGCCGGGCTCGCCTCCGCGCTCGCGGAGATGGCGCGTGGCGGTGCGGGCGTCGACGTCCACCTCGACCGCGTCCCGCTGCGCGAAGAGGGGATGGAGGCCTGGGAGATCATGATCTCCGAGAGCCAGGAGCGGATGGTCGCAGTCGTCAAGCCGGACCGCCTGTCGGAGGTCGAGGGGGTGCTGGACCGGTGGGAGCTCCACCACGCCACACTGGGAGAGGTCACGGACACGGGAAGCCTCTGCGCGTACTTCGAGGAGGAGCTCGTCGGCGAGATTCCGGCCGGCTTCCTGACCGACCAGTGCCCGCGGTACGAGCTCGACCGCCTTCCGGTCGAGCGGCGCCCGGCCCCGGTCGAGCCCGTGAACCACGAGCCCAAGCGCTGGATCTACGAGCAGTACGACCACCTCGTCCAGTCGAGGACAGTCCGCCGGCCCGGGCTCGACGCCGCCGTGCTACGGCTGCGGCCGTCCTGGCGCGGGCTCGCGGTCTCGCTCGACGGCCCCCCGCCCGGCGAGCGCGACCCACGCGGAGCCGGGC
>JBARRQ010000035.1:0-25043 GCA_049644305.1 Gaiellaceae bacterium
AGGTCGAGGTCGCGGAGGAGCTCGAGCAGGTCGCGGTCAAGGCGCTCCAGGAGAAGCATCCCGAGGGCGTGGTTGCGACGAACGTCGAGTACTACTCGGCGATCGTGCTGGACGTGGCCGAGATCCCGCCACCGCTCGCGCCTGCGATGTTCGCCTGCTCGCGCGTCGCGGGGTGGTCGGCGCACATCCTCGAGCAGAAGCGCACCGGCCGGCTCTTCAGGCCGTCGGCGGAGTACGTCGGTCCCGCCGAACGGTCGCTCGCCTCGGTGTGACGCTCGCCGAGGCAGCAACCCTCGCTGACGAGCTGGCGAACAGGGGGGCCGAGCGGGAGCTCGCCGACCTTCGCCGCGAATGGAGCGACGAGCTCGAAGTGGCTGCCCGCTCGGCGGATTACCGCGAGCGGGCGGCGGCATACCGCGCAATCGGTCAGTTTCGCTTCCGCCAGAAGACCGAGCTCCTGCGGCGCGGGCTCGAGGACGAGAGCCCCGCCTGCCGCGGCTCTGCGCTCCTCTCGCTGGAGCTCCTCTCGCGTGATGCCCCGCGCGAGATCAATGCCGTCCGGCCCCTTCTCCACACGCTCGCCAACTCCGATGAGAACGCCGCAGTTCGCCGGCTGGCCGTCCTCAGCCTCCGCAACGGGTCGCCCCAGCGAGACACCGTCGTCTTGCTCCATGGAATCGCGGAAGAGGACGGTCTCGCGCGCGACCTGCGAGACACGGCAGCGAAGGTCGCCGCGGGGCTGGAGAAGAAGGCCAGGGCGCGCTAGCTGCGACAGGCGCAGCCGTGGCCGCGCTGCTCGCGCCCGCAGGACGGGCAGATCTGCCGGCGCGGCCGCCACTCGAGCCGGTTCTTGCAGACCCCGGCGAGCGCCATCAAGACGCCCGCTGCGGAGCTGCCGACGACGAGGGCGGCAAAATGCGGGTCGGGGCTCATGACCTCTGTTTCCCGATAAGTCAGTCGCGTGAAACGTCCTGGCGGCGAGCGTGCGGATGGCTGCGGAAGTAGACGTCGCGGCGCCGGCGGTCGCTGACGTGCGTGTAGAGCTCGGTGGTGCCGAGATCGGCGTGGCCGAGCATCTCCTGGACGCTGCGTAGGTCGGCACCGCCTTCGAGCAGGTGAGTGGCAAAGGAGTGACGGAGCAGGTGAGGATGGACGCGTTCCGGCTCGAGGCCGGCCCGCTCGGCGAGACGGCGGAGGATCAGGAACGCTCCCGCGCGGGTGAGAGCGCCGCCCTGCGCGTTGAGGAAGAGCTCGGGCCGGTGCCGGCGGTCGAGGTAGGGGCGGCCGTGGGCGAGATAGCGCCGGAGCGCCTCCGCCGCGTGCCGGCCGACCGGGACGATCCGCTCCTTGCCGCCCTTACCGATGCAGCGGACGAGGCGCCGCTCGAGGTCGACGTCGGTCTTGCCCAGCCCGACTCCCTCGCTGACCCGCAGGCCCGCTCCGTAGAGGAGCTCCACGAGCGCACGGTCCCGTAGCGACCTGGGCGTCGTGCCCGGAGCGGCTTCGATCAACCGCTGGGCCTCGGCAGGCGAGAGCGTGCGGGGCAGGCGCCGTCGCCGCCGCGGCAGCTCGAGTGCAGCCGCGGGGCTGTCGGCCCGGACGCCGAGCAGAATCAGGTGGCGAAAGAACGAGCGGACAGCGGCGACGCGGCGCGCGATCGTAGCGGGGGAGAGGCCGGCCGCACGGAGCTCCGCGAGCCAGCGCTCGAGGTCATCGTGGGTCGCCTTGGAAGGTGGCCCTCCGAGCCAGTCGCCGAGCGCCCTCAGATCGCGGCGATAGGCATCCACCGTCTTCGGAGCCCGGCGCGCTGCGAGGAGAGCGAGGAACCCCTCGACCTCGGGATCGGAAGCAGCCGGATCGGGCCGCGGCGTCGCCATCGGACCTTCTTCCTTCGCCCCCCGTTGGCCGAGGCCTGCCCCTCCACCTATGAGCGGGGATGGGAGCGGTCGTAGACCTTGCGCAGGCGGGCGGCGTCGACGTGGCTGTACATCTGGGTCGTCGAGAGCGAGCTGTGGCCGAGGAGCTCCTGGATCGTCCGGAGGTCCGCGCCGCCCTCCAGCAGGTGCGTCGCGAAGGCGTGCCGGAGGCGGTGCGGGTGCGGGAGCAAGCGGCGGAGCGTGCTCGTGTCGAGCCGGCGGCCTCGCGCGGATAGGAAGAGCGCGTTCTCGGCGCCCCGGGCGAGCTGCGGCCGCGCCGAGCGCAGGTACAGCGCGAGCCGGTGCGAGGCTTCCTCGCCGAGCGGGACGACCCGCTCCTTGTCGCCTTTCCCCCGGACGAGGACGAGCTCCTGCTCGAAGTCGACGTCTGCTAGATCGAGGTCGACGGCCTCTTGTGAACGAAGGCCGGCCGAGTAGACCAGCTCGACCATCGCCCGGTTGCGTACCGCGAGCGGGGTCTCTCCCTCGATCGAGCCGAGGGCCCCATCCACCTCCTCCAGCCGGGGCGCGTCGGGCAGTCGCCGCGGCCGGCGGGGTGCGAACGAAGCGTCTGGCACACGCTCCGGCCCGAGCGCGTGGCGGAGGAAGGCGCGGACGGCCGCGAGCTTCCGGCCGATCGTCGCCGGTGCCAGGCGCCGCGGCCGGCCGCGCCCGAGCTCCGCCGTGTAGTCCGCGAGCACGCGCACGTCGACCGCCTCCAAGGCGGTCCGGCGACGCGCCAGCCACGCGCAGAACTCCTCGACGTCGATGCGGTAGGCGCGGCGGGTTGCCTCAGAGAGCTTGGGGCTCTCGAGAAACCGCTGGACTTCCGGCTGCACGGAGGACGGTCTTCGCCGCCGCTCCCTCGATTCCCGCCGGCCACGGCTGGGCCGGGTGCCCTAGGCGACTGCCGCGACGATCTCTTCGCTCAGGCTCGGGAACTTCGAGAGGAACTCTGCCCGCTCGGCCTTGAAGCGCTCGACCAGCGCCGCGTGCTCGTCGCTGCGGCCCTGCTCGTCGTAGAGCCGGCGCGGCTGCAGAATCTCCGTCTCGTCGATCCCACGAACGCCGGACGCCACGAGGTAGCCGAAGTCAGGATCGCGCTCCCATTCGATCGTGCCCTCCGCGATCCCCTTGACGATCGCGGAAGAGTGCTTGATCCGCACCTTTCGTGATCTCTCGTCGTCCTCGGCGCCGCCGACGCGCCCGGTGTTCATCACGTACACCTCGAGCGGGTTGTCGGCCAGCAGCTCCAGGAAGCGGTTGCCCTGGAGGTCATGCGGCATGGGGAAGAACGGGTTCGTGCCCGGCACGCGCAGGAACTTGCCGACCTCGTCTGCGCCCCCCGCGCTCGTGCCGGTCGTCTCGCCGAGCATGAAGAACGCGGCCGCCTGCGGGCCTTCCAGCTTCGCCACAGCCGGGACGATGTTCTCGTTCTTGTTCAGGATCAGCAGGAAGTGCGCCTCCTCGATCTCGTCGGCGGAGGCGTGCTCGATCACGGAAAACGGGAACGTGGCGCGCCCGTTCGAGGTGTAGTCGGTGTCGTAGAAGTCGACCTCGTCGCCGTGCTGCGAGACGTTCTCGAGGTACGAGTCGGGCTGCGTCACCGCGCCGTAAATGATCGGCTCGTCCTCCGGGTTGAGCCCGAACGTCTTGGCGAAGCAGCCGTTCTCGGTCGCGTAGACGCGGCCGTTCGGCATCCAGGCGACGAAGTCGTCCTGAACAGGCAGCGAGCCGTTCTGGCGCGTGAAGGTGGTCGTGGTCTTCCCCGTGCCCGAGAGGCCGACGATCAGGCCGACGCGCTTGCCGCGCTCGGTCGGAATGATCTTGCAGCCGGCGTGGAGGGGGATGCCGCCGCGGTCGTAGACGAGCTTGTTCCACATCCGCAGCCCGCCTTTCTTCGACTCGCCGAAGTAGTCCGAGTTGAAGACGCGCGTGACGCCCTGCTCGAGATCGACGGCGATCAGGCGGTCGTCGGGATAGCCCTCGGCCTTCAGGTTTGGCGTGTAGATCACCGTCAGCTCCGGCTCGAGCTCCTCGCCCTCGGCCGAGAAGTAGAGCTGCTGCTGCATGCCCGCGATGTTGGCGTTCGCCGCCTCCACGTAGAGCCGCGCAGGCACGCGTTGCTCGGGATCGCTGCCGATGTAGCCGTCGACCTGCACCATCTCCTGTCCGGCGATGTACTGGTCCTGGCGGTCGGCCCAGCGCTCGCCTTCCTCGCGGGTTATCGCCTGGTTCTGGCCGTCGGGCTCGTCCGTGACGATGTAGGTCGAGCCCTTCGAGCGTGAGACGACCTCAGTCTGGACGTTCACGTTCCCGTGGCGGGTCCAGCGGGCGTTGGGCATGCTCGCCGCGAGTTCCTTGAGCTCTTGCGGGTCTGGGTTGGCGATCACGCGGGCCGCTGGCGGCAGCCGGAAGAGCATCTTCGCCACGGCGGGATCTTACCCGGGGCCGCCGGGTCCAACCGCTACTGCACAATGCGCTTGTGCCGGACGGATCATCCGAAACCCCACAGCTCCGGGTACTGCAGCGCCTGCGCCGCGCGCGCCGCTGGCTCTTACTCCTGCTGAGCGGCGTCGCGATCGTTCTTCTGCCCTGGACCGCTTACCTGAGCGCGACCCTGCCCTCGAAGCACATCACGGACCACTGGGACATCGCCTGGGCGGGGTTCGATCTCTTCGAGGCTGCGATGCTCATCGCGACCGTCTTCGCGATTCTGCGCCGCTCCACCTTCGTCCCGATGCTGGCGGCGGTCGCAGGCACCGCCCTCATCTGCGACGCCTGGTTCGACGTGATCACGGCCGGCGGGGGCCGGGATCTCGTCTGGGCGCTGCTCGAGGCGTTCCTCGGCGAGCTGCCCCTGGCCGCTCTCTGCTACTGGCTCGCGTTCGAAGTGACCGAGGTGGTCGGCGCCAGCGTCGCGGCAGACCCGGTTTTGGCAGTTGACCCTCGGCCCACATTGCCGCCAGACCCGCCCGCGGCAACCCCAGAACGCGCTCATACATGAGGTAACGAGGCTCCCAACGCGGGAAGAACTTCGCGTTGAACCGATGCAGGCGCTCGATCTGGAAGAGCACGTCCGCCATCAGGAGCGTGCGGCCGGCCACTCGTTCCAGCCGCCCCTGCGGATCGTGGATCAAGCGCGCGAAGGCGGCGAAGTTCAGCGATACCTCGTCGATGCCCCGGTCGCGCAGCTGCTCGATGCCGCGGGCGACCAGAAACTCCATCAGGCCGTTCGGCGTCTGATGCTCGCGACGCATCAGCGAGAGCGACACGGCCGCTCGTCCGTAGCTGGGCGCGAAGTGGAGAAAACCGCGGATACGCCCGCTCGCGTCGCGCCCGATGACGACGAGGCTGTCGCCGTGATCGTCCCGTCGCAGCTCGTCGAGGGACATCGCGAACCCGCGCTCGGCCGCGCCCTGCCGCCAGTGGCGGCTCACACCGTCCAGTTCCGCGAGCTCGGCCTCGGACAACGCGGCAAGCTGCTGTAGCCCGGCTGTGTAGCCCTGTTTCTCGAGTCGTGTGACCGACTGGCGCACCTTGCGGACGGCGCGGCCCTCGAGCGAGAACGCACGAGTGTCGACGACGGCCTCGTCTCCGAGGTAAAGCGACCGCAAGCCAAGTTGGCCCCAAAGCGAGCGTGATTTATCTCCCACGCCGAGGGCCGCCACGTGCAGGCCACGGGCCTCGGCGAAGAGGCTCAACTCCCGAAGGAGGTCGGGGATCGCCTCGCCGGGCCCGACCGGGTCTCCGGAGACAAGGAGCACACCGGCCTCGACGCGGTAGCCGAGGAACGCCTTTCTGTCCGCGCTGAACAGGTAGTGCTGGTCGCGGCGAAGCTTGAAGTAGGCCAGCGTGTCCTTGCCGTGCCGGCGCACCAGCTCGCGGGCTGCGCGCCGCACTTCGCGGGTGGGAAAGGCCCCCGGGACGGCGAGTGGCTTGAAGACGAGATAGGTGCACCAGATCAGCACGAGCAGGCCGGTCACCCCAACGGCTTCGTCGAGCCCACCGACCTCGTCGTGGAAGGAGATCGGGCCCGGCTGCCAGAGAAGCGAGTCGACCGTCTGGCGCGCGACAGCCGAGAGGGATGCGCCTGCCGGCGCGGCGAACCAGACTGCGACCCCGCACAGGAGCAACCCGGCTCCCGCGAGCAAGGGCACCCGGCGCAAAGCCGCCCGGAGCGTGACCGGATCGTGTTGAACGCAGAACGATGACCGCCCGAGCCAGAGCACTCCTGCGAGCGCGAAGCTGGCTGCCGCCTCCTCGATGTCGAGGCCCTTCAGCAGGTCGAGTACGCCGAGGCCGAGCAGCAGGACGACCGCGAGCCTGAGCGCCCCCTGCCGGCGCCGCCAGAGGTACGGCGCGGTGACGAGCAGCAGCAGCGACGCCGGGATTGCCGCGGCGTGCGAGAGCCTGAGGGCCTGGAGCGACGCGACCTTGAGCAGGAGGTGGTCGCGCCAGGCGATGTTGGGCGTGACCGCGGACGCCAGGTTCACCAGGCCGGCGGCGATCGCGGCGAGTGCTGCGAGCTTCGGCAATGCGGCCGCCCGGCGAACGGCGCGGAGGGGAGCCGCCGGCATGTGCAGGCCGATGCACCAGGCCGCCGTGTCCCGCTGCGAGGGGACCAGGTCGCGCCAGTCCTTGGCGACGAGCCAGATGCCGGCGAAGACCGCGAAGCCCGTCACGAGACCGTCTTCCAGGCTGTGGAGCGCGGCTGCAATGCCGAGCCCGGCCAGGAGCGCGACGCCGAGATGCCACTCGTGCACACGCGTGCCGAGCACGTAGACGCGCGGGCCTAGCCGATGGCGATCGATACGGAGCATCTGGGCGTAATCATCGGCACGGTAGCGGTCATCACGAGCGCCTGCGTCGCAGCATCCGTCACGAGGCAGAGGCTCAGGCGCATCCGGTAGGTTCCGGGACGTGGAGGCGAAGCACGACGTGCTCGTCGTCGGAGCAGGCTGCGCGGGCATGCGGGCAGCAATCGAAGCCCACGACGCCGGCGCCGACGTCGCGTTGATCTCGAAGATCCACCCGGTTCGGAGCCACTCCGGCGCTGCGGAGGGGGGCATCAACGCCGCCCTCGGGAACGCCTCAGAAGACGACCCGGAGAAGCACGCGTTCGACACCGTCAAGGGCTCCGACTACCTCGGCGACCAGGACGCGGTCCAGATCCTCTGCGAGGAGGCCCCGGACGACGTCTACCAGCTCGAGCACTGGGGCGCGGTCTTCTCACGTACCGAGGACGGGCGGATTGCGCAGCGGCCTTTCGGGGCGGCGGGTGAGCCGCGTACCGCCTACGCGGCCGACATCACCGGGCACGTGCTGGTGCACGTCCTCTACGAGCAGGTGATGAAGCGCGACCTCAAGGTCTACGAGGAGTTCTTCGTCTGGAAGCTCGTCCTCGACGACGACCGCTGCCAGGGCGTGATTGCGTGGAACCTGATCGACGGCGGGCTGTCTTCGATCGGCGCCAAGACGGTCATCCTCACCACGGGCGGCGCCGGCCGCCTCTACTCGGGCACGACCAACGCCTACGCGTGCACCGGAGACGGGATGACGATGGCGCTCCGCGTGGGGGTCGCGCTCGAGGACATGGAGATGATGCAGTTCCACCCGACGACGCTTGCGCCCACGGGCGTGCTCATCACGGAAGGCGCCCGCGGCGAGGGTGCCTTCCTGCTCAACTCCGAGGGCGAGCGGTTCCTGAAGCGCTACGCGCCGAACGCGATGGAGCTTGCCTCTCGCGACGTGATCTCGCGCGCGGAGCAGACAGAGATCGACGAGGGTCGCAGCGTCGACGGCAACGTCCTGCTCGACCTGCGCCACCTGGGCGCGGAGAAGATCCTCGAGCGCCTACACGGGACTCGAGAGCTGTCGATGGTATTCGCCGGCGTCGACCCGATCTACGAGCCGATCCCGGTGCGGCCCGGAGCGCACTACCACATGGGCGGCGTCGACACGGACGTCTGGGGGAGGACCTCACTCGAAGGGCTCTACGCCGCCGGCGAGTGCGCCTGCGTCTCCGTCCACGGCGCCAACCGTCTCGGCGGCAATGCGCTGATGGAGACGATCACGTACGGAAAGCGGGCCGGAGCACACGCGGCGGACTGGGCCCTCTCGCACACGACGGTGACCGTGCCCGAGTCGGTCGAGACGGATGCGGAGCGCGAGCTCGCGGAGCTTCTCGACCGCGACGAAGGCGAGCGCCCGTGGTCGATCCGCAACGAGCTCGCCGAGACGATGCACGAGAACTTCGGCGTCTTCCGACGTGAAAACAAGATGCGCAAGCAGGGCAAGATCGTCGCCTCTCTCCGCGAGCGCTACGAGCGGGTCGTCGTCGAGGACAAGGGCGACGTCTTCAACAACGACCTCACGCAGGCGCTCGAGCTCGGGTTCCTGCTCGAGCTCGCGGAGTGCATGGTCGTCAGCGGCCTCGCCCGGAAGGAGAGCCGAGGCGCCCACGCGCGCCCGGACGACTATCCCGAGCGCGACGACGAGAACTTCCTGCGCCACACGCTCGTCTCGTGGCGGGAGGGAAGACCGCACCTCGAGTGGAAGCCCGTGACGATCACCAAGTGGCAGCCCATGGAGAGGACCTACTGATGGGTCGGCGCGGCATCGCGGCTCTTCTCCTCGCCACGGTCGCGCTGGCCGGCTGCGGAGGCGGCGGCAAGAACGCGAGCAGCAGCGGAAGTCACGCGGTCTCGGGCGATCCGGTCGCGCTTGCCACGGCAAAGACCTCCCACGTCGGAAGCGTCGAGGCCGACTTTGCGATCGCCGGCCCGGCGGTTCAGGGGCACGGCACGGGGGTCTTCAACACCGGCCAGAGCGCGTCCGGGCAGGTTGGCATGACCGTCACCGTCAACGGCCGGCCCCTCAAGATCGACATGGTCCTGACAGGGAAGGCTCTTTACATGCGCTCGCCTGCGTTCTCCCAGGCCGGCCTGACCGGGGCGAAGGAGTGGGTCAAGTTCGACCTGGCCAGGATCGCCGGGCAGGCACGACAACTTGGTCTCGGCGGTCTTCTCGGCGAGAGCTCGACGCCGACCGGGGCCCTCGCCTATCTGCGGGGCTCGTCGGGTCACCTCACGAAGGTGGGGACGGAGACCGTTCGCGGCGAGGCGATGACCCACTACAAGGTCACCGTCGATCTCGAGTTGGCGGCGAAGCGGGCGAGTGGGAGTGCGCGGCAGTCGCTTCGACAGGCGATTGGCACGACAGGGGCTCGAAAGCTCCAGGTCGACGTCTGGATCGACGGCAAGGGCTACATCCGAAAGCTCACGCTGCCGGGGAAAGGGCAGGCGCCGTCGGTGACGATCGAGTTGCACGACTTCGGCTCGCACGTCTCGATCAGCGCGCCGCCCAGCTATTCCGTCGTGGACGTGACGAAGCTGCGGCAGGGAGGCTGATGGACGTCGCCCTCAAGATCTGGCGGTTCGATCCGGACACGGGAGAGCGGGCGCTGCGCGAGTACGAGGTCGACGCGCCTGAATGGGCGTGCCTCCTCGACGTGCTCGACCTGATCAAGGACAAGCACGACGGCACGCTCGCGTACCGCAAGAGCTGCCGCATGATGATCTGTGGCTCGTGCGGTATGCGAATGGACGGACGCGCCATTCTCGCCTGCAAGGAGCGGATGAAGCCGATTGTCGATTCCGGCCATGTCCCCGTGATCTCGGCCATGGGCAACATGCCCGTGATCAAGGACCTCGTCGTCGACATGGTGCCCTTCTGGGACAAGATCCGCGCGGTCAAGCCCTGGCTGGACCCCGGCTACGACGAGGTTGCCGAGAAGGAGCGGATCGTCTCGCAGCAGCAGATGAACGTGATCCACAAGGAGGCGCTCTGCATCATGTGCGGCTGCTGCGTCTCCGAGTGCAACTCGATGGAGTCCGACCCGGAGTTCCTCGGCCCCGCCGCCCTGGCGAAGGGTTTCCGCTTCGTCGGAGACGCGCGCGACCATGCGGACATCGAGCGCTTGAACGAGCTCAACGAGGAGCACGGGATCTGGGACTGCACCCGCTGCTATTTCTGCAACGAGCGCTGTCCGAAAGGCGTCGATCCGCGTGACGCGATCGCCAAGCTCGGAGCCGAGTCGATCAAGGAGGGGATCGACCACGACATGGGCGCCAAGCACGCAAAGTGGTTCGTCCGCTCGGCCGAGACCACAGGCTGGTTGCGCGAGACGGAGCTCGTGCCGAAGACGCAGGGGATCGTCTCGGCGATCAAGCAGACGGGCTTCGCGCTGAAGCTCGCGAAGCACGGCAAGGTGCCGCCGCCGTTTCCGCCGCACGTCGCGCGAGACGTGGACGAAGCCCGTGCCCTGCACGACCTGGTCAGGGAGCAGGGCCGAGACGGAGCCCTCGGGATCGTCCAGGGAGAACACGCCCTCGGCCGGATCGAGTTCACGGAGGAGGCGGGCGCCCGCGAGACGGCGCCGGAGGTCCAGCCCGGCGTCGAGCCGCCGCCCGCGGAAGAATGAGAGTCGCGTACTACACCGGCTGCCTGGCGGCGCTCTCGGCGAAGGAGCTGAACACGTCGACGAAGGCGCTCGCGCCGAAGCTCGGTCTCGAGCTCGTCGAGCTGGAATCGGTCACCTGCTGCGGCGCAGGCGACATCCACGAGGCGGAGCCCGATTACTACCTCCATCTGAACGCGCGCATCCTGGCCTATGCGGAGCAGACCGGCTCGGACACGCTGATGACGATCTGCAACGTCTGCACGCTCAATCTCCGCCAGGCCAACTGGCAGCTGAAAAACGACCCGGACCTGCTCGCGCGCGTGAGCACGAACCTGGAAGCGGTCGGTGCGCCCCCGTACACCGGCGCGGTCGAGGTCAAGCACCTGCTGTGGCTCATCGCCGAAGGCGACGGCTACGACCGGCTGAAGCAGGTGGCGCACAAAGGCCTCAAGGGCCTGCGCGTGGCGCCGTTCTACGGCTGTCAGATCCTGAGGCCCTCGAAGATCCTCGGCTTCGAGGATCCCGACCGCCCCTGGTCGCTCGAGGCGATCATCGAAGCGTGCGGCGGCGAGCCGATCGACTATCCCGCCAAGATCAAGTGCTGCGGCTTTCCGATCATCCAGGCCCGCGAGGAGGTCGCGCTCGGCGAGCTGATCCAGCCGGTCGAGCAGGCCTCAGAGGCCGGCGCAGACGCAATGGTCACGCCCTGCCCGCTGTGCCACCTCTCGCTCGACGCCTGGCAGTCGAAGCTGCGCGAGGCGACCGGCAAGGACTTCCAGATGCCGATCCTGCACCTCTCGCAGCTGATCGGCGTCGCCGCGGGGCTCGAGGAGTCCGAGCTCCAGTTCAAGCGGCACGTCGTCTCGGTTGACCCGGTCGTCGAGAAGCTCGAAGTTCCGTAGCTCTCAGGCTGTCGCCAGGACCCGGGCACCGAGATCGCGCACCGTCTCCAGAACGAGCGCGGCATCGGCCGCGGTGGTGCGCCAGTTGACGAATGCAGGCCGGAAGCCGACCACCCCCGCCCACCTCGTGGTGCCGACGTAGACGCGCCCGTCCTTGAGGATCTGTTCCTCGATGAGGAGGTTGAGCTCGTCGAGCTCGTCTTCGGGAACGTCCGGCGGGCGGTAGCGGAAGAAGACAACGTTCAGCGGTGCGGGCAGGAGCAACTCGGTGTCGTCGGCCTCGTCGACGAGGCGCGCAAGATGCTTGGCGTTGTCGAGGCAGCGCTCGACGATCGACCGGTAACCGTCACGGCCGTAGGCGCGCAAGGTTGCCCAGACGGCGAGCGAGCGGGCGCGACGCGAGAGCTCCGGGCCCATGAAGCCGAAGATCGGGCGGTCGTCGGTGGCCTCCGGCAGATAGGCCGCGGCGGCGGCGAACGTGTCGCCGAGGTAGGACCTGTCGCGTACGAACGTGAAGCCGCAGTCGTACGGGACGTTCAGCCACTTGTGACCGTCGGAGACCACCGAGTCCGCCAGCTCGACGCCGTCGGCCAGTTCCGCCGCGCGCGGTGTCACGCGAGCGAAGAGGCCGAACGCACCGTCGACGTGCACCCACGCGCGGTGGGCGCGCGCCACCTCCGCTGCCGGCCGGATCGGATCGAAGTGGCCCGCGTTTACCTCGCCGGCGTTGGCGATCACGATCGCCGGCTGCCCGTCGAGGCCTCTCAGCGCGGCTTCCAGGGCGTACGGCTCGAGCCTGCCGTCCGCATCGGAGCAGTCGATCACCCGGTCTCGTCCGATGCCCAACATGGCGAGCGCCTTCAGCGTGGAGACGTGAATGAACCGGCTGCTCAGGACCGGGGTCGGCGGCAACTCAGCCAGGCCGGACTTCGAGACGTCGATCCCGTGCTGGTCGCCCCACCACTGGCGTGCCGCCGCGAGGCCCGTGAAGTTCGCCATCGTGGCGCCGGTGGTGAGGACGCCGGACCAGTCGGTGGGAAGGTCGAAGAGCTCGAGAAGCCATTGGATCGAGACCTCTTCCAGCCGCGCGGCGAGCGGCGAGGCCTCCCAGCCGCCGGCATTCTGGTCGAGGATCGACGTGACCCAGTCGGCTGCGAGCGCCGCGGGAGTCGAGCCGCCGATCACCCAGTGAAAGAAGCGGGGCCCTGCGGAGCGGACATGAGCCTCGGCACCCTCGCGGAGCAGCTCCTCGAGAGCGGCGAGCGTGCCGGCACCCTCCTCCGGCAGCGGCCCGCCGAATCGCGCCGCGGCCTCGTCGGACCCTTCCGAGCGGACGGGCTGGTCGGCAAGCGTCGCCAGATACTCCCGCGCCTCGGCGGCGACGCGCTCGAGTGCCGCGACCGACTCGTCCGGAACCGCGAGTGGGTCCACCGCACAACTCTAACCTTCGCCTTATGACGCTCCGTCGTCTCGGGCTTGCGACCTCGGCCGCGGGTCTGGCCTGGGGGCACTTCGAGGCAGGCTGGGTGCGGCTGGAGACGCTTCCCTGCCCGCTGCCCGGTCTGCCTCGCGAGCTCGACGGGCTCCGTATCGCGCACCTCTCCGACTTCCACCTCGGATTTCCCTCGCGCGGCTCGCAGGCGATCGAGCGCGCCGTCGACTGGGTCGAGGAGCGGCGGCCCGATCTGACGCTGATCAGCGGCGACCTCCTCTCACGGCGCGCGGGCGAGGAGCGGTTGCGCTCCCTTCTGGCCCGGCTGCCGCGCTGCTACGCCGTGCTCGGGAACCACGACTTCGCGCTCACGCGAGATCCCTTCTCGCATCCGGTCGAGCTCTACGACCTCCAGCCGGCGACGCTGCTCGCCGACGACTCGCGCACCATCGAGCTGAACGGCCGCCTGGTTCAGCTCGTCGGCGTCGACCCGCGCTCCTACCGCCGCCGGCTTGCCAGGCCCGAGCGCCTTGCGGATCCGGCTGCCGACTTGCGCATCCTCCTGTGCCACTTCCCGGACGTGGTCGACCGGCTCCCTCCCGGCGCGTTCCACCTCGTCCTCTCCGGCCACCTGCACGCCGGCCAGATCTGCGTGCCCTGGCCGGGCGGCCGTCTGCGGCTTGCGCACATCCGCTGGACCTACGTCCGCGGCCTCTACCGCCGTCCGGGCGGCACGCTTCACCTCTCGGCCGGCCTGGGCACGACGTTCGTCCCCTTCCGCTTCCTCGCGCGGCCGGAAGCCACGGAGCTCGTCCTAGAATCCAATTAATGGAGGGCAATGCGAGCGTCGCCGCCGACGTCCTTGCCAGCTATGCCGCCGACGCAGCCCGGGAGGTCGACGGCGTGCGCGGGCTGGTCGACAGCCGGCTGCCTCGGCACGGGGCCGTGCGTATCGAGGGTGAGGACGGGCGCGCGACCGTCGAGCTCCACATCCGGCTTGCCTGGGGCTCCTCGGCCGAGGAGGTCGGCCGCGAGGTACAGCGTCGCGTCGCCGACTACCTCGAGCGTATGGCCGGCGCAAGGCCCCAGGCCGTGAACGTCGTCGTCGACGAGATCGGGCCTGAGTGAAGACGCGTTTGGCCGGACTGACGGGCGCCACGCTCGAGCAGGTGCCCACGGTCTGCCACGAGTGCGTCTGGTGGCAGTCGCGGACCGGCGGGCGGACCGTCGACAAGCGGCGCTGGATCGAGAAGGCCGAGAGCGAGTGGGGCGCCTGGGGCACGATCTACTACGACGACGACGGGCGAGTGCTCGGCTCGATGCAGTACGGGCCGTCGCGGCTCTTCCCGCGTGCGGCCGAGCTGCCGGCAGGGCCGTCCTCGGACGACGCGATGCTCGTCACATGCGCCTATCTCGTCGACCGGACGAGCCCCTGGGTGCTTCAGTCCCTCTTCCTGGCCGCTGTCGGCGAGGCCAAGGACAAGGGCGCCGCGGCGCTCGAGACGTTCGCCTACCGCTACCCGGAGGGCGAGTCGGACTACGAGCGCTTCCTCGTCCACCGGACCGTGTTTCCCCGCGACTTCCTTTCGGATTTCGGCTTTCAGACAGTTCGCACGTCCGGCCGGATCGAGCTTGCGCGGCTCGAGCTAGGGGGCCTCGTGCCCGTTCTGGAAGGGAAGCGCGCCAAGGTGCTGCGGGCACTGCGGGAGGCTTTTCTGCCTGAGCCGGTCCCGGCGCCCCGGCGGCCTTAGGCTCAGTACGCGGCGTCCCAGGCGGCGCGAATCGCCGAGGGAGTCGTCACGAGCAGGCGGACGGGATGGCCCATGGCGAGCTTCAGCTGCGGCAGGAGCGTCTCGTCGGTCGGGTCGGCGACCGCGACCGAGACGTCGCCGTCGGGGTGCAGCCGAACCGGGATTGCACGTAGCCGCTTGGCCTGCTTCCGCGGAAGCAGCTCGACGGCACGCCGGTCGACCGAGGTGATGCCGATGTCGACGAACTCGACGTTCGCCTGCTCGGCGAGGACGCGGGCAATGTCGTTCTCGAAGCAGATGCGCAACCGGACGAGTGCCTCGCCGAGCAGCTCGCCGGGCTCCCGCTCGGCCAGCGCGCGGTCGAGCTCCTCGTTCGTCACGAGGCCCTTGCGCAACAGGAGGGCGCCCAGGTGCGAGCGAGGCTCGTTGTCGAAGAAGGAGTGGTCGAGGCGAGCGGGCCGCATCAGCCGAGTTATCGGGATTTCGCAGAGCTGGCTTGAGAAAAGAACGGATTCCGGCCTATTCAGGAACCGCTACGCCGCAATCGCGCGCTGGGAGAGGACCAGCTCCGCGATCTGGATCCCGTTGAGCGCCGCGCCCTTGCGCAGGTTGTCGCAGGCCAGGAACAGCGAGAGGCCGTTCTCGGCGGCCGGGTCGCGGCGGATTCGGCCGACCAGCGCCTCGTCGCCGCCGGCTGCCTTGCCCGGCGTGGGGAACTCCTCGAGCTGCACGGAAGGCGCCGCTTCCAGTAGCTCACGCGCGCGCGAGGGCGCGAGCGGCTCCTCGGTCTCGATCCAAACCGACTCGGCATGGCCGACCGGCACCGGCACCCGGACGCACGTGACGCTTATCGGCAGCCCGGGCAACTCGAGGATCTTCCGGGTCTCCGCACGGAGCTTGGCCTCGTCCTCGAAATCCTCGCCGTCGTAGTCCCAGTCCCAGATGAGATCGTGCTCGGCAGGCGGTTCGTCGAGCAGCTGCCGGAGTCGCGCCGCCCCCGCGCCGGAGACCGACTGGTAGGTCGCGACTCGCACTGCGCGCAAGCCGGCCGCGTCGTGCAGCGGCTTCAAGACGAGCGTGAGCGGAATCGTGGAGCAGTTCGGGTTCGCCACGATCCCCGTGTGCTCCAGTGCGCGATGCCCGTTTACCTCCGGCACCACCAGCGGGACTCCGTCGGCGAGCCTGAACGCCGCCGACTTGTCGATGCAGACCGCTCCTCCGGCTACGGCGTGGGGAACCAGCTCCTCGCTCGCGCGTGTCCCTACCGAGAAGAGGCAAAGGTCGAGGTCGCCCGCAGAGAGCGCCTCCGGGGTCGCTTCTTCGATGACGCGTCCGTCCGGCAAGCGTTGTCCGGCCGACCGTGCAGAGGCGAAGGCGCGTACAGACTCGAAGCCGCGCTCGCTCAGCAGCTCGAGGACGACACGCCCGACCGCTCCGGTCGCGCCGATCACGCCGATGCGGGCCTCAGGCATGCCGGCGCTCAGCCTCGGGCGAATCGAGCTCGAAGGCGCGGTGGAGCTCGGCGACGGCTCGCTCGACCTCTTCACTGAGGACGTGACAGGCGATCTTGATCGGCGAGGTCGTCACGAGCTCGGGCTCGATCCCGGCGGCGGAGAGCGTCTCGAAGGCCTTCGCCGCAACGCCCGGGTGGCTCTTCATGCCTGCGCCGATGACGCTCACGGTGCCGAGATCGTCTCTGGCGCTCCATTCCACCGCGAGCCCGTCGAGCGCGTCTCCCGCAGCGTCGCGATCCTCGGCCGGCGCCGAGAAGAGGATCTCCGAGCCGGTGCGCACGATCGTGTCCACGTTCACCCCGGCATTCGCGAGCACTGCGAACAGCTGCGCGGGGGTCGTGCCCTCGACGCGATAGAGCATCTCCTGACGCGTATGCGTGACTCCGGAGATCAGCGCCTTCTCGAGCATCCGTTCGTCCTCCTGGCGAATCCACGTGCCCTCCGCGGACGAAAACGTGGAGCGGACGTGCAGCTTGACGTCGTGCGTCCGGGCGAGCTCGACCGAGCGTACCTGCAGCACCTTTGCGCCCGACGAGGCCAGCTCCAGCATCTCCTCGTAGCTGACGGCGTGGAGCTTGCGAGCACTCGGCACCAGGCGCGGGTCGGCGGTGAACACGCCCTCGACGTCGGTGTAGATCTCGCAAACCTCGGCGCCGAGCGCGGCGGCGAGCGCGACGGCGGTCGTGTCGGAGCCGCCCCGGCCGAGCGTCGTGATGTCCTGGTCGGTCGAGACGCCCTGGAAGCCGGCGACGAGCACGATCTTGTCCTGGTCGAGCGCCTCGTGGATTCGCTGCGCACGGACGTCGACGATCTTTGCGCGGCCGTGGACGGTGTCGGTGACGATCCCGGCCTGCGACCCGGTGAACGAGATCGCGTCCTCGCCGAGGTCGTGAATGGCCATCGCCGCGAGCGCGCAAGAGATGCGTTCGCCGACAGAGATCAGCATGTCGAGCTCGCGCGGCTTCGGCCGAGACGAGACCTGGTACGCGAGGCGGACGAGCTCGTCTGTCGAGTCGCCCATCGCGGAGAGGACGGCGACCACTCGGCTACCTCCTGCGCGGGCGGCGACGATGCGCGCCGCGACGTCCTTGATCTTCCCCGAGTCAGCGACGGAAGTGCCTCCGAACTTCATCACGAGCGTCCCGAGCCGGGGCTCGCCGCCCTCGAGGGCAGGAAGTGCCTCGAATTCGGTAGTCGTCACGGGAACAGTGTAGGGGCGCTGCTCAGGGCTCTCGGCCGCAATACCGTCGTGGATTCAGCATGATTCGCCGGCGGAGCCGGGCTTTGCCCGGCGTGAGCCTCACTGCGACAAGACCGAAGGAATCAAGGGCGCGCGTGGCGGCTCCTGAAACAATCGTTTGCGAGCTTCCGCGCAAGGAGGGGGGACATGGGGAACCAGGGGTTCCCCCGTGCTACCTACATTTCTCGGCGACCGCTGAGCGCCCTGCCAAGCGTGACCTCGTCGGCGTACTCGAGGTCGGCGCCGACGGGAAGGCCGCTCGCGAGCCGAGTCACGCGCACGCGCCCTCGCAGGCGATCGGCGAGGTAGGCGGCGGTCGCCTCGCCGGTCATGTTCGGATTCATTGCCAGCACGACCTCCTCGATCCCGTTGCGCTCGACCCGGCCGAGGAGCTCGTCGATGCGCAGGTGCTCGGGGTCGACGCCGTCGATTGGAGACAGCGCGCCGCCGAGCACGTGGTAGAGGCCGCGGTACTCGTGCGTTCGCTCGAGCGAGATCAGGTCGGCGGGCTGCTCGACGACGCAGACGATCGCGCGGTCGCGGCGGGCGTCCCGGCAGATCTCGCACGTCTCCTCCTCGGTGAGGTTGCCGCACTCGCGGCAGAAACGGACGCGCTCCTTGACCTCCTCCAGCGCCTGCGCGAGCGCGAGCGCTTCGTCTTTCGGCACACGCAGGAGGTGGAAGGCAAGCCGTTGCGCCGTGCGCTGGCCCACGCCGGGAAGCCGCGTCAGCTGCGCGACCAGGTTGTCCACAGACGGGCTGAACACGCCGCCATTGTGCCTTTTGGGTCGGTCTCAGCCGCCGGCTCTCGGGAGCTGAGCTTGCATCACGAACGAGTCGGCGCCGCCTGTTCCTCTCCTTCGTACGCCCTCTTCAGAGGCTCGATCTCGATCTTGCCCATCTGCATCATCGCCTTCATAACGCGCTGCGACTTCTCCGGGTCGGGATCGCGAATCAACTCTTCGAGCAGCGTGGGGACGACCTGCCAGGAGAGGCCGTACCTGTCTTTGAGCCACCCACACGGTCCCTTTTCTCCGCCCTCGGAGAGCTTCTCCCATAACTCGTCCACCTCTTCCTGGCGCTCGCAGCTGACGAGGAACGAGACCGCCTCGGTGAACGTGAACTCCGGGCCGCCGTTGAGCGCGACGAACGGCTGGCCGTTGAGCTGGAAGTCGACCGTCATGACGGTTCCCGGCGCTCTGGGGCCGGCCTCTCCGTATTGGGTGACCCCCAGGATCTTGGAGTTCGGAATCACCGACGCGTAGAAGCTCGCTGCCTCCTCGGCCTGATCGTCGAACCACAGGAACGGGGTGATGTGCTGCATCTCTGCTCCCTTCTGATCGACACTGCTACGACCACTTAGACCTCAGACCCGCGCAAGACTCATCGCCCCGCGGGAAAGCGGTGTTCAGTCGCTGGAGACGCCTGCGTTCTCCGCCAGACGGGTCAGCGCAACCTCGAGCAGCGACACGGCGACGTCCGGGTGCTCGCTGACGAGCTTGCGGAAAGAGGCGCGATCGAGCGCGAGGCACCGGAGGGTCTCCTTTGCACGTACGCGCGCGGTCCTCCTTGCGTCGGGGCTGATCAGTGCGAGCTCGCCGAAGAACTCACCCGGGCCGAGTTCCACGGGGGTGCGTTTCCGCTCGACGACGGCTGTTCCCTCGGTGATGAAGAACATCCCGGTGCCTGCCTGCCCCGGCTGAATCAGGACTTGGTCCGCAGGCGTCTCGACCTCGGTCGTGGCCTCCGCGATCCACTCGAGGTCGCCTTCGTCGAGCGTGGCGAATAGCGGGACGCGTTTCAGCGCGTCGACCTTGGCGCCGGCCACTAGAGCCCCGGCAGGCCGAGGCCACTGAGGCCGCCCAGAGCGGGACCGAGCTTCGACTCGATCAGGCCCTGCGACGATCGGAGCGCCTCGTTCACCGCTGCGACGACCATGTCCTCGAGCAGCTCCGGCTCGTTCGGGTCGATCGCCTTCGGGTCGATCTTGATCTCGCGGATCTCGCCGCCGCCAGTCGCGGTCACCGTGACCATGCCGCCGCCGGCGCTCGCCTGGACCGTCTCGGTCTTGAGCTCTTCTTGGGCCTTCTGCATCTGCTCCTGCATCTGCTGCACCTGCTGGAGCATCTTGTTCATGTCCATACCGCTCATTGTCCGGCTCCCGGGTCGTTCACCTCGCGCGCGTCGAACGTGCCCTTCATCAGCTCGATGATCTCCTCTTCGCTCGCGGGCTGCTCTTCCTCCGCAGGCGGTTCCTCGCCGCCGTTCTCGCCGACCTCGAACTCGAGCGCGAGGTGGCGGCCGGTGACCTCGTAGAGCGCCTCCTCGAGGAGCGTCGCGTTCTTGGGATCCTCCGCGAGCTGGCGATGAAACGACGCCTCTCGCGGGAACTCGACGGTGAGCGTGTCGCCCGCGAGCCCCTTCGGATGGGCCTCGCGCAGGACCGACGCGGTCGGGATCGACCTCTCCTCGACGGCCGGGAGGATCGTCCGCTGCCAGGCCTCTTGCAGCTGCTCCAGCTCGAGCGACGGCGGTTCTGCCGAGACCGTCTCGTCCGGGGCCGGCTCTTCCGGGGGTGGGCCTGGGACAGTCCCCTCGGCAACGTCTGAATGCGCTGTCCGTTCCAGCTGCTCGAGCCGGAACGACGTCGACTCGCGGGAGAGATCGGCCGCGGGCCTCGTGACCTTCACGAGCGCGAGCTCCAGAGGCAGGCGCGGGTCTCCGCCCTGGCGCAGGTCATCCACGGCGACGGCGAGCAGATCGCAGAGCCGTAGCACCGTCGCCTCGCCGAGCTGGTTCGCCTGCTCGCGCAGCCGGTCCCGAGTCTCCTCGGTTACCGGCAGCGACTCCGGCACCTCGCCGAGATGCTGGACGAGCAGTAGGTGGCGCAGGTGCTCGAGCAGGTCGGTCACGAGCCGTCCGAGGTCCTGGCCCTGCTCCGAGAGCTCCTCGACGAACGTCAGCGCGCCGGCCGTGTCGCGGTCGACGATGAGATCGCACAGACGGAAGAGCGCCTCCTCCTCGACTGCGCCGAGCAGCTGGAGGACCGCCTGGACCGTCACCTGCTTCTCGGTTGCGGCTGCGAGCTGGTCGAGCGTCGAGACCGCGTCGCGGTAGGCGCCGCGGGCCGCGCGTGCGATCAACGAGAGCGCAGCATCGGGCGCCTCGATCCCCTCTCCTTCGGCCACGCGACGTAGCACCTGAACCAGCTCCGGCAGCCGCGGCCGCGAGAACGAGAACGTCTGGCAGCGCGAGCGGACCGTGGGCAGCATCTTCGCGAGGTCGGTCGTGCAGAAGACGAAGACGAGGTGGGGAGGAGGCTCTTCGATCAGCTTGAGCAACGCGTTGAAGGCCGCGTCCGTGAGCTGGTGGGCCTCGTCGAGGATGTACACCTTGTAGCGCCCCTCGACCGGCTGCAGCACGACGCGCTCGCGGATCTCGCGGATGTCGTCGATCCCGCGCTGCGAGGCTGCGTCCATCTCGATGACGTCGAGCGAGGTGCCCTCGGCGATCGCGCGGCAGGCATGGCACGTCTTGTCCGGGCTCGGCGTTGGCCCCTGCTCGCAGTTGAGCGCCTTGGCGAGGATGCGCGCCAGCGATGTCTTGCCGGTGCCTCGCGGGCCCGCGAAGAGGTAGGCCTGCCGGATCTGCCCGTGCGCGATAGCGTTCTTGAGCGTGCGCACCACTGCCTCCTGCCCCACGACCTCGTCGAAGTCCTGCGGGCGGTACTTCCGGTAGAGGGCGGCCACGCTCCGACTCTATCGAAGCGGTCCCTCGGTCCCGGGCCGGGCGACCGCGCGCCTGAGAGGCATTGCTTAGCGCTGCTTCCTCCCGGATCTGACGCGGTTCGCAAGCTCCCACCGCTCGGGCCCGGCCCGAGGCCGGCGATGGTACCAGCCACTCTTGTGCGTTTAGACTCTAGGGTCGTGGCAGTCGCAGACGTGATGGCGTTCCGGGTAGTGACTGTCTCGCCGGAAGACCCAGTTCGTCTCGCGATCGCGCGGATGCTCGAGGAGAACGTCGGCTCGGTTGCCGTCTGCGAGGGCGAGCGGCTGGTGGGCATCTTCACCGAGCGCGACGTGCTCCGCCTAGCCGGCGAGGGGCCGAACTTCGCAGACGTCGAGGTCGGCGACGTGATGACCCGGCAGCTCGTCACGCTCTCCCCCGACGACGACATCCTCGACGCGGCGAGGCTCATGAGCGAGCGCAAGATCCGCCACGTTCCGGTGCTTCAGGGGGAGAACCTGCTCGGGATGATCGGCATTCGCGAGGTCGTCCGAGTTCTCGTCGAGCGCCTCTGGCAGACCCACGATCCCGAGGCGCGAGAGCGCGCCCGCGAGCTCCTCAGCCGGACAAGCGCCCCGGTATCCTCAGAACAGTAGGCACGGCTCAGGGCGTGTAGCTCAGCGGGAGAGCGCCCGCTTCACACGCGGGAGGTCACTGGTTCGATCCCAGTCACGCCCATCGTCGACCGAAGTCCGCCTCCGCTGCGCGGAGGCATGACGACTTCGCTCGAGTCTTGTTCTGTCGACGAGCGACCGTAAGCCGATACCGGCCAAGCCGGCATCGGCGGCAAGCTCGGGCTTTGGAGAAAGATCTCCACTCTCGGCACGAAAAACCCTTGACGCCGACGGGTGTCCGACACCCAATTTCCCCCCAATTTCCCTCGGCGTGGGCGGCCACCGCCGCTGCCGCGCCCCGCTTACGGGCTCACGCGAGCGTCAGCGCCTCCGGGTCGACAACGAGTTGGTTTGCGCACTGACAAGTTCCGCCCACTTGAGGAAGGCGCTGGAAACGGGGCCTTTCCGTTGTCAGCTTGGAGACGGGGTGCCGGCGCTGGCGGCGCGGGAACCCTCCGCGCGGCGACTGTGACGGCAGCGAGAGTCCAGGATCGCCGTTTGCGCCAGGGATCGCGGCGGCGGGCCGAGTCCAGCCGGGCGTAGGCTCCGCGAGTGCCTTCGCGGGAGCAGCGGAACCTGTTGCGGGCCCGCCGCCGCAGACGGCGCTGGCGGAGAGCGTTAGGGGCCAGTTTCGTTGTGTTCGCCGCGGCGATCGCGGCGTTCGCCGTGTCCGGGCATCTCCGCAATTCGGCACCGCCGAGACACCGCGCTCGCGCGGCCGGGACCCTGTCCGAGCCTCGCCGGCGGCCGAACGCCGTCCACCACCACGGTAGGCCCCTCCTTCCGGCGGCGCAGGAAGCGGCACTGAGACGCTTCATCCGGATCGGCCTTCCGCTCTACTGCGGCGGCCGCCGCAGCCACGACGTCGCGCTCACCTTCGACGATGGCCCCGGCCCGTACACTCGCCTCGCCCTCCGGATCCTCCGTCGCGCCAACGCGCACGCCAGCTTCTTCCTCGTCGGCCGGCTGCTCGCCCGCTATCCGACGCTCCCGCGCAGGGAACGGGCACTGGGAACGATCGGCGACCACACCTGGTCGCACCCTCCGCTCCCGCTCCTGCCCCGGCCGCAGATGACTCAGGAGATCGCCGGCGCGAAGGCCGCGATCGAGCGGTTCGGGGGCGGTCGTGTCCAACTCTTCCGCCCGCCCTACGGGCTCCACGACGCGGCCGTCGACCGGACGGTGCACAGGCTCGGGATGCTGGAGGTGATCTGGAGCATCGACTCGAAGGACTCCTATCCGGGCCCGAGCACGACCTGGCAGCACATCGGCAAGACGGTCGACCGTTCGATCCGGCCGGGGTCGATCGTTCTCTTGCACGAGAACCGGGGCCAGACGCTGCTCGCCCTGGAACGCCGAATCCTGCCTGCTCTGCGCCGCCGCGGCCTGCATTCCGTCGATGTCTCCGAGTTGCTCGCGGTCGACCCCCCGAGCCTCCGGCAGCTCCGAGAAGGCCTCATTGGCTGCAGAGGCCTGGGGTAGTGGCGCAGCCGCCGGTGATCTGGTGCGCGCCGACGTCGACCGCGAGCGCTACCTTGATCCTGGTGACCGAACCAGATGAGCTCGTTGCCGAGCTCGAGAAGGGCCTGCACCTCCATCACCACCTGAGCCCGCGCCGGGAGCGCGCGATGTTCGCCGCGCTCGGGTTTGTCGTCGCCCTCGGCCTCACCCGTGGGATCACGACGTTCCTGCACTACCGCGGCGCGGGCCCGAACGGCGGCATAGTCGTCGGCGGTGTGCACATCCACCACCTCGTGTTCGGGATCGTCGGCCTGCTGCTGGTCGGCTATGCGTGGCTGCTGCTCTTCGGCTCGGAACACAAGCCGGGACGGCGAGCGTTTCGTCTCACCGGCCTCGCCTATGGGGCCGCCTCTGCCCTTGTTCTCGACGAATTCGCGCTCTGGCTCAACCTCAGGGACGTCTACTGGCAAAAGCAGGGTCGGGAGAGCGTGGAAGCGCTCGCCTTTTTCGGCGGCCTGCTGTTGTGGGCGGCGCTGATCGCACCATTCGCGCGCGCCGTCTGGCGGCACGTTCGCGCGCGAACAGCACGACCTTGACGGCCGAATAACCCGGCTGCCGCGATGAGCGTTCCTGGGGTACGCGCTTGACCCGGCCCGCCTCGCCACAGATGATCGCCACCTCTGAACTCGCAGCCAGGAGGGAGCAATGTCCAGTCTCGAGATCAAGCAGTTCGATTCTCCCGACGAGGTTCGGCCGTTTGCGGACAAGGGCCAGGCCCGCGTCGTCAAGCTCGGTGAGAGCAGCGCGCTCAAGAGCACCTTCGAGCCCGGGTGGCGCTGGTCGGACCACGTGAGGCCGATCGCCGGGACGGACAGCTGTCAGTCCCCGCATCTGCTCTACGTTCTCTCCGGCCGGATGAAGGTCGTCATGGACGACGGGACCGAAGGCGAGCTCGGCCCAGGAGACGCAGCGCGGATCGAGCCTGGGCACAACGCGTGGGTTGTCGGCGATGAAGCCTGCGAGGCGGTCGACTTCGGCGCCATGTCGACGTACGCAAAACCCCAGTAGGCGGTAGCCCCGGCTCGACCGAGCGTACGCTTACGCCCCGGCGTAGGGGCTGACGCTCATGTACTTGAAGCCCGTGTCAACGGCGAGCGTGACGATGACGGCTTCCGGGCCGAGGCGCTCTGCCAGGAGATGCGCGCCGACGATGTTCGCGCCGGTCGAGATGCCCGCGAAGATCCCTTCGTCACGTGCGAGGCGGCGCGTCATCTCGAGCGCTTCGTCGTCTTCGATCGGCTCGACGTGATCGACCTTTTCGGGATCCCAGTGGGGCATCACGGACCCTGTCCACCCTTGGATCAGGAAGGGGCCGGGCGCGCCTCCCGTGATCGCCGCGGACGACGCTGGCTCGTGGCCCTGGATGAAGACGCCGCGCGGCTTGAGTGCTTCCGAGACGCCGATCAGCGAGCTCGCGGTGCCCATCCCGTGGCAGAACGCCGTCACGCGTCCTTCGGTCTGATCCCAGATCTCGCGGCCTAGGCGATCACGGTGGTCGGGGATGATGTAGGGGTTGTTGAACTGGTCGGTCGCGTAGTGGCCGGGCTGAGCAGCAAGCTCCGCCGCCCGGGCGACCATGTTCGCGATGTCCTGCGGTGTCACCTTCGGCGGTCCCTCCACCGACGGAATGAGATCGATCTCCGCCCCGAGCGCCTTCATCAGCTGGAAACGCTCCTCGGTGAAGCAGTCGGCGATCACGATGAGCGCTCGGTATCCCTTCGCCCGGCACACGAGGGCCAACGCCGGGCCCGTGCTGCCGCCCGTGTACTCGACGACCGTCTCGCCGGGCGAGATCAGACCGTCTCGTTCTGCCCCCTCGATCATCGCCCGAGCCATTCGATCCTTCATCGAGCCGGTGGGGTTGCGGTACTCGAGCTTGACCAAGAGCTCAGCGCCGTTCGGC
>JBARRQ010000036.1:0-3425 GCA_049644305.1 Gaiellaceae bacterium
AGCGCGGCGAACGACGTCTCGAGGCCCGTCACGCCGAACGGCGCCGCTTCGAACGGCACCTCTTTCTCGTGGCGAGCGTGCGGCGCATGGTCCGTGGCGATGGCGCCGATCGTCCCGTCGCGCAGGCCCTCGATCAGCGCGGCGCGGTCGTCCGCGCTGCGCAGGGGCGGATTCATTTTCAGGTTAGGATCGAGCGTCCGCACCGCCTCGTCCGTCAGGCAGAGGTGGTGCGGCGTCACCTCGCCGGTGGCCGTGACGCCGGCCGCCTGCGCGCGCGAGAGCGCCTCCACCGACTCGCGTGCGGAGAGGTGGAGCAGGTGCAGCGGCTGCCCCTCGTACTCAGCGAGGGCCAGGTCCCGCTCGACCATCACGCTCTCCGCGACGGACGGGTACCCGGCGAACCCCAGTTCCGCCGAGACTGCCCCCTCGTGCATCTGTCCACGTGAGCTCAGCGTTGGCTCCTCGCAGTGGAGCGCCAGGCGCCGCCCCGTGATTCGGTGGTACTGGAGCGCGCGGCGCATCAGCCCCGGAGCGACCACGGGACGGCCGTCGTCGCTGAAGCCCGCCGCGCCCTGTTCCGCGAGCTCGCCCATCTCGGTCAGCTCGGCTCCCTCCTGGCCGCGTGTGATGGCGGCGAGGAAGCCGACGGGAACTACGGCCTCCGCCTGCGCGTCCTCGATGAGCGAACCGAGCACCGCGGCCGAGTCCACGACCGGCTCGGTGTTCGGCATGGCGAGGATCGCGCAATAACCTCCGGCTGCAGCGGCCGCGGTTCCCGAAGCGATCGTCTCCTCGTCTTCGCGCCCTGGGACACGCAGGTGCACATGGGGATCGACGAACGCGGGTGTGAGCACGAGCCCTGCGCCCTCGACGACCCGGTGCCCGTTCGCCTCGACATTCGTTCCGAGCTGGGCGACCGAGCCGGCGTCGACGCGCACGTCGCAGACCGCGTCGATTCCCTCGACGGGGTCCACGACGCGCGCGCCACGCACGACGAGGTCGTCCCTGAGCCCGTTCTTTCCGAAGAGCATCACGCCACCTCCAGCGGCTCGGTGGTGGCTACCGGCACCGGCCCGGTTGTGAGCAGGTCGTAGAGCACAGCCATCCGCACGACCAGCCCGGCGCGCACCTGCGTCTCGATCAGCGCATCGGCGGCGTCCGCGACGCGAGGGTCGATCTCGACCCCGCGGTTCATCGGCCCCGGGTGCATCACCTTCTGGCCGGGGCGCAGCCGGTCCGGCGTAACGCCCCAGCGCGCCGAGTACTCGCGTAGAGAAGGCACGTAGTTCGCGCCCTCCTGCATCCGCTCGCGCTGCATGCGGAGCACGTACACGACGTCGGCGGCGGCGATCGCGTCGATCTCGTGCGACACCTCACACCCCATCGCCTCGATCCCGCGCGGGATCAGCGGCGGAGGCCCGACGAGCGTCACGCGTGCCCCCATCAGCGTCAGCGCCTGCACGTTGGAGCGAGCCACGCGCGAGTGGAGGATGTCGCCCACGATCGCCACGTGGACGCCCTCGATCCGGCCGAGCTCGTCCTGGATCGCGTACAGGTCGAGCAGCGCCTGGGTGGGATGCTGGTGCTTGCCGTCTCCCGCATTGACGACATGGGCCCCCGTGTACCGGGCGACGAGCTGCGGCGCTCCGATCTGCGGGTGCCGGATGACGATCACGTCCGGGTCGTAAGCCCCGAGTGTCAGCGCGGTGTCCTTGAGCGACTCGCCCTTGTCGACCGACGAGCCGCCCGCCTTGATCGACATCGTGTCCGCCGAGAGCCGCTTCGCCGCGAGCTCGAAGCTCGACGAGGTTCGAGTCGAGGACTCGTAGAAGACATTGACGACCGTGTAGCCGCGCAGGGTCGGCAGCTTCTTCACCTCACGCTCGAGCGAGCGAGAGAAGCTGCGGGCGGTCGCGAGTAGCCGCTCGACGTCCTCGCGCCTCAGGTCGGCAATCGAGATCAAATGCCTGCGAGGCGGCGGCTTGGGCGGGAGGAAGTCCTCCCGCATGACGTGGATCTCACCCATGGTGGGTCACCTAGTCTCCTCTGGAGGAACGAGCAGGACGCGGTCGATTTCGTCCACCTCGACGAGCTCGACCTGGATGCGCTCGCCCCGGGCGGTCGGAAGGTTCTTGCCGACGTAGTCGGGACGGATCGGCAGCTCGCGGTGACCACGGTCGGCGAGCACCGCCAGCTGCACCCGTGCCGGGCGGCCGTAACCGAAGAGCGCCTCGATCGCGGCCCGGATCGTGCGACCCGTGTAGAGGACGTCGTCGACGAGGACGCAGGTCATGCCTTCGAGCGGGAAGTCCAAGGTCGTCGAGCGGACGAGCGGCTGGGCGTGACGGGGAGGCTCGCCGCCGCGGACGTGGACGTCGTCCCGGTGGAAGGTGATGTCGAGCTGGCCGAAGGCCACCTCGGTCCCGCTGATCTCGGCGATGCCCCGGCGAAGCCGCTGGGCAAGCGGCACCCCGCGCGTGTGGATCCCGATCAGCGCGACTCCTGAGAGGTCGGGATTGCCCTCGACGATCTCATGGGCGATCCGCGTCAGCGTCCGCTCGATCGCCTCTGCGTCGAGAACGGTCTTCGCTTCGGAGGTGCGCGCCGTCAGGCGCGGCTCAAGGCCTTGCTCACCGTCGACTCCTTTCCGGCCTCACGGGACCGAGTTAAAGGGGCTTCGTCGCGCGGGACTCTAGCTGCCCGGACGGACGGAGCCTAGCCGGCAACCGGAAGGAGCAGGTCGATCTCGTCCCGCCGCCGGTAAAATTCGATGCTGGGACGGGTTTCGTCCGGCTTGGCGGAGGCAACGAGCGCTTCGAAGGTCGGGCCGATCAGGTCATACACCGCAGGCGGCTCTCCTCGAAGCCGCGCACGAAGGTAGCGGCCGCCGGGGAGCGTGCCCGACTCCAGCCCCAGCGCAGCAGGCTCGTCGCCCTCCTGCATCTGGACGCACACCCGGTATTCGCCCGTGGGCGGGTCGAAGGCGCCGAAGAACTTCCGGCCGCGCGTTCCGACAAGCCCCTCGAGCCGTTGCCACGCCGGCCCCATCTCTACGGGATCATCGGCGGTGCGAAGGAACATCACGGAGATCTCTTCTCGCTCGACCGGCGCTGCGGAGATCGGCCCTTCCACGTTGGGTCAGCCTAACCGTCCGCCGAGGCGACAACGATCAGCCACTCCTGCCGGTACTCCACCTCGTCTGGCAGCTCACGCTCGGCGCGGGCCAGGCCTTCATCGAACTCGGCGTCCGAGATCAGGTCGAAGGTGGCGATGTGGCGCCCGCGGATCCGCTCGAGCGCGCGCTCGCGCGTGATCGTCGCGTGCTGGCTCAGGCGCGAGAACCGCGGCTGCCCGAAGCCGGCGACTGGCAGCTCCGCGTCGAGGTCCTCGCGTGACGGGAAGCGGGCGCGGTCGATCGTCTCCAT